>JALYHQ010000033.1 GCA_030776455.1 Acidobacteriota bacterium | reverse complement strand
GTCCTGAGCTGAGCCCATGGTTGTTGTGAAGATGCGCGCACCCGCGTAGGTCTTGGTCCACGCTACCGGCATCATCGGATCGTTCTGACTCCCCCCAGCCGCCGCGTCCGAAGGATTCATTCCTTCCAGCACCTCACCCAGCAACAGCGGCTGCGTCCCTTGCGGCAGCGGAAGCCGGACCTTGTATACGTCCGTCGGCACCCAGATCGCGCCATTTCGGATCCCGCGCAGAATGGGATGCCCCTCTTGTCCCTTCACAAACATCCCGCGCGTGCTTTGCACAGCATGTTTCCCGTGGTGCGCGATCCAAGTTTCACCCAGCACCTGGCGCCCGAATCCGCCGTCCCATTCCTTGCTGTTCCAGCTATATCGCCGGTACGTCGCGCTCGTTTTCAAATCGAACGCGTGCGTGGCGGTGCGCATCGCTACCACCGGCCGTCCCGATTCCACGTAATCCACCACGTGCTTCATCTGCGCGTCGGGCAGATCGCGGAAGCGAGTGAAGAGAATCATCAAGTCGGCCGAATCCAGAGCTTCCAGGCCCGGAATGTTGTCGTTCCGCTGGGGATCGATGGCGCCGCTTGCCGGGTCAATGGCGAACAGCACGGTGCAATCGAAGCCGTGACGCTGCGAGAGAATTCGCGCCAGTTGCGGCAGGGCCTGCTCGGAGCGATATTCTTCATCGCCGCTCACGAGTACAATGCGCTTGCCCTTGCCCGGCCCGTTCTTGCCAGGGATCACCAGGCGGTCTGACGCCGCTGCCGAGGCGCAGAGAATTACTACCCCCAGCGCCAGCAACTGTTTCATGCGCACCTCAGTACTCGCGGTTCTTCTTGATGCCCGGCTCGGGAACCGGATACTTGCCATCCGGACCCGCGCGCAACGGCGAAAGGCCGTCCATCGTCAGCTTATCCACGTCCGGCGCGAACTCGTGATCGTGATTCAGCATCTGCTCAAACGTCACCAGCTGGCCTGTGTGTGCTGCGAAGCGGCCCATGGACGCCACCAGACTGGCTTCGGCTCCACGCTTCACCTCGTTATATGGCTTGTCATTCCGGATCGCGGCGATCAAGTCATCCCACTCCCAGTCATACGGCGAGCGCTCCGGCTGCGGATAAGCCCACACTAGATTCTCCGGCGCCGGATCCTTCTGGCCGGTCTGCCAGCGCGGGATATTCTGGCCGCTGTAAATGCGCGTGCGGCCCGGAGTATGCGAGTTGGTGGAAACCACGGCCGAGCCCTTCGATCCGTGAATGTAGCTGGCGAATTCGTTGTGCACCCCAGGCATGTTGCGCCCATCGAAGAACAGGCGCGTCCCGTCCGCGTAGCTGTACTGCACCGAATAAACGTCGAAATTCTGATCCACGGAATTCCCGCGATAATGGCGGCCCCCGATCGCCATCGCTTCCACCGGCCACGCGCCTTTCATCCACGAAAGCTCGTCGATTTGATGGATGTAATAGTCGCTGAAGACGCCGCCGCTGGCCCACAGAAACGAGTGGAACAGGCGGATCTGGTGCATCAGCTCGGTAGTGCCGGCGGGTGTAACCGGCGCAGTGCCGCCGCCCGATCCCATACGGTACCCGCGCATCGCCACAATGTCGCCGATCTGTCCGTCGCGAATGCGCTGCAGCAGTTCCTGGCGCGCGCGGCAATGGCGCACCATCAACCCCACGCCAACCTTCAGGTTCTTCCGCGCGGCGTCTTCACCCAGCGCGATCATGCGCCGCGTGGTGGGCCCGTCCACCGCGATCGGCTTCTCCATGAATACGTTCAGACCCTTTTCAAGGGCGTAGCGGAACTGCACCCAGCGGAAGGCGGGAGGCGTCGCCAGAATCACGACATCGCCCGGCTTGAGATAGTCCATGGCGGCGCGGTAGCCGTCAAACCCGATGAACTGGCGCTCTTGCGGCACATCCATCTGGGATGCGAAGCGGCCGCGCAGCTTCCCGTGATTGTCGCTCAGCTTTTGAGGGAAAACATCGGCCATGGCGACCAGCTTGAGGGGTCCATTCTTGATGCCGAGCGCGTTCTCTACTGCGCCCGTTCCGCGCCCTCCGCATCCCACCAGCGCGATCTGGATCGTATTGTCTTCCGCCGCATGCACGGACGGCAGCGTCATTCCGGCCAGGCTGGAAACGGCGGCGATGCGGCCGCTGTCCTTCAGAAAATCGCGGCGCGACGCGGCGTCGTTGGTTTCACTCATCGCAGGTATACCTCGCCGCTACATTACCATTTCACGGCGGGCTTGGCGAGAATTGAAGCATGCGAAAACTCGGATTGATCGGCGGCCTCGGCCCCGGCTCCACCGTTCACTACTATCAGGAGCTGGTCAAGGCCAAGGCCGGCGAGCTGTTAATCGTCCACGCCGACATGGATACCGTGTTCAGCCATGTACAGCAGGGGGACCGGTTTGGGCTGGCGTCGTATTTTGCGAGGCTGATCGAACGGCTCGCCAAGGGCGGCGCGGAACTTGCAGCCATCTCGGCCATCACGCCCCATATATGCATCCGCGAGCTCGAGAAAATCTCCCCGCTGCCATTGGTGAATATCATCGAGGCAGTAAACGCGGAGATCGGCGCGCGCGGCTACCGGCGCGTAGCGCTGTTCGGCACGCGGTTCGTCGTGGAGTCAAGCATGTTCGGAATGCTCGATGCAGTGGAAGTTGTGGTTCCGAATCAAGTGGACGAGATCCATCAGGCGTATATGTCGACCGTCGCCGGCGGAAACGAGGGCCACGCCATTCTGACGCGAATCGCCCGCGAACTACCCGTGGACGCGATTGTGCTGGCGGGAACGGATCTCGCGCTGATTTTTGACGAATCCAATACCGGCTTCCCGCACGTCGATTGCGCCCGAACACACATTCAGGCCATCGTGCGACACCTGCATTGATCGACGCTTTGCTACAGCGGGATGTTCCCGTGCTTCTTGCCTGGCATTGTGTCCACTTTGTGCTCCAGCATGCGCAGCGCGCGGATCACTTTGGGACGCGTCTCGCGCGGCTCAATCACGTCGTCGATGAAGCCGCGCTCGGCGGCGACGAACGGGTTGGCGAAGCGATCGTTGAAATCCTCGATCTTCTGCCGCCGAACCGCTTCCTGATCCTCGGCCGCCAGCAGCTCACGGCGATACACGATATTCACCGCGCCCTCGGCGCCCATCACCGCGATCTCGGCCGTGGGCCACGCCAGATTGACGTCTGTGCGCAGGTGCTTCGACCCCATCACGCAGTAAGCGCCGCCATAGGCTTTGCGCGTGATGATAGTGATTTTAGGGACGGTTGCCTCGGCGTACGCATACAGCAGCTTGGCGCCATGCCGGATGATGCCGCCGAACTCCTGTGCGGTGCCCGGAAGAAAGCCCGGCACGTCTTCAAACGTAACGATTGGGATGTTAAACGCGTCGCAGAACCGCACAAAGCGCGCGCCTTTGGTGGAGGAATCGATATCCAGGCACCCCGCCAGCCACGCCGGCTGATTGGCTACAATGCCGATGCTCCGCCCGTCCATGTGCGCGAATCCCACCACGATGTTGCGGGCGAAGTGTTCATGCACTTCGAAGAATTCGCCGTCGTCCACCACGCTGTGGATCGCGTCCTTGATGTCGTAAGGCAGGTTCGATTCGGCCGGGACCAGCGTGTCCAGCGCGGCGTCCATGCGATCCGCCGGATCGCTGGTCGGCCGCGCCGGCGCGTCGTCGCGATTATTCTGCGGCAAAAATGAAAGCAGCTCGCGGATCTGGCGCAGGCACTCGGCGTCATCGGGCGACATGAAGTGAGCAACACCCGAAATCGTGTTGTGCGTTTCCGCTCCGCCCAGTTTCTCTTTGCTGACGTCTTCATGCGTGACCGTCTTGATAACGTCGGGCCCGGTGACGAACATGTGCGCCGTGTGATTCACCATGAAGATGAAGTCCGTGAGCGCCGGCGAATAGACCGCGCCGCCGGCGCAAGGTCCCATGATCGCGGAAATCTGCGGGATCACGCCGCTGGAAATTGTATTGCGCAGGAAGATATCCGCGTAGCCGCCCAGCGAGAGCACGCCCTCCTGTATGCGCGCCCCGCCCGAATCGTTCAGCCCGATCACCGGCGCTCCGGTCTTAAGCGCCAGATCCATCACCTTGACAATCTTCTGCGCGTTCGCTTCCGATAGCGACCCGCCGAACACCGTGAAATCCTGCGCGAAGACGTATGCAGGTCGCCCGTTGATGAGCCCGTAGCCGGTGACGAATCCGTCGCCGTCGATAACCTGCTCTTCCATCCCGAAGTCGCGGCAGCGATGGCGGACCAGCTTGTCCATCTCCTCGAACGTGCCTTCGTCCAGCAGCAAGTCGATACGCTCGCGGGCCGATAGCTTGCCGTCCCGATGCTGCCGCTCTTGCCGCTCGGCGCCTCCGCCCGCCTCTGCCACCGCATGCCGCCGCCGCACCTCTTGAAATCGGTCCGAACTCATAAGGTAAATGTACTAGACCAATGTGGGGCGGGCCCCCCGGCCCGCGTTGGGCCCCCTTGGCCCAACTCCGTCACGGCGAATAACTAAACACCACCCGCCCGCCCGTATCGATATACGCAAACATCGCCCGCTCGTCCACATCGTCCTCATCCGCCAGCAGCCGCACATGCGCCAGCCCATGAAAAAATGCCCCCGCCGCCCCATAGTGCAACCGCAGCGCCTGCTCTCCATTCGTTCCTATATACCAGTATTCGTCTTCCCCATCGGTCTGATTTCCCACCACCGCGAAGCCCTCATGAAACTCCTCCGCATACTCAAACGCCGGCCGCACCACATACGCGCCGGTCTTGTCGATATAGCCCCAGCGATCGTGTTCACGCACGCGCGCGAGTCCCTCGGAGAATGGCTGCGCGTCATCGAACCGTGCAGGAATAGCCAAATTGCCAGACTTGTCCAGATAGCCCCAAAGCTTCTCCACGCGAACCGGGGCCAGCCCTTCGGAGAAATCCCGCGCGGCGTCAAACCGCAGTTCGCTAAGAATGCGCCCGTTGACATCGGTGTAGCCGTACTTGCATAAGGGGAGCTCCCGCTTCCCCAGGGCGCTTTCCGGAACCGCTGCCCAGTTCGGACACGGACCTTCGCGAAACAGCGCGCACGGTCCGTCGATTACCACACGCGCGACGCCGTCGTGAAAATCGCCACCATCCAAAAAGCGGGGTTGAATTACGAATTCGCCCGTGCGGCCGATATAGCCAACCTTATCGCCCACGCGGACGGCCGCCATGCCTCCTTGAAACGAAGGCGCTTCAGCTTTTGGCGATGCAGGAAAGCCAGGCGCAATTGCGAACTTGCCCGAAGGATCGATGAATCCCCACGCCGCTTCACCTCTGCGAATGGCAGCCGCTAGCCCGCTTGAATAGTCGGCGCTGCGAGAAGGTTCGTCCATTACAGGCCGACCGTTCTTGTCGATGTACTTCCCATCCATCATCAAGCGGCCATCGTGAAACTCGCCCCCCGCATTGCTCGATACCTTGAACGATGGCGGAATCACCACCATTCCCTTGCTATCTATATATCCGGCCTTCCCATCCCGCACGAAACGATATAGCGGGTCAGCCGAGCGGTTACGTATGGCCCAGATCGGATAGTCCCACTCACAGGGGAGCCCTAGCGTGGCAATGAGGAAAAATAGAAACGCTGGGCGCATGGCCTCAGCATAGACGAAACGCGTTACTGCCCCGCGGTCGCGCGCGACACCATCGCCAGGGCCTTCGCATTGGACTGATAGTCGCGGTACGTCTCATCGGTGCTGGAATCATGGTTGATAAATCCCAGCGCGGTGGCGTTCACCTTCACGGCGAAGTGGCGGGGCAGCCATACGCCACCGGCGACGGGCTCATTCTCCAGGATGAACCGCGTGCCCGGCCCAACCTTCGCGAAGAATCCGTAAAAAGAAACCGGCTTGAACACTTCGGCATCAACTTTCACCCAGTGGTACTGTTCCTTATCCACCCACAGCTTGCCCTTCATCCCCGTAAGCACTTTCGTATCGCGTGTCTTGGGCTGATAGCCGGGCTTGGGCGTGGCTTCCAGCACCCACGCATCGTGCCCGTTCACCTGTTCGCTGCCGGCCAATTTGTAGTCGAACCCTTCGCCCATTTCCACCATCATGGCGTGGTCCTGCTGCCGTTCCCGGTCGTACTTGGCCGCTCGCTTGGCCCGCGCGGAAGGCGATTCCTGCTTGCGTCTTTGGATCTCTTGTTGAACCTTCTGATCTTCAGCCGCCTGTTGAACGGAAGACAGCGGCTGGCCTCCCACTGCCACTAGCTTGTTGTATGGAGAACCGTCAATCATTAAGACTTCGTACGTCTTGCTGGTGGCCCCGCCGCCTTTGGCTACCGTATCGCGTTCGACGAACGAATAATTCGGCGCAGCCTTCCAGTCCGCCGTTTGGGCGGCGATGGAGCGACGCACTATCTCCTGCGCACTGGGCTGAGCGAGAAGCGTCACGGGGGTGATCGCCAGTAGAAACAGACGCAGTTCCATAATGCAGTGAAATTATGCAATTTCACTGCCATGCCCAACCCCTTGATTTCAGGACGTTTTGCCGGGTCGCCCTCGTGAAGTTTTTACGATGCAGGCGTTTCCGCCACCACCGGATTGCGCAGCTCGCCGATCCCCTCCACCCGCACCACCATCTGGTCTCCGGCCTTCAGATACCTCGGCGGTGTTCGCGCCGACCCCACGCCGGCCGGGGTTCCGGTAGACACCACATCCCCCGGTTCCAGCGTCACCACGCTCGACAGGTATTCGATCAGCTCGGGAATCTTGAAGATCAGTTCCCGGGTGTTGGACTTCTGCAGGATTTCGCCGCCGATCTCCATGCTGATGTCCAGCGCGTGCGGGTCGGCGATCTCATCGGCGGTCACCAGCCACGGGCCCATGGGCGCAAAAGTGTCGAAGGTCTTGCCCATCAGCCATTGGGTGGTGGCCATCTGAAAATCGCGGGCGCTGATGTCGTTGATCAGCGTGTAGCCGAACACATGTTCCCGCCAGTGGCCGGCCGGAATATGGCGCCCGCCCTTTCCGATGACGAAGGCAAACTCAGCCTCATAATCGGGGCGTGTCGAATTTCGAGGCAACACCACGGCGTCGCCCGGTCCGATTACGCAGCTGGGAAACTTCGAGAAAATGGTCGGTACCTTGGGAATCTCCATCTTCGATTCGATGGCGTGATCCCGGTAATTCAGGCCGACGCAGATCAGCTTCGGAGGCCGCGGCAGCGGCGCCGTCAGCGTCACGCTCGAAATCGGCACAATCGATTCCACCGGCGGCTGATAGACCCAGTTCTCCACCTGCGCCATCACCTGCCGCCCCCCGCCGAGCACCGCGATCATATCCGTTATCCCCGCGCCGCTCAGTGCGATCACGTTTTGCTCCACCACCACGCCCACCTCGGGCGCGCCATTGCCCCGTCGAAAAGTTACCAGCTTCATGAATTAACCGATTATATGCCATCAGCCTTCAGCCTCTTCCCGACCCCCGTCTGATAAGCTGGAAGCACCCATGAATCCGCTCTGGATAGCCATCATCAACCTCTTCATTCTGCAGATGTCTGTCTTCTTCACCACTATCTATCTGCATCGCGGTCTCACACACCGCGGCCTGGAGCTGAACCGCTGGGTGGCATTCTTCATGCATCTGGAGCTTGCCCTCTTCACCGGCATCGTGCCGCGCGAGTGGGTAGCCGTTCACCGCAAGCACCATCACTTCTCCGACAAGGAAGGCGACCCACACAGTCCCTACATCTACGGCCTTTGGCACGTGCTCTTCGGAAATTTCTTCTACTACCGCCGCGAGAAGAACAATGCCGAGATGGTGCGCAAATACACGCCCGATTACAAACCCGACCTGTTGGACCGTAATCCGCTCAAGCACTTCACTGTGTTCGGCGGGCTGGGTGTTTTCATGCTGATGTTCGGATGGGCCTGGGGCGCGGCCGCCTGGGGATTCCACGTTGTTGCGTACATCCTGCTGAACTCGATGGTTAACAGCATCTGCCACTGGCTTGGCTATCGCAATTACGAGAACAAAGCCACCAATCTTCAGTGGGTAGCGTTGCTAACGGCCGGCGAAGGCTTGCACAACAATCATCATGAGTACCCCAGCTCGGCGAGGTTCGCCTTGCGCGCAAGGGAGATAGATCTGGCGTGGCCGGTGATTCAGTTCTTGAAGTGGATGGGGCTGGCGACGATCAAGCCGGAGCCGATCGCGAAGGCTGCTTAAGCGACCTTCAGAACCTTGCCGCTCTTGATGCAAGACGTGCAGGCCTTAATGCGCTTGTGCCCGCCATTCACGATTGCTCGAACGCTCTGAAGGTTGATGTTCCAGCGCCGCTTCGTCACATTGTGGGCGTGGCTGACCCGGTTGCCGAACAGGGGCCCGCGCCCGCAAATGTCACATACTTTCGCCATATCAGTTAATAGTTTAGCAATCCGGACGCCCCGTGTGCAACCTCCTCCGCGGGGCAGGTTAGTAACCTGCGGGCCGATTAGCAATCGGCTCTGTACGGGCCCCGTAATAATCCCGAAATCTCTTAACGCTGAAGCCCTCGCGGACAGGGCATGGCCCTGTGCTACGTGGCCGCGCCAGCGGCTACCGCTCTACCTGCACGCCCCTCCAAAACGCTACATGATCCTTGATCTGGCGCGCCGCTTTCGACGGCTCCGGGTAGTACCAGGCCGCATCCGCGTTGCGCTTCCCGTCGACCACCACATCGTAATAACTCGCCGTCCCCTTCCACGGACAAACCGTATGGCTTCCGCTGGTCTTGAAATACTCCTTCTTCACCGACTCCGGCGGAAAATACTGATTCCCTTCCACTTCCAGGGTGCGGTCACTCTCGGCCAGCACCGTCCCCTCCCAGATCGCCTTCGCCATATTCCTAGAAATGCTCCTTCAACTCCCTGAACGACTTCAACTTGAGCAGCTTCCCCCGCCCCCCATTGCGCAACTCGTCATGCTCCAGGCTCCAGGTGTGAGGATGAGGGATGAACACCGCGTTCAGCCCGGCTGCCAGCGCTGGATTGATGTCCGATTTTGGCGAATTGCCGATCATCCAGGTTCGTTCCGGATCGAGACCCCGCTCGCTCACCAGTTTCTCGTACGATTCCGTGTCCTTCTCCTTTACGATAGCGGCGTGCCCGAACCACACCGCCAGCCCGGACCGGTCAATCTTCAGTTTCTGCTCCTCGGGATGTCCCTTGGTGAAAATCGTAAGATTGTGCTTCGAAGCCAGGTATTCCACCGTCTCGGCCACGCCTTCAATCAGCTGCATCGGATGATCGAGAATCCGCGTCGCAAAAGCCATCACCGTGTTGATATCGTCTTCGCGGATCTCGCGCTCCGACAATCGGTGATAACACTGCGCCAGGTTACGCCCGAAGTTCTCCGATCCGTAGCCGTGCACCTTCGCATTGACGATCTCGATCTCATCCAGCACCGCGCGGACTTCCACAGGCGTTAGATTCGAGTGCGACAGAAAATCGCAAAATTCATCGAAGGCGCGCTCGAAGAAGATGTTGTTCTCCCACAGCGTGTCATCGGCGTCGACGATTAGATTCAAGCGCTCGGCGGCCATTTTCCATGTCCGTTGCGCGGGGCTACCGCCTTGATGTGTTGTGTTTGCCGCTGTCGCGAGGCGTAGGCTGGAAAATGCTCCGCCAGGTGCCGCATGCGTCCTGCCTCGCTGCGCAGAGCCAGCAGTACTTGCCGGAATTCGAGGTCGGAGACCACCTGCGCAAGCTGGAAGCTCACCTGTGGATCATCCATCTCGGGATCGGCGATCGGCTCCTGATCCTCGATATCGCGAACGGCGGCGTAAGCTTCCAGCACCCGCTGCGCCGTTTCATCCGGGATATCTTCGAACTCTTCATCGTCGAAGAACTCCACCGCGCCCTGCAAATAGCTTTTCTCGTTGTTCAAGAGAATAATTTCAAACCTCCTGCGCCCCACCGTGAGAATGTCCATGCGGCCGTCGGAATAGCTCTTCATTACCTTCTCCACCGACGCCGTGCAGCCCGTGCTGGCGATGCCCTTCTCGCCGGCCAACACGATGCCGAACTCCGACTTGCTCTTCAACGCCTCCCCCACCATCTGCTTGTAGCGCTCCTCGAAGATGTGCAGCGGCAGCGGAGTGCGCGGAAACAGCACTACTTCCAGCGGAAACAACGGCAACAGTTCCTGTTGCATTCTGTACTATTATGGCTGCTTGCCGTGCGGCGAGTAACAACCAATGAGGATCGACGGTAAGGTTGTGCTCATCACCGGCGCTTCCGAAGGTCTGGGCGCCGCCTGCGCCGATGCTTTCCGCCGACGCGGCGCGAGGCTAACGCTTACCGCCCGGAATGAATCGAAATTGCGGGCGGCCGGCGGCGCGGATGCCCTGGTAGTGGCCGGCGATATCACGCTCGCCGAAACGCGCGAGCAGGTTGTCGCGGCTACGCTCGAACGTTACGGCGCCATCGATATACTCATCAACAATGCCGGAGTCGGCCTCTATTCGCCGGCCTGGAAAGCGCCGATGGAAAGCGCTCGCGCAATGTTTGAGCTCAACTTCTTCGCGCCCCTGGCCATGATCCAGCTTGTCGCTCCCGTAATGCGGCATCAGCGCCGCGGAACCGTCGTCAATATCGGATCTATCGCGGGCAAGGTGACGCTGCCCTGGTTCACGTTGTACTCGGCGACAAAATTCGCGCTGGGATCGCTTAGCGCCGGCCTCCGCATGGAATTGAAGCGCGACGGGATTCACGCCATAACCGTGTGCCCAGGATATGTCGACACGGAGTTTCAGAAGCATGTGCTGGCAGGCACGCATCCTCCTCAGTCCATGCAGCGCCGCCGGCCGCTGTCGATCACGGCTGCTGAATGCGCCGAAGCCATCGCCCGCGGAGTGGAGCGAGATGCCTGTACCGTCGTTGCGCCGCGTACCGGCTGGCTGTTCGTGCTCGCCGCGCGCCTTTTGCCAGGCCTTGTCGAGCGGCAGCTGGCGCGCATGCAGGAGCCCGCTGGATGATCCTCAAGCTCAAGCGCACCCCCGGCATCTATCTGGTCGGCTTTATGGGCAGCGGCAAGACCACCGTCGGCGGCGGTCTCGCCTGGGAGCTGGGCTGGTCCTTCGCCGACATTGATGAGGATATTGAAGCCGTCCAGGGCATTTCCATCGCGCAGATCTTTGAGACCCGCGGCGAGGGCGAGTTTCGCCGCATTGAGGCCGCCGCCATTCAGGAGCGTGTGCGCTCCATCGAGCGCGGAAAGCCCACCGTGGTCGCGCTCGGCGGCGGCGCATACGTCCAGGAGGAAAATGCCTCGTTGATCCAGGAAAACGGCATCACCATTTGGCTGGACTGCCCGCTTGATCTGCTCAAGCAGCGTATTGGCGATTCGTCGAATCGCCCGCTGGCGCGCGATCCCGCGTCGCTCGAAGAGCTCTACCGCCTCCGCGCGCCGCTCTATGCGCGCGCCGATTTTCGCATCGAGATCACCGGGGACGATGCCGCCGAAACCGTGAGCCGGATTCTGGCGCTGCCCATCTTCTAATGCGCAGTCCCCGCCAAGCCGCGCTCGCAATTCTGAAAGCCGCGCTCGCAGCTGCCGATCCATATAAGGCCGTGTTGCGGCACGTGCGCCGGCGCGGCGATATTCTGATCGCCGGCCGCCATCGCTATCGTCTGGACTCGTTCGCCAATATCTACGTCATCGGCGCGGGCAAGGCCGGAGCGCCGATGGCCCGGGCCATCGAACGATTGCTGGGCCGCCGCATTCACGCCGGATGGATCAACGTCAAGTACGGCCACACGGCGAAGCTGCGGCGCATCGAGCTGAACGAATGCGGGCACCCCGTCCCCGATGAGAACGGAGTCCGCGGCTCCGGCCGTATCGCGCAAATCGCCGCGGCCGCGGGCCCGGACGATCTCGTAATCTGTCTGATCTCCGGCGGCGCCTCGGCCCTGCTTCCGCTCCCGGCCGCCCCGGTCACGCTCGCCGATAAACAGGAAACCACCCGCCTGCTGCTCGCCTGCGGCGCCGATATTCATGAGCTCAACTGCGTCCGCAAGCACATCTCGGCCATAAAAGGCGGCAAGCTCGCGCGCGTTGCCTCGCCCGCTCGGGTGCTGACGTTGGTTCTCTCGGATGTCATCGGCGATGACCTTGACACCATCGGCTCCGGCCCCACCGTGCCCGACCGCTCCACATTCGCGGATGCCCGCGCCATCCTCAAGCGCTACGGGATACTCGCCAAGGTGCCGCGCTCCGTCCGCCACCGTATCGAGCACGGCCAGGATGAGACGTGGTCGTTCAATCACGTCCGCAACATCGTCGTGGGCAGCAACCGCCTCGCCGTGGATGCAGCCGCCGCAAAGGCGCGCTCGCTCGGATACCGCACGCTGGTCCTGTCCACTTTTGTTGAGGGCGAAACACGCGACGTCGCGCGCGTACACGCCGCGATCGCCCGGGAAATCGTCGCCTCCGGCCGCCCCGTGCGTCCGCCCGCCTGCGTTATCTCGGGTGGCGAAACCACGGTCACCCTTCGCGGCCATGGCTTGGGCGGCCGCAATCAAGAATTTGCTCTCGCCGCCGCCCTCGACATCGCGGGCGTCGAGGATGTCCTGATTCTCAGCGCCGGCACCGACGGCACCGATGGTCCCACCGACGCAGCCGGCGCCGTCGCTACCGGATCCACCGTCGCGCGCGCCCGCGCCCTGGGATTGGACGCAGCCGCTTACCTCGCCGCCAACGATTCTTACCGCTTCTTCGAGCCCCTCGGCGACTTGATAAAGACGGGCCCTACCGGCACCAACGTAATGGACATCCATTTGGTGTTGGTAACGGGTTCAAGCTGAGCCCTTACAGGCGAAAATGGTCGTTCCCGATTTCCGCCGTCCCCGTCAAATACACATGCGTCACGCCCCCGCTGGTATCGAATGTCTCAATCGAAATCAGCAGCGAACAGGGAGCCGGCGTAGTGCTTGACCGCGTCAATTGAACCACCGCCCGAATCTCGCCGCGAGAGCCAGTCAGGCCCGCGCTCGCGAACGGCAAGCTTACGGAACTGGTGACTCCGGACGCCACCGTGAAGGCAGTCGCTGTTCCAATGGTTGTGCCGGCTGCATTCACGAACGACGCACTGCCGGTGCAAGATGCCGCAGTCCCGCCGGTTGACGCCGTGGCGATATTAGTCAGATTGATCCGCGCCGTTTCCGTGCTTGCGAGCCCGAACGGGGGAAACGTAGTAGTTCGGGTGCTACTGGTCTGAGCCAGGGCAGACACTGCCGCACAACTCGCCAGCGCGAGCGCCAACAGTATTCGTCGATTATTTCGGAACATGGTCACCTCTTCAATTCGATTCAATGCTTACAGCTGACTCTTAGAGTCATTCCCTTCCGACGGCGGCCGCCACGCTCGTGTTACGAGAGGCCGCAGTTTTTACAATCTTTACGAAAGCTGGCTGCTGTGCGACGGAAATCCAGGCAACCGCAGCGGGCTCTGGCGCAGTCGCGCAACCACCGTCTCCGGTTCTGAAAATGAATCGGTCCTCTGATGATTTGCGGCGGAGGCGTTTTGAATCTTGAGCAGTATTCCCGATGGCGTGACTTGCCCCGCGATCCGGGCGATCACCTCGTGATCGCCGTCGCTCAGACCCGGCACGGTAATGTTGAACTGATACAGCCCCGCCGCCGACAAGCCCCCGAAAGACCGTATCGCCGGCACTCCGCCGATTGTGATGGTTAAATCGTTAATGAGCGGCGCGGCCGTCTGTCCCACCAGACCCGGCGCAACATCGGGAGTCGTCGCCCCGAATGCCGTGCCGAACAGCGAGACAAGGTCCCCCGGTTTCGCCGCCGCGGTCGTACCGCTGGCCGTCGAGGCGATTCCCGTGATGATCACCCCATCCGCGCGCACCGCCGCGACGTAACTCTGTGAAGCGAAGAACGCCGGCAGAATGGGCTGCAGCGCCGCCGCCACCGCATCCGAAGCTCCTCCCGCAGTGCTAACCACCACCTGCGCCACGTTCGCGCCGCTTATCGCGGGCGCTTGGACGTTGATCTGCGTTGGGCTGATGTAATCCATAAACGCCGCCTGATCTCCAATCTGAACGCTCACCCCGCCGAGAGTGTTCGGAAGATTTCCGTTCACCAGATCGGCTGCTGTCAGAGCGCGAGTGGATGCCGCGAGGTTCTGCCCGAAGATGGATATCCATGCGCCGGGCGCCACGCCTGCCTGATATCCGGCCGCATTCACCACGCCGCCGCCGGCGACAACGGGTTTCGCGGCGGCCATCTTCACATTCACGCCGATGTTGGCTGTGGCCGAGTAGGCCAGACTGTTCTGCGTCACGCTGGCATACACCACGATGCCGTTGGTAGTGCCCCTGACCACCATGTCCGACGAGTTTCGCGTATCGCGTGCCCTGCGCTGGCTGTAGGGCGGCTGCGTGAAGGCCTGGTCGGTTATCGCATCGTCAAAGAAAATCTGCGCCGTGAAGTTGTCCAGTAAGGTTGAGCCCGAGTAAGTCCTGATCCTCACGTGTATGTGTACTGTGCGTCCGCTGTACCAGCCCGGATAAATGGTGGTGAATTTCACTGTGCCGCTGTCATCTGATACCTGATACCCGCGCAGGAATTTCTTCCCCACCGAGTTATTCGCCGCCTCATCCGAGTAAGTTCCCGCAGCGTCGCAATGCCATATGTCCACGCGCGCCCCCGCCAGGGGCCCGCAGGCGGAGCCGCTGACTTCCTGCAGGTTAATCGTCAATGCGAGTAGAGTTCCCGCCCGCATGGAGCCGTCCGATGGATCGATGCGTATATCGGACCGGTTGAGCAACTCATCTACCCAGTAGGGCCCTTCAGTCTGCGCCCCAGCCAGCGGCGTGCATGTGCTCGCGGCATCCGCCTGCTCTTCGCCCATCCGCCCGGCAAGCGCAACGGCGCCCGCTCCTCCCAGCAGCGCCAGCGCGCGCCTCCGGTTTAGTATTCGATTCATATGTTCTCCTCCGCACGGGATGGACGAGCCGCTGACAGAAGCATCGCCGAAGCGCAGATACCCACCGGCAGTGGAACACCGCCCACCGTAATTCCCAATGGAGCGCATTCCACAGTCAGCCGGTGGAACAGCGCCTCCAATGCGATCGAAATGAAATGCGGAACTTCTGAAATATTCATATAGGCTGCGTCCTCTTTCATGAGACGCTAGATCCGGTCGCGGCGATGTACCCGGCTGAGGATGTTTTACGTTCTTAACGCAGAGTTGGCGCGCCCTTGACAATCCCCTTGACTGCCCGTGTTAAGGTCCCGCCAATTATGAGTAAAGAAAGTAAATCATCGAGTGCCGGCGGCTCAAATCGCCTTTTTGGGGCGTAGTATGAACTCGTGAGACAGCTACTAAGGAGAAACACCCCCATCATGAACAAGCTATCCAGAGTTATCGCGCTCGGCGCGCTGCTGGCCGGAACCATGGCCGCACAGCGTCCCTTTGGAGTAATGACCTCCTCCACGCCACCCGACCCCGCGACCATCGTGGCCCATCAAGTGGACCGCCTGACCACGCTGCTCGGTCTTACCACCGCGCAGGCCGCCCAGGCCACCACCATCTTTACCAACGCGCTCACCGCTATCACGCCTCTGCATACCAACCTGAGCGCCGATAACACCGCGCTGCAGGCCGCGGTGCAAAATAACGCAGCCGCCGCCATCGATACGCTGTCGGCCGCGATCGGTACGCTCACCGGACAAATCATCGCGATCCAAAACAAGGCCGACGCGGCGTTCTACGCGATCCTCACATCAGACCAACAGGCCAAATTGAACTCCACCGGCGGATTCGGTGGCGGATTCGGCCCCGGTCCCGGCGGCCCCAGGCACTAGGAGACGTCATGCGAAATCGGGGACGGTCGAATCTAGCAGTACGATGTCTGGCGCCGCAATGTGCTCGATGGAGGTTCCCGCTCGGCCCGCAGCGGACTGTCGCCGGATTCAACGTCCTCCATAGCCCTGCCCGGAATAGGGGCCGAACCATGCTCGGCCCCTACGCCCGCCTCGTTGGTACCATCTCTGAGTTGAGCGGCTCCGGTCGACCGGCTCTGCCAGGAGCACTTGAATTCAGCGAAAATCGAGCTCAGCGCTCGCCTGAGCCCCCAGGTGAGCCTCAGCGCGGACCCCAGAAATCACCGAGATGACCCGGCACCCATCTCAATCGGCTTCCGAGTGAGTTAATTGTGTTAAATCCAAGCGGCGCTGGAACCGTCCGTTCCCGGTCAACGTCCCACTTAGTAACGCCAGAAAGCTGCTCGGAGCCGGGGAAAGGTCCAGGCGCGAGCGCATCCCAGAGAGTAGATTTATGGAGAGACACCCCTCTGCCCCGAACCGCCTGAGCGCCTGCGTTTTACTGCTTCTTGCATCCGCCTTTACGGCCGGCGCGCAACCCGCCCGCATTACCCGCGCGATCGATAGCCGAAGCCGTACCACGCTCGCCGGCCACATCCACCGGCATGCCGTGCCTGAGAACGATATGGGCCGCGTTTCCCCTTCGCTTCCCCTGTCGTATGTGACGCTCGCCTTGGCCCCCTCAACGAGCCAGCAGGCCGATCTCGAGAAGCTCCTGGTTGAGCAGCAAACTCCCGGCTCCGCGAATTATCAAAAGTGGCTCACCCCTGAAGAATACGCCCAGCGCTTTGGTGTGAGCCAGTCGGATCTCGGCCAGCTCACTGCGTGGCTGCAGGCGCAAGGCCTTACCATAGCGTCCGTTGCGCGCGGCCGGAACTGGATCGCCGTCAATGGCGCCGCGGCCCAGGTGGAAGCGGCATTCCAAACCGAGCTTCACCATTACGTTGTGAATGGCGAAACGCACTTCGCCAACAGCACGGAACCCTCCGTGCCCGCCGCCCTCGGCAATGTCGTGAAAACCATTCGCGGCCTGAATAATTTCCGCCTGCGCCCCGCCTTGCGCGTCCCGCGCGATCAGGTACTTGATATCGCCTCGCCGCTATTCACCTCCGGCCGCGGAAATCACTATCTCGCGCCCAATGATCTGGCCACCATCTATAACATCACTCCGCTGTATTCAGCTGGCATCGACGGCTCCGGACAGAAAATCGTAATCGCGGGACAGACGCAAGTCGATGTTGCCGATATCCAGCTCTTCCGCAGCACTTACAATTTACCCGTCAACAATCCTCAAGTAATCCTGGTGCCGAACTCCCAGGATCCCGGCGTCAGCTCCTCGGATCTCGCGGAAGCCGACTTAGACCTGGAATGGTCCGGCGCGGTGGCCAGAAAAGCCGCCATCATCTACGTCTACACCTCGGACGTCATGGCCGCCGTGCAGTATGCCATTGATCAGAACCTGGCTCCCGTTGTGAGCACCAGTTACGGACTCTGCGAAATTGAAACGGGCAGCGCGGACGGCGGCGCGATGCGGTCCTGGGCCCAGCAGGGCAACGCGCAGGGCATCACCTGGTTCTCCGCTTCCGGCGACAGCGGCGGAGCCGACTGCGGCGACTCGCAAAACAATGGCCTCGCTGTGGACATGCCCGCCAGCATCCCTGAAGTCACCGGCGTCGGCGGCACTGAGTTCCAGGAAGGCGCCGCACAATACTGGAATACCGGCAACGACGGAAACAGCGCTTCCGTGCTTTCGTACATTCCCGAGACTGCGTGGAATGACAGCGCAGCGGACGGTTCGCCTTCTTCCACCGGAGGCGGCGCTAGTATGTTTTACTCGAAACCGTCCTGGCAGTCCGCCCCCGGCGTCCCCGGCGATAATGCCCGCCACGTTCCCGACGTGTCTCTCACCGCCTCCGCCAATCACGATGGATATCTGGTCTATACCAAGGGCGCGCAGCACGTTTATGGCGGGACCTCCGTCCCCACTCCCGCTTTCGCCGGCATTGCCGCGCTGCTCAATCATTACCTGGGATCCACCGGCGTTGGAAATATCAACCCCGCGCTTTACTCGCTGGCTCGCACCAACCCCGCCATATTTCATGACATCACGTCCGGCGACAATATCGTCACCGTGCCGTGTTCCGCGCGCTCTCGAAACTGCGTTCCCACCGCCGTTGGCTTTTCCGCCGGCGCCGGCTACGATTCCGTTACCGGCCTCGGATCCGTGGACACGTACAAACTGGTCACCGGGTGGAACGGTGGAACCGCTCCCAACCCGCGCTCCAGCGCGAGCATCACGCTGTTGAGCAATCTGAATAGTCTCGCGGCGCAGGATGTGATCTTTCTGACCGCTACCGTGACCGGCGCAAACGGCGTCACGCCCGCCGGCGTGGTTCAATTCTCGGCCAGCGGAAATTCGCTGGGCACGGCGTCCCTGGCGGGTTCGGCGGGAACCTCCACGGCGACGCTCCCGGTTAGTGGAGCACAACTTCCGCTGGGATCCGGAAACATTACCGCGTTGTATCAGGACAGCGGCTCGGCCACCGCCACCGCTTCCATCAACGTGAACGTCACACTCACCGGCTCAGGTTCGAACCCAACTCCGTCCATCGCAGGGCTCACCAACGGCGCGTCCTTTCAGCAGACATACGCTCCCGGCATGATCTTGTCGGTCTTCGGTTCGCAACTCGCCACCACCACCGCGCAGGCGAACAGCGTCCCGCTGCCTGTATCCATGAACGGAGTCGCCGTCACTATCAACGGCGTGGCTGCGCCCTTGTATTACGTTTCGCCGGGCCAGTTGAACATCCAGATCCCCTATGAAGTCGCCGCGAACGGCACTGCCACGGTCAGCATCAACAACGGCGGCCGGGTCAGCTCGGGCACATTCAACGTAGCTTCCGCCGCGCCTGGAATCTTTACCGATTCGAATCGCGTCGCCGTCCCCTACGGAAGCGCGTCCCGCGGCCAGATCATCACGCTCTTCGTCACCGGAGTCGGATTGGTTAGTCCCGCCGTCTCCACCGGCGCTGCTCCATCACCCTCGGCCACCTTGTCCGAACTCCCCGCGCCCGTCCAAAACGCTACCGTAACGGTAGGCGGCGTCCAAGCCCCGCTCACCTTCGTCGGCATCCCCTGGGGCTTGGCCGGAGTCCTTCAAATCAACTACCAGGTCCCCTCCGGCATCGCCACCGGCCCCCAACCCGTAATCGTAAAAATGGGCCCCACCCCCAGCGCCCCCGCCACCCTGACCATCACCAACTAAGTCCAAATGTGGGGCAGGCCCCCCCGGCCTGCAGCCGGCCCCCCGGCCGGCTCCTTCCCCTTAACACTCTTAACGCACCTTTAACCCATCCTTATCCATCACTCCACCCCAGACTCGCTATTGTAGAAACAGAGATGAACCTCGAGAAAACCGGATACCGCCCCCTGCTCTCCTGGCTCTCTCTCGCCGTCCTGGTCATCCTGGTGTGCGTTCTAGGCGCGCTGCAATACCGCTGGATCGGCGAAATCAGCGCCACCGAACAGAAGAAGCTCCAGGATTACCTGCAGTCCAGCCTCAACGAAGTAAGCCGCGACTTCAACACTGAACTATCCCGAGCTTGCTCGGCCCTCCTTCCCAGCAACGCCGATGTTCAAGAGATGGGCCGCGAGCGCGCCTATGAGCGACAGTACGCGCATTGGAAAAAAACTTCAAACCTGTCGAAGGTCTTTCGCCGAATCGCGATTACGTGGCCGCAAGACGGCCATCTCACTCTGAGGATGCTAGACCCCAACAGCGGATCGCTGGCTCCCTCGGATTGGCCCGCGGATTGGAGCAGCCTGAGGGAAAGCGTAATGGGCCATCTCAGTTGGAGCGGTCCGGGCGGACCCTGGAACTTTCCGCATGCTTCGAAATCGATCGAAAGCACCACGCTGATCGATTTTCCACGCTTCAGCGATCGCCGCGACCGCTCGCCGGCGTCTGGCGTTGCGGAACAAGACTGGCTTCTGCTCGAAGTGGACCCCGCCGAAGTCGCTAATTCTATCCTGCCCGAACTTCTGTCCCGCCACCTCGGCGGCAATTATCAAGCGGAGTACCGCGTTGACCTGGTCGCGCGCGCGAATCCTTCCATCCCGATCTACCAGACCGCGCTCCCCGCACGCGGTAGCAAGTCCACGCCACCCGAAGCGTCGGTCGGCATATTCGATGTCAGACCTCAGATTCCCGGCAGACAGCCCGGACTTGGTCCCGGACCCGGCCCGATGCGCGGCGACGGTCCTGGGCCCGGCAGACCGGGGGATTTCGGCCGCGGCCGCTGGCAGATTTCCATTCATCTCAATGCCGGATCGCTGGATGCCGTGGTTGCGCGCGTGCGCTATCGCAACCTGGCAATTTCGGCGGCGATTCTCTTGTTGATGGTGCTCACCGCCGGCGCGCTGGTCCGCTTCTCGCGCCAATCCCAGCGCTTGGCGGAAATGGAAATGGAATTCGTCGCCGGCGTCTCCCACGAACTGCGCACGCCGCTTACCGTCATTCGCACCGCCGCGTTCAACCTGCGCGGCAAGCTGGCGCAAAATCCCGCGCAAGTGGAACGCTATGGCGACTTGATCCGGCATGAGAGCGAAAAGCTGACCGCCATCATCGAGCAAGTGCTGCAATTCGCCGGCGCCAAGCGCGGGCGCATCATTCAGGAACGTACGCCAGTGGCCGTTGAAAGCGTGATCGAAGACAGCCTGCAATCCAGCCGCGGCATCCTCGAAGACACCCTATGCAAAGTGGAGAAACGAATCGAGCCGGGGCTGCCGCCGATCCTGGCCGATTCCCTCGCGCTGCAGCACGCGCTCCAGAACTTGATTAGCAACGCGGTAAAGTATGGAGCCGAGCGCGATGGCGTGAAGTGGATTGGCATCTTCGCCCGCGCCGCCGCCGGTCCGAACGGACCCGTGATCGAAATCCGCGTGGAAGATCGCGGCCCCGGCATTCCCCCCGACGAACAGCATCGCGTTTTCGATGCGTTCTTCCGCGGCAAGAAAGCCCTGGGCGCTCAGATCCACGGTACCGGACTCGGCTTGAATCTCGTCAAGAAAATTGTAGAAGCGCACGGCGGAGCCGTGCAAGTGAGGAGTGAACCCGGTGCGGGGACCACTTTTACCGTTACCTTGCCCGCCGGCCCCGCCGAACAACGCGATGAATTCACATATTCTCTTAGTCGAGGATGAGCCCGGCCTCAGCCTCACCGTATCCGATCTGCTCACCGCGGAGGGCTACCTCGTCGACACCGCCGCCGACGGGCCTACCGGCTTGAAAAAAGGCGCCGCTCGCGATCTCGACCTCATCATTCTCGACGTCATGCTCCCCGGCAAGAACGGCTTCGATGTGTGCCGGGAACTGCGCGGGCAGGGCTGCGACACCGCTATTCTCATGCTCACCGCCAAGACTCAGGTGATGGATCGCGTTGTCGGCCTCAAGCTGGGAGCTGACGATTATCTCGCCAAGCCCTTTGATCCCGCCGAATTGCTGGCCCGAGTCGAGGCCCTGCTCCGCCGCGTGGCCAAGAAAGGCCGCGCCCCCGTCGCCCGCTTCGAATTCGCCACCGTGGTCGCCGACTTCGACGGCGGCCAGGTCCGCAAGGACGGAACGCCCGTTCCTCTGGCCGCCAAGGAACTCCAGCTGCTCCGCTATCTGATCGACCGCCGCGGCACGGTAGTTACCCGAGAGGACCTGCTCCAGCATGTCTGGGAATACCAGAGCGACGTTTCGTCCCGAACCATCGACGTCCACATCGCGTGGCTCCGCCAAAAACTCGAAGACAGCCCGCAAACCCCCAAATACATCCAAACCATCCGCGGTGTCGGCTACCGCTTCAGCGCCTGATTGATGATTAGTGTACTACTGCAGTCTAATTTCTTTGCAGCCCGCGCCGATTTCCGAGGTGGCCTATGTGGGGCAGGTTAGCAACCTGCAGGACGCTTTCCAAGCGGCCCTGTCCGGGTTCCCGCTACAGCTTCAGCCTTTGTTGCGGCTACGCTGCCATGTGGGGCAGGTTAGCAACTGTTAGCAACCTGCGGGACGTTTTCCAAGCGGCCCTCCCCAAGTTTTCCCGACAGGTTTAACCTTTGTTGCGGCTATGCTGCTCTGCGGGGCCCGATTAGCAATCGGCCCTCTTCGGTTTTGGATCAGCCCGTAACTCAGAACCAGCCCCCTACTGCCGCTCCACCTTCAACGGCGCCCCCGGCTTCGCAGGCTTCTCCGGAGCCCCCGGAGCCTCGGCTGGAGCCGCCGGAACCTTCACATCGTCAGCATTGCCCTTGCGCACCGTCACCGCCCCGCGTCCCGTTTGCAGCCGCACTTGCGGACCGCCGCCTACGGACCCGCTCAAAGTCGCCCCGTGATGGTCCTCTTCCACCGTCAGCGGAGTCCCGTAATCGTTGTGGATCTCACCCTTGTCCGTCGAAGCCTTCAAATCGAATTTTGTCCCCGGCGCCAGGGCCAGATCCAGATCCCCGGACCGCGTGTGCACGTCCATCTTGGGCACGCTCTTTCCAGGCCGCAGCTCGATATCGCCCCGATCCAGGCTGAGATCCAGGCTCTGTGTGAACTCCGATATATGTACGTCGCGCGACCGCGCGCTCAATCGGATCGGACCCGCGATGTTCTCACCCGTGAACTCGCCCAGACCCATGTGGATCTGTCCCGGCAGCTTCTCGAAATTCAGCGTCACGCTCGGATCCTCATACCGCACCGGCTGCGACAGATTGCGAAGCTGCACTTGGCCCACGTAAGTTCCGGCGATGTTCACCGTGCCCGTAATATTCTCCAGATCTAGATCGTGCCCGCGCCCCTTCAAATCCACTGAGCCCTTCACTCCCGTCGCGCGGATGATGTCGCTCTTCTGCAGGTCCACGCGTACGTTGCCGCCCACATTGTCGATCCTCACTCCCGCGTTGTCGCTGTTGATTTCGACGTTCCCTTGCACGTCCTTCACATCGAAGTCTCCCAGCCGCCCGTGCCCTTCGATGCTCGCATTTGCCGGCACCGTGATCTCCAGGTCGTCGGAAATTCGCAGACGGTCGTTGACGCGGTCCTGATTCGTACGCACCAGGACCTGGTCGCCCTGCACGATCAGCTCCAGCGGAGTCTCGTTGTTCGCCTTGTCGGCGGTGTTCTGCTGCATGGACCGGATGGTCTTGCGGCCGCTCACCCGTACCGTGGTTCCTTCTCCGCCCACGATGCGCGCATTTCCCCGGAAGCCTTCAATCACCACGCGGCAATTCTTCCCGCAGGGCTTCTCGGCCGCCCCCAGCGCGTAGTCGTAACTCTCGCCCATGTCGATCACCAGCCCATTCAGCCGGCTGGTGGGAAACCACCAGTTCTGGCGGTGCGCCGTCCAGGCCGCCGAGCCAATCAGGCAAATGAAGATCACCAGTACCCATTCCCCGCCCGAAACGCCGTTGCGCGGCAGGGGCTTTGAACTCATCGCCCAGAACAGAATCTCCACCAGCCGCAGACCGCCCCACGCGATCAGGATGAACGGCCAGTAGTTGGAAAGTATTTCGCCGACGTGGACCTCTGGCCACACGTTCCGCAACAGGAACAGCGCGCCAAGTCCAATCAGAATCAGCGGCCCGATAACCGAACCTCGTCTCATATGGCGGTCCCTCCCGATGGCGGATTCGCCGGCGGCTGGCCGGCATATGGTCCTGAAAGCGGCGGCGCCATCGCCTTCTCCAGCAATTTGAAAAGGCCGAAAACAATCAGCAGTACCGGCCACGTGTGGCCGAAGCTGTAATATCCAGCCTGCGATATGGCCACCAGAACGCCCACTGTGATGAGCAGGATGGGTCCACGAACCGCTTGAATCAGCTGGCTGGCGTTAACGGGATTCATGGCGGACCTCCTGAGCGGGAGGTGGAATCGACGGACGCTGCGGCGTTATCCGCTCATAAAGCATGTAAGCTCCCAGCGCGATCAGCGCCACCGGCCAGTAATGCAGAATCACTCGAAATCGGATGATGTCCAGATTGTGCAGCAGGAACAAAAGGCCCAGGGCCATCAAGAAAAGCGGACCGGCCGGAAATGCCGATGTGCCCTGCCGCCGCATCGGAACTATGCTCGAAAATTCGTCGGTGTGCTGCCCCATCTGGCGCTTTTTCGCCGTGTGATACGCCTCGAATGCCATATATAGAACCCACACGCCGATCAGCATGCCGAACAGCGGCTCCAGGCCTCCGGTAGTATCCGGGCTGCTCACAATGGCGATCAGGATTCCCAGAATCACCACGTGGATCAAACCCTTCACGTACTGCCCGTTGTAGATCGCGCCCACACCCGGGATCAATCCCAGCAGGAAAGCGAGTCCCGGCGAAGCCGATGTGTCCGCGGCCGTTCGCAGCGGCGGAGGAGCTGCCACGGGAGCGGTATACGGCGAGGCATACGGCGAGGCGGCTGCCGCTGCCGGAGCGCCTGCGGCCACGGGAACATGGTCCTGGCAATAAATTACGCCCTCGGCCATGCGCTGGCAGGATTGGCAGAGGGCTTTCCCGCAGGCCCGGCAATATGCGCTGGCCGGAATATCTGGATGCGTGGTGCAGTTCATTTCTTTTCCTTTTCCGTCTGGGACCCCGCGGCCGCCGCCGGTTTCGGCGCTGCCTGCTCCTGGTCCGTCCATTCTTTCAGGCGGCTTTGAATTTCAATCACCAGCCTGAGATTGTCGTAATACTTCATCGCCCGGTCCCAGGTCCTGTGAGCGCGATCGTCCACGGCCGCCCAGACCTTCACCGGATCCAAATCCGAAGCGCGCAACTGCCGCGGCTCAAAGCCCGCGAAGCGCGCCAGCATGGAAAATGAGAGCACTGTCATAGCCATGCCCATCACGTACCGGGGCTGCAGGATGGATTGGAACCAGCCACCCACCTTGCCTCCCCCTAATCCGCGCGTCCACCACGCCCGTACCCGTCCGCCGGCGTTGGGCGTGGGAACGTCATGCAGAATCCTCGTCAGCAGCTCGGCTGGCGGCTCGGCCGTCGCTACCCGCTCGATGAACGCCACTGAAGCCTGGACGTCCTGCGCCAGCTCCGTGCATGCCAGGCACCCGGCCAGATGCAGTTCCAGCGCCGCTCGCTCCGTTGCAGGCAGGGTGCCGTCGATGTAGTCGCACAGCAGGATTTCCAGTTCGGCGCAGTTCATGACGAGCCCTTATGCCGGTGCAGCAGCCGGGCCAGTTCCGCCCGTCCGCGGTTCAGCCGCGATTTCACCGTTCCTTCCGGCACATTCAAAACTTGTGCGATCTCGCGGTATTCCAGTTCCTCCAGATCGCGAAGAATAACCGTCTCGCGCAGTTCCGGTGACAGCTTCTGCAGCGCGCCTTGCAACAACTCGCTGGCCTCGCGGCCCGCCAGCATCCCATCCGTGCGGCTCATGGAGGACGTCTTCTCTTCCAGCATCGGCAGCTGGTCTTCCAGCGATTCGCTGGCCCGCTCCAGCCGCGTCCGGCGGTAATGATCGATCAGCAGGTTCCGCGTCAGCCGCGTCAGCCACACCACGAACGATCCTTCTCCCGCCCGAAAACTCTTCAGATTCTTGAATACCCGCAGAAACACTTCCTGCGAAAGATCCTGCGCCTCGCTGTCCCGCCCGGTGAACCGGTAGCATACCCCATAGACGCGCCGTGCATGCAGCTTTACCAGATCTTCCCAAGCCGTATCCTGCCCGGTGAGGCACCGCTCTACGAGTTGGGCATCCGCGTCCAATCGGTTGATCGATCCTAACGTCATTTGCAATGCGGGCGGCGCCCAGTTCCACTTCGCCGTTGGCATCGCAACCGTGGCCATCTCAGTACCTCTTATCTCCTTTACTGCTTCCAACATGTACAACGAGGACTTATGATAAGAAGTTCGCTTGAATCCAGAATTCACATTCTACACCCCCCCGCTCTCGGCCACTCGCCGCCGTCACGCACCGCCACGCCCTGTCCTCATCCGCCGTAGCACAGGGCCATGCCCTGTCCTTATCCCCCGGAGGACCCCATAGCTCGCCGCAAGTGGCTCCAGGCCACCATCGTCCTCACGGTCCTCTCCCTGGCCCTCGGCGCCTTCGCGCTTTGGCGCTGGCGCGACAGCCCCTTCCAGTGGCGTCTCTTCTGGTCGGCCTTTATTGACCTGGATTGGCGCTGGCTCTCGGGATCCATTGCGCTCCTCCTGTTCACATACTTCGGCCGCGTCCTGCGCTGGGAAGTGATGCTGCGCCCCATCAAACCCAATCCCAGCCTCTGGCGGCTGACCTCCGCCACCGTAATCGGCTTCACTGCGGTCGTCCTGCTGGGCCGGCCCGGCGAACTGGTCCGCCCGTATCTGATTGCGGTGAAAGAGGGCGTCCCGTTTTCCTCGCAAATGGCCGCCTGGATCCTGGAGCGCATCCTCGATCTCCTGGTGGTTCTATTGATCTTCGGCTACGCCTTGACCCGCATCCCCGCCAATCATCTCCCCCTTAGCCCCGGCATGCAGTGGACCCTCAGCATGGGAGGCTACTTCGTGGCTGCGGTCTCCACTACTGCCGTTCTCTTGCTGCTGGCGATGCGCAACTTCTCGGAATCCTCCGAACGCAGGCTGTTGAGCGCCTTAAGCTTTCTGCCGGCAGGCGCTTACCGCCGGACCGAAAAGACGCTTCGAGCCTTTGTTCAAGGTATGCAAGCCACGCGGAATCATGGCTTCCTTTCTCTGCTCCTGTTTTACACCCTCCTGGAGTGGGCCGCCATCGTGGGTGGCTATTACCTTTTGTTCCAGGCATTTCCCGGCACTGCGGGACTTAGTCTTACAGCCGTAGTAATATTCGTTGGCTTCGTATCGTTTGGCAGCATCGTGCAGATCCCCGGCATCGGCGGCGGCGTTCAAGTAGCCTCCGTTGTAGTGCTTACTGAACTGTTTGGGGTCCCTTTTGAAGCCGCGGCGGGCATGGCCCTGCTAATCTGGATACTGACGTTCGTGATCATCGTGCCGTTTGGACTCGGGTTCGCGCTGCACGAAGGTATTAACTGGCGAAGTTTCAGACACATACAAGATGAGGTCGGACTATGACCTGTCCTTTCTGCGCACATAAGGAAGACCGCGTAATCGATTCGCGCGAAAGCAAGGAGGGCGACCTCATCCGCCGACGGCGGCAATGCTTGAAATGCGAGCGCCGCTTTACTACCTACGAGCGCAGCGACGAGATCCCATATATGGTGGTCAAGAAGGATGGCCGCCGCGAAAAGTTCGACCGTCAGAAGGTGCTCTCCGGCCTCCTGAAGGCCTGCGAGAAGCGACCCGTTCCCATGGGCAAACTGGCCGAAATCGTTGACAATGTCGAGGCCCGCCTCGGGGACAACCCGGAGCGCGAGATAACTACTACCGAAGTAGGAGAGATGGTAATGGACCATCTCCGAGGCCTTGACAAGATCGCCTATGTCCGCTTCGCTTCGGTATACCGTGATTTCCAGGATGTCGAAGCCTTCTTGAATGAACTCAAGAACTTAGTCATGCAGAAGCGCCCGTGATGGGCCCCCAACCGTAGCCCCAACTTTCTGTAACCAAACGGTTCGGTGAACATCTTGTAAATAGGGACTTAACTTCAACCAGCATCGGTGCTATAATCGATTGCTACGTATCGGTCGCCCTTGGCGTTCTACTCACGCCTGCGGAGATCAGTGCCGACTCGGCAATAACCCCCGATGCGGGAGCGATGGAGAGGTTTTTGCCCCCTGACGGGAAGGTGAACTTTTCGTGGATCACTTTGAAGATCAATTTTTAGCCGACGCTCACGAGCCGCTGGGGATTCCCTTCGACGAAGAAACTAATTTCTTCCATCCCGAAGAGGTCCAGGACGGTGAAGAGTTCCCGGCCGCGGCTGCGGTGGAAGAGTCCATTTACACGGATGACCCGGTACGCGTGTATCTGCGCGAAATGGGCGCCGTGCCGTTGCTGACTCGCGAAGGTGAAGTCAATCTTGCTCGCCGCATGGAACGCGGCAAGCTACGGATGCAGAAGTCCATCAGCCGCTCCGCCCTGGTGCAGGGTCGCGTGGTGGAGCTCGCGGATCTGCTAAAACGCGGCAGCGAGGAACTCGACAATCTGGTCGACCTCGGCGATGTAGAGGAAGGCAGCCCCGCCGACACCAAGAAACAGGCCGAGGTGCGCGAGGAGTTTACCGAAATCCTGGCTCTGCACAAAAAGCAGCAGCAGCTCTCTGACCGCCTGAACGCCATTCCGCTGAATAACAAGAAACTGCGCCGCCGCTGGATGGGCAAGCTGGCGCGCAGCAAAGTGGAAATGTCCCGCACCATCCGCCGGGTGCCTTGGTACCCTTCGCGCTGGAAGGGCTTCAGCAAGGAAATCGAGCGCGCCGTCGAAGAGCTCAATCAGTTTGACCATGAGCTCCGCAAGCTGGAAGCTCGCGCCTCGCAGTCCGCTCAGCAGCGTGTTCGCGAATTGCGTCGTGAAATCCGCAAGCGCGAAGCCGCCGCCGGAGCCTCGTTAATCGATCTCAAGCACAGCATGTCGGTGATCCGGCATGGCGAAATGGAAGCCGAGCGCGCCAAGAAAGATCTGGTGGAGGCCAACCTTCGTCTCGTCGTATCCGTCGCCAAGAAGTACGTTAACCGCGGTCTGCACCTGCTGGACTTGATCCAGGAAGGCAACATCGGTCTGATGCGCGCGGCCGACAAATTCGAATATCGCCGCGGCTACAAGTTCTCCACCTATGCCACCTGGTGGATCCGCCAGGCCATCACCCGCGCGATCGCCGACCAGTCCCGCACTATCCGCATTCCCGTGCACATGAATGAGAGCATGAACAAGTTCTTGCGTGCCACCCGGGAACTGGAGAAGGAACTGGGCCGCGCCCCCACCAACGAAGAGATCAGCCGCCGCATGGACATTCCCGTGGAGAAGGTCCAGAAGCTGAAGACCATCTCGCGCGACCCCGTGTCGCTGGAAACGCCCGTCGGCCGCGACGGCGAAAGCGCCCTCGGCGACCTCATCGAGGATCGCTGGGTCGGCTCGCCTGTCGATGCCGTAATCGATTCCAACGTCCGCGACGAAACTGCGAACATCCTGAAGACCTTGTCTCCGAAGGAAGAGAAAGTGATCCGCCTCCGTTTCGGCATCGGCTGCGAGCGCGAACACACTCTCGAGGAGATCGGCCAGGAGTTCGACGTCACCCGCGAACGCATCCGCCAGATTGAAGCCAAGGCCCTGCGCCAGCTCCGTTCCCCCGAACGCGCCCGCCATTTACGCGCACTCCTCGCCGCCCGGTAGGGGTGCCTCCTGTGATTGACAGCCGGGCCCATGGCCCGTCTTTTGTTTTTATTCTCTGGCTTCTTCCCACGGGTTGAACATGGTCAAGCCCAGACCCGAGAAGTCTTTCACGTTCCGCGTGACTACTGTGAGTCCATGCTCAAGAGCAGTGGCGGCCAGAAGGCCATCGATATTAGCAAGTGGGGTTCCTCGGCGTTGCGCCTGCGCGGAAAGCACTGCCCAGCGGTCGGCTATGGCCTTGGTGACCGGCAACAGACGCGTTTCAAACGATTCGATCAATTCGTGATCCAACCATTGCTCCAACTGGACACGCCTCTTGCTGTCGGGAAGAAGTTCAATCCCCCTGCGGATTTCCGCAAAGGTCAAAACGCAGGCGTAGAGCGAGTCGGGTTCGGATGTTTCGAACTACTGTTTTATCCGACGGTTGGGCTCTGCTCTTCGCACTAACTCAGAGAGCACATTAGTGTCGATTAGCTACCCGCTCACAACTCAACGGGCCGATCATAATCGCGACGCCTCTCGAAGTTCAACTCCAAACCCACCAGCGGCGATTCCCTCATGAGCTGATAAAAATTCTTCCGCGGCTTCCGTGGCTCGTCAATCGGCTGCTCCGACCTGGATTTCTCACGCAACGCATGAACACCCTGAATGATCAGTTCATCCAGGGTCTAAAAATGGCCGCTCTGCAGTTCTTCCTGCACCAGCCGTTCGGTTTCCGGTTTGAGTTCGACCGTCATACCTTGAGTCTACACACCCGGTACAGTCGTCGTGGTTAGTGGGGGGCAGAGGGCGTCACAGGATTCCTGGTTCGGTCGATGCAGCAAGCGGGCTCTTGGAAGGACGCTTTGAAGATATTCACCAGTTCCTGGCCCCCCAGAGTGTAGACGGTCGCAAGCAAGCAGATGAGAAAGAGGACTGCAGAATAGCGCAGAGATATTCGCTGTGATCTCAACGCGCGATCAGCTCGACTTGCGCCGCTCCGCCACACCTCACTCATACCTCAGCGCCACCATCGGATCCACCAGCGTCGCCCGCCGCGCCGGCAAATAACACGCCGCCAAACCCGCCAGCGCCACTACCACCACGACACCAACAAAAGTCACCGCGTCGTGCGCCGAGACGCCCCAAAGCTGGCTCGCGATCAGCCGAGTCAGCCCGAAGCTCGCCAGCAATCCCGCCGCCACTCCCAGCCCGATCAGCTTCACGCCCATACGCAGCACCATACCTAACACATCGCCTCGGCCGGCGCCCAGCGCCATGCGAATCCCGATCTCGTGCGTCTGCCGTGACACCGTATAGGCGATCACGCTGTAAACTCCGATGGCCACCAGCACCAGCCCCACGCCCGCAAACACTCCCAGCAGGATCAGTGTAAAGCGCGGCTCCGCGTACGAAAGCAACTTCAAATAGTCCTTCAGGCTCCCCGTCAGCGTCAGCGCGACGTTGCGGTCCACCGCCCAGATCTCCCGCCGCACGGCGTTGAGCATCGACATCGGATCCTTCGAAGTTCTCACCAGGATGCCGCGCTCAAACGCGCCAGTCACAGTGTAAGGGATGAACATTTCCGGCCGTACCGGCTCTTGAATACCACTGTTCTTCGCATCCGCAATCACGCCCACCACTTCGAATACCGGTTCCTTCACAGGCGGATTCGGCACCGTCTCCAGCATGTTGATCTTGATCTGCTTTCCAATAGGATCTTCCTTGCCGAAGTACTTCGTCACCAGCGTTTGATTCACTACTGCCACTTTGCGCGCGTCGTTCACTTCCGCTTCCGACAACACGCGCCCGCGTAAGAGCCGCAGCCCGAGCGTCGGAAAATATCCTTCGCTGCAAAGCTGATAGATGGCTTCCCATTTCTCGGCATGCGTCTTGCCGCTAATCTCGATCTCGCTCGGGATTCCGCCATAGGGAGGCAGCGTGCTGGTTTCCGTCGCCGCCACGATTCCCGGCAGCGCGTACAGCCTGGGCAATAGTTGCCGGAAGAAGCGCTGTTTGTCCGCGGCAGTCTTGTATTGACCGCGCGGCAGCGGCAGACGCGCCACCAGAATGCTGTCGGGATTCAGACCGAGATCCACCTCTTGCAATGCCACGAAAGTGCGCATCAGCAAGCCCGCGCCCGACAATAGCACCAGGGAAAGCGCCACCTCCACTACCACCAGCGTGTTGCGAAGCTTCCCACGCCGGAATCCTCCGCTGACGCCTTTGCCGGAATCCTTCAGGGGCTCCACCAGATCCCGCCTGGCCGTCTGCAGCGCGGGAGCTAGCCCGAACAGAATCGCCGTAACCCCCGCGATACCCAGACTGAACAACAGGACCGGCACGTTCAACTGGATCACCGCTTCCTGCGGTATCACATTATCGGGAAGCACCATCACCAGCGCTTTGATGCCGCCATACGCAAACAAACAGCCCACCGCCGCCCCACCCACGGCCAGCAGAAAACTCTCCATGAGCAGTTGCCGGATCAGCCTCCCCCGGCTCGCACCCAGCGAGCTCCGGATGGCCATTTCCTTCTCCCGTGCCGTGGCCCGTGCCAGCAGCATGTTAGCCACATTGGTGCAGGCGATCAGCAACAAGAGCCCCACGGCGGCGCAAAGCGTGTACAGGGTCTTGCGAAAATGTCCCACCAGAATGTCGATCCAGGATGCCGCTCGGATCGTGAAAGTCTCCGGATAGTCCTTGGGATAAACCTTTGCCAGCCGCTGGGCGATCACGGTAATATCCGACTCCACTTCGCGCAAACCGATTCCAGGCTTCATCCGCCCCTGCATCAGAAAATACCGCCGGTAGTTTTCCGGATCCGCGCGGTCCAACGCAATCGGCCTCCAGAGATCCACGCCCATTTTGGTAAAACGCCGCGGCATAATGCCCACCAGCGTCGTCGGCACGCCGTTCAGCACAAATACCCGTCCTATCACGGACCGATCCTGGCTGAAGCGCTTGCCCCACATCTTGTAACTCATCACAAAGACCGGCGGCGCACCCGGCTTCGCATCGTCCGGCGCTATGCCGCGGCCCAGCAACGCCGGCACGCCCAGAAAACGGAACGTGTTCGGCGTTACGTACGCGCCGTCGAATTGCTCCGTGCCTTCCGCGGTAGTGTAGAGCACGTCTTCGTTCCCGCCGCCGATCACTTCCTCGAAGACGTGGTTCTGGTCCTGATAATCCATAAATTCCGGCGGCCGAAAAGTGGACCGGCCGCTGTCAGGCCGTCTGTCTTTGACATCGTGGATGTAAAACGAAACCACCCTTTGCGCATCGGTATAAGGAAACGGATCCAGCAGCACGTTCTCGATCACGCTGAAAATGGTGGTGGCCGCCCCAATGCCCAGCGCCAGCGCCAGAACTGCCACCAGCGCAAATCCAGGCTGCTTGAAAAGCCCCCTCACCCCATACCGGAAATCCTGCATAATCCACCGCATAGGATTTATCCCTGTGAGGCAGGTTAGCAACCTGCGGGCCGCTTTCCAAGCGGCCCCGTACGGTTTCCCCGTCAAGTTCAAACCCCATTTCGTCACCTCTTCGCCACACACTCGCGCTAAACTAACCCTATGCTTCAGTTCGTCCTCCGCACCACAGTTGTCCTCTGCCTCCTCGCTTCCCTCGCTTTCGCGCAGTCGGAAATAGGCGGCGCTACCCTCAACGGCACCGTAACCGACGCCACCGGCGCCGCGGTTCCCAACGCGAAAGTCATAGCGGTAGACAACGCCACCGGCCTTACCCGCACCACCGAAACCACCGATGGCGGTCTCTACGGTTTCCAGCGGCTTCCCGTGGGCACGTACACGCTTTCCGTGGAGGCGGGCGGTTTCAAGACCGCGCGGCGTACCAACGTCGAGTTGACTGTCGGCGCGGTGGCCACCATTAATATCGCGGTGGAGATAGGCGCAGCTCAGGAAACAGTCAGCGTGACCGCTGAAGTTCCCGTTGTCGAGACCACCCGGTCGCAGACCAGCACCACCGTAACCAGTCAGGAAGTCCGCGACCTCCCCATCAACGGCCGCAACTTCCTCGACTTCACCGTCCTTACCCCCGGCGTGGTCCGCGACCCCACGCGCTCGGGCGATCTCAGCTTCGGCGGCCAGCGAGGTACTGCGAACAGCTTGCTGGTGGATGGCGCGGATAGCAATAACGTCTTTTTCGGCCAGACCACCGGACGCACCGGCACCGGACGCAATCCCTACAGTTTCAGCCAGGACGCTGTCCAGGAGTTTCAGGTCAACACAAACGGATACAACGCCGAGATCGGCCGCGCCGGCGGCGGCGTCATCAACGTCATCACCAAGAGCGGCACCAATAGTTTTCACGGCGCCGCGTTCGAGTTCTTCCGAGACAAGGCCATGAACGCGAACTCCTGGGAGAACAACAAAGCAGGCCGCGCCAAGCGCGCGTATCACTTCAACCAGTTCGGTGGCGACATCGGCGGCCCCATCGCGAAGAACCGCGCGTTCTTCTTTTTCGATTACGACGGTCAGCGCAACGTCACGCCGAATCCCGTATTCCTGCAGGTGCCCGCGCCGTCGGATGCGCTTTCACAGCAGGCGCTCACCCAGTTGCAGCCGTTCCTGGCCGCCTACACCAACGGTTTGAATAATGACGTTTACCTGGCCAAGGTCGATTTCGATATCACCGGCAGCCAGCGCCTCAGCGTGCGCTATAACGCGAACCGCTTCACCGGTCAGAATTTCGAGAACACCGGCGCCGCCAGCGCGCGCGAGCACACGGGCAACAGCAGCGTGAAGACCGACAACGTGGCGGGCGCGCACACCTGGACCATCGGGTCGCGCGCGGTTTTGGAATCGCGCCTCTCCTACACCCGCGACGACGAGCCCGGCGCCGCCAATTCCACCGCTCCCGAAGCCGTCATCCGGCAGAGCGGAACCACCGTGTTGTCCATCGGCCGCAACAGCTTCAGCCCCCGCTATACCAACGCCCGTACCACCCAGTGGGCCGAGAGCCGTTCCATCGTGCACGGACGCCATTCATTCAAGTTCGGAAGCGATCTCGACTAGCAGCGCATCGGGAATTTCTTCCCCGGCAACTTCAGCGGCTCATTCACCTTCAACAGCTACGCCGACTTCGCCGCGCTCAAACCCTTCAGCTTCACGCAAGCCTTCGCCGGTGCGGGCACTTCGGGCGCGCTCACCCAGCCCAATGTCAATGAGTACGCGTTCTACGCGCAGGACAGCTGGCGCGCTACCGATAAGCTCACGCTGAACTATGGCGTTCGCTATGATCTTTTCCACTACGCCCAGCCGCCGGTGCTCAATAGCGATCCCGGCCTGCTCGCCCAGGGCCTCCGCACCAATAAGATCCCGCTCGATGCGAACAACTTCTCACCCCGAATTGGCGTGGCATACAAAGTCAATCAAGCCGGCACAATGGTATTTCGCGGCGGCTATGGCATGTACTATGGCCGCACGCCCACAATCCTGACCGGCACCGCCTTCAGCCAGAACGGCATCCAGGTCCAGACTTACACGCTGACCCAAACCACCGGCGGGATCCCCGTCTATCCGAACCTGCTCCCCGCGCCGCCCCCGCTTAACCGGACGCCTGACATTTTCGTTTTCCCCTCCAACTATGTCCAGCCGCTCACGCACCAGTGGAGCGCCAACCTCGAGTTCCAGCTGGGACGCGACTACGCATTGACGCTCGGCTACCTCGGCGTGCGGGGCGAGCACTTGACGCAAACCCGCGATGTCAACCTGTTCCCAGCCGTGCCCACCCAGGGGACTTTCTCCGATGGCACCCCCGTAACCTTCTTCCGCCATCCTAACGGCCGCCCCAATGCGAACTTCGGCAGGATCAGCCTGTTCGACAGCAACGCCGATTCCATCTATCACGGCGCGTTCATCCAGATCACCAAGCGCTTCTCTCACAATTTCACGGTGCTCACATCCTATACGTGGTCGCATGCGATCGACGACGCGCCGGATTTCACTTCCGTGGTGGTGGGCACCGACGATGCCAAGAACGCGCAGGATACGCTGCTCCCCGGCCTCGAGCGCGGCCGCGCTAACAGCGATATCCGTCAGCGCTTCGTTTTCTCCGGCATCTGGGATATCAACTACGCCCATGCCTCGCAAAATGGATTCGTTCGCGCGCTGTTCGATGGCTACCAGTTCTCAACCATCAGCCAAATGCAGAGCGGCCGCCCTTATAATGCCGTGGTCGGCGGCGATGTAAACAACGATGGCAACACGCGTACCGATCGCCCGCCGTATGTCGGCCGCAACACCATCAACGGCCCGGTCTTCGCCCAGGTAGACGCGCGCCTCACGCGCGACTTCAATTTCCGCGAAAAAGCCCGCTTGCGCCTGATCTTCGAAGCCTTCAACTTGACCAATCGCGCCAACTACAGCGCCATCCTGACCACCCAATACAACTTCACCGCCGCCACCCGCGTCTTCACGCCCGTCCCGTCCTACCTGACGCGCACGACGACGTTCGACCCCCGCATCCTCCAGCTAGCCGCAAAGTTCACGTTCTAGAATTACCTGGCCGTGGGGCAGCTTGCCAATCTGTCCGCGCCGGGCTCTCAGCCACTCTCCGCTTGCCGGTTATGCCCGCTCTATAGCGCACACGCTTTATCGCGACACTTGCCGAGACTCTTGGATAATCGGTATCGCCTTGACGCACACGCGCCGCCAACCCGGGAATCATCTCTTACCGAGCACGTTAAAGGGATTCAGAATGCCCACCTGCATCGCTCGTTCCCTGCCGTTTCATCCAGCTCTTCGACCATTTGAATCCGCGGAAACAGCTGGCTAGCACTGCCCGTAGAGTAGAGCCGCGATAAAATGAGATCCCATCCCGTGACAATACATTCAGGGTTTGCTTGATGGTGTTTCTTAAAGAAGTAATCTGCGCTACAGACGTTAGCAAAAATGAGGCCGTGATTCACTGGCCAGACGTCGCGAAAACTTGCGTCACGGTCCATAAGCGGTTAGAATAAAGCGGATTCAGTTAATGTCGTGAGGTATTCCAGAATGACGGGAAGGCGAAGTGGGGCTGGTACGGGGCTGCTGTTTCTGATTTTGGCGGCACCGCCCCGTGCATACCCTATAATTCGATATGGTGTTGCAGACGTCGCAATCGCCGGTTTTAGTGTCCTCCGCGTTGAGAAGAAAGTTGTTCGCCAGTGCAACGCCATTCTCATTCAAAGCGAGGGAATAACATACGCCGGACCTCACACTGCAGCTCACCTGAATGCTAGGGCAACATTCGATGGCCAGTCACTGGCTACGTTCTGCGGATTCCCTAAACACACACGCAATTGGAAGTGAAACGCTGACCGAAGTTTAACCACACACAGAGAAGATGGTTAATGCCTGAACTGCCAAAGTGAAGTGGGTCAAACGATGAGAAAGCCAGCAGTGCGCGAGAAGATGCCGGAACCAGGGAGGGCGCCGGCATGAGCGCTCCGGAACTCGCGCCACCTCTCAAATCGAGCCCTCCGCCTACTCGTTTCCTCTGGGCAGTACCGGCGATTCTTTTGTTAATGACGGTGCTTGCCTATCTTGCACTGGGCTACTCATGGCGCAAGAATCGCTTCTGGCTGCGGGAAGACACCTCGCTCAACCTCTTCCACACCACCACGGCCGGCGGCGATGCTTGGCAACCACTGCGGACCCATGCGATATTCGCGCAACCGTGCGAGATCGGACATTTCCAAGGCTGCCAGAAGGCAGAGGACTCCGAAGCGGTGGCTCAACTGCGTCAAGGTGCGGTACCTGCGTCGGCGAAGCAGCTCTTAGACGCGAACCATTACAGCTCCGCGTATCATCTATTGAAAGAATTATCTCTGCATCATGCGGACGGAGAGGTAGCGGACCTCAGCGCGAATGACGCGTTCGACATTGAGTCCTTGGCGAATTTTGCTAACGAGTGGTACCTCATGCCGGCTTCGGAGTATGCTGCCGCGGGCCGCGAACATGATGCGGTCGTCTTGTTCCGGAAGTTTCTGGCGGTAGTGCGGCCGCAAGTTCTCCGCGGACACTGGCTATCCTATGATGGCATGGATACTACCGACATTCCTGCGATCGCGGACCTCTTCTGCGTCGGCCGAGATCGCCTGACGCAGGACCTATGTCTGCTGGGTATTCTCAAGGCGGTCAATGCCGATGATTTCGCGGCTGAATACGGTCGGCTTCCAGAAGCGCTCCGATCAGATCCGTTGACCGCCTATTTGAAACTGTGGAAATGGGACGGGTCCGGAGCGCTGTTCTGGCCGCCGGAGGCGTACACTGCCCCGCAGCAGGCGGCGTGGTTTTACTCAATTGGTGTTGTGGTGCGAAAGGCAGCCAGAGCCCTCAATGATCCAACAGAGTGCGCGGCTGCACTGGGATCGGCAGCTAAGGCGTTCGGGCTCTCCGTGGAAGCACAACCGCACAACGGCTACTTTTCTCAGCCCGCGAGCCGACAGCGCACCGAGGTGACGGAAAAGGCACTCGACCTATGCCAGCAACCGAAAAAATAGAGAAAGCCAGCAAGCTGGTATCCCTGGTGTATGCCGCGGCCGTGGGGGCGGCGCAGTTACTGGTCGCGTCTGGAGGGCCGGGGAAGCCGACGCACTTCGCTGTATACCTGATTAGCCAGACGTGGCTTGAAGTGGCGGTCCTGGCAATCGGATACGCTGCATTTCGGATATTCAAGAGCTTGGCAACGCGTTTCCGCGCAACCGCAGCCGGGGCCGGTGGGCAATACCTTGCTCCATGGGTGTACCTCAAACGGCCGAGATTCGCAGTCCCGCTTGTGCTAAGTCTGTTTTCGGCCGCGTTCCTTTGCATTCCCATGTATTACCTCGGGAAGTCTCGCTTGTATTTTTGGACGCGCCTAAGCAGAAAGTCTTACGTCGAAACCTATAAGCTCAGAATCGATGCCCTGGCAGGCACGGGACGAGTAAAGGATGCCTACGTACTGGCCCGCGTGGTGGCGGACACCGTAGGGTTGTCCTCGGAAGCGGAGTACGTTGGCACGCGCCTCGCTCTTCTCCAGGCGGCGTGCGCGCGCTCCGACCAACTCACTGGCCAGCAGTTCACTGGGCCCTGGAATCCGGTGACGCAACGCGAAGCGTATACGGAACTAGTCGAGGCGGTCCGCTTGAATCCGCAAAATTATATCGCGGCAGACCGTCTCAAAGAGAAGCTGCGTCTGCTTGATGGGAAGTATCTGAAAGTGGATGCCGAAGCGATCTGCCGAAGTGAAGATCTTCGCACCTATCGCGGATGGGCTGTTTCCCTTCTGGAGGCAACTGTCCGGCGCCTTGAGGGCGGACCGCAGATGGACTGCGGGCGGCTCTTGCTGGGGTTGCGAAACGCTTGGGGAGTAGACAAGGCTGAGTGTCTGCTGAGGTGGAGCGACTCGACGCGAATGCCGATGGGAGACGACGAGAAAGGTCCGAAAGGTCCGGGCTGCAAGGACGTTGAAACCGGTTGGGAAGTGAAGACGCGAACGGCGTCAATGCCAGAGGGGGGAATGCACTATCCGACGATCCTCGATCTATTTAGGAGTAAACACACACGACGCGCGAGAGCGGTCTCCCGTGATCCGTAAGCGCGTATTGCTTAAGCTGGGCTTGGCACTGTCAACTATAGAGCTTACCGGCAGAGTTCACGAGTGGTTGTCAGCTAGGCGAAAACTAAGTCCCCCCGGTCAGGAAGCTTTAGCGCATCTGCTCCTAAAACCTCATCTTCACCACAAATTCCACGTCCCTCGGATTCCCCGCAGTCGTAATCGTCCCAAACGCTGGACTGCCGAAACTTCCATTCGGATCGTTCAGCGGCGGTGTGTTGGTTACGTTAAACACTTCCCCACGAAACTCGAGCCTCAGTCTCTCCGTCACCCGAAACGTCTTCCCCACCATCAGGTCTGCCTCCTGCAACCCCGGCCCGCGCACCGGATTCCGCGAGCTGTTCCCTATCGTAAACTGCGCCGCCTGGGTAAACGCCGCCGGATCGAACCACCGTCCCGCGCTGCGCCCGGAAAATGCGTTCGGATCCCTCACTCGATTCGGCCGCTGCGTCCCGTATCCCAGGCTCGCATTGAGATTCGTCGCTTGCGACACCGCCACCATATCCCCGGACTGCACGCGCACCAGTCCCCCAATCTGCCACCCGATACGCGGAATATCGTAAACCCAGCCTCCCGCAAACACACGCGGAATGTCCCCGTTCGAAAGATCTCGCTCTAGGCGCCGGTTGTAAGCATCCGCAACTCCGGTGTTCGCAATGGGCCCCGTAAAGATCGTGTTGGAGAACACACTCGAAGCATCGTCGATCAACTTCGAGAAGGTATAGGCGAACGTGAACGTCAGCCCGTGCGAAAAGCGCTTCTCCAGCTTTGCCTGCAGCGCGTTGTACTTCGAATTTCCGACGTTGTCGCGGAATAGCGCCACCGTGGTGAAGCGCGGGTACGGCCTCCGCAGTTGTTGCTGCGCAATGGTTGTTCCGCCCAGCGAAGACGACGCGGGAATCTGCCCGAAGTAAGGATTTGGTCCCTTCACCAGCAGCGCCGCCCCCATGGCGAGGTCCGCCGAAGGCAGTTGGTTGATGTTCGCATCCGGCACGCCCAGTCGCGTGTTCTTCGATCCCAGGTAGCCAACCTCCAAATTCAAATCTCTCCCAAACGTTTTCTGCACCGTGAAGTTCCACTGCTGTGAATAGCCCGAGCCCACGCGCCGGTCCGTGCCGAACACGCCCTGGCCCAGTCCCGAATTGGCATTCGGAGGCATCACCTGCACCGTTGGCCCGTTCGCCAGAGCGAACGCGGCGTTCAGATTGTCCTGCGATTGCAGGCCCACCGTTTGCACGAAGGGAAACTGCGGAAGCGTGAACGGGCTGGTAATGCCCGTCTGCTCGAACCAGACCATTCCATATCCCGAGCGCACTACCAGCGAATCGCCGATCCGCCATGCCACCCCTATGCGCGGACCGAAGTCGCCCCGCGCCAACTCCCGCGCCGTGTGTGGAAAGGTGAGCACTTGCGTGTTCAAATCGAACACCGCACCGTGATTGTGTACTTCCGTCGACGGAAAGTTAAGCGTGTAACGCGTACCCAAGTTCATGGTCAGATGGTCCGAGATTTTCCAATCGTCCCCGACGAAGAACTCCGCGATATGCGCTCGCTCCTGCAGCGCCTGGTTCTGGATGTCGATAGTGAACGCGTTCACCTGTCCCAGCAGCAGCGAAGCCACGGCATTCCCGCTGTTCGCCACACCGGTCTTGTTGGTCCCCGTTGTGTTGAACGTGTACAACCCCGTAGGATTCGGCGGCTGCAGCACGTCCAGCGCCTCGCGCCGCAGGTCGGTTCCGAACTTGAGTGTGTGCCTTCCGCGAACGATAGAAACCGTATCCAGAAACTCCGTCACCGAAGTCTTGAAGTTCGAATTCGCGCTGGTCTGCGGCCCAATCTGCTGAAATCCTGTCACCGCGAAAATCGGAAGTACCGACGGAAAAGAGTTCGACGGAACGCCCGGCACCGCAATGTCGCCGTTTTGCAGCGCAGTCCCGGTGGAAGTTCGCCGCGTATACCCGAAACGCGCCTGATTCAGGACCGAGGGCGACAGGCTCCAGTCGTAATCCCCTACCATCTGATCGCCGCGAGTAATGGTGTGGCCGATTACCCCCGAAGTGAGCGCGCCACTCCCGTCGGGTAGCGGGGTCACCGGGTTGTCATCGTCGCGAAAATAGGAATAGCGTCCAAACACGCGATGCTGCGCGCCAAAGTACCGGTCCAGCCGCGTGTCGAACTGGTCCTGATTGTCCGGCTCCACGCTGGTCCGCACGAAGTTGTTCGCCGATCCCGGCAGATTCGGCAGCGGATAATGCTGCAGCACCTGCAGCGCTATCTTGTCGAATCGGTCAGAGGTAATCGTGTTGTTCTGGAATTGCGTCCGCCCCGCAGTCGCCGGATCGAAGATCGGCGTCGAAAACACTCCCTGCCTCTGCGCCAGCGTCGGAACCGTGCTGAAGCGGGTCAATCCCGTGCGCAGCCGCGTGCCCTGCCAGTCGGCGAAGAAAAACGTCTTGTCCCGCTGGATTGGTCCGCCGAAGGTCAACCCGTATTGATTACGCCGGAACTCCGGCCTCGGACCCGGCTGCGCGAAATAGTTGCGCGCGTTCAGATCCTCGTTGCGGAAAAACTCGAACAGCGTCCCATGGAAATCGTTGCTCCCCGATTTCGATTCAATGATGACCGTCCCCCCGTTGGACCGCCCGTACTCCGGCGAATACGCATTGATGTTCAGGCGAAACTCTTCGATGCCGTCGATAATCGGATAGAACACCACCTGTCCCGGTTCCGGCTGCAGCATGCTCACGCCGTCAAACAGATATTCGTTCGTTCGCGGCCGGCTCCCATTGATGCGCGGCAGGAGTGACCCTCCGCCTGGAAGCGCCACACCCGGCGACAGCGCTACCAGTGGAATGAAATTGCGCCCGTCCAGCGGCAGCGTCTCCACTTTCTGCGCGTCTACGTTGAAGCTCACATCCCCCGTCGCCGTCTGCAGCAGCGGAGCCTCCGCCGTAACGTCGACTGACTGCGTCGGCTGCCCCAATTGCAGCGTCACATCCAGCACCGTCCGGTCGGCTAACCGCAGCGTGAATCCCGATTGCCGGTAAGTCCGGAATCCTGGCTGCTCCACCGCGACTACATATTGCCCGGCGGTTAGCCCCAGCAAATGATATTCCCCGCGATGATCGGAGGTCCCCGAAAACCGCGCATGGGTTCCCTGTTCCTCCGCCACAATCTTGGCCCCTGCAATCGCCAGCCCCGCCGGATCCTGCACGTGCCCCAGAAGCTGCGCCTTCTCCGCCTGCCCCCAGCAAACCGATGCAAACAATAAAAAGGTCCCGAACCGCATCGCTGTCCAGTATACAGGACACTGTCCGCTCTGCGGGGCAGGTTAGCAACCTGCGGGCCGATTTCCAATCGGCCCTCGCTCAAGCGTAAATAACGCTCCCCACCGCTTCGCCGGCCAGCGCCCGCGACAAATTCCCCTTCACCAGCCCGTTCACAATCCGCACGCTCCTCGCCAGCCTCGCCCGGGTAAGCAGTTCCAGCACTACCGGCTCAATTGGCAGCGTCTGAAACTTCCCTCGAATCAAATCCGCGGCCCGAATCTCCGGAATGAATTTCGCGTCAGGATGCGTCTTAGGATCCGAATCATAAAGTCCATCCACATCCTTCACGAAAATCATGCTGCGCGCCCCGAACGCCTCCGCGATCAAATAGGACCCCGCATCGCTCCCGTGCGGGGGCAGCTTCCCGATCGCCGGCGGATGTTCCCACAGCGCGTAGGGCGGAATGCCATTGAACACCGCCCCGCGTGCGGCCGCCAGCATCGCCGGAAGCAATTGCACCAGGAACGGCGCCTCCAGATAAACGAAGCCATGCTTCGCCAGGAGGCACGACACCATGTAGGCGTTCTGCGCCGCATCCTTGGCGCTCAGCGTGGCCAGCACGCCGGTGGGCAATCCCAGATCCAGACCCACCGTGAAAATATGCCGCGATCGCACGCCCGGCCCCACCCCGATCACTTGGCGATGCTCCGCCTGGTTCGCGACAACTTCTTCCAGCACCGGCAGCACCGCGCTTCTGCCGCGATCCATAATGGACCGCCCGCCGATTTGAACCACGTTCAACTCCGGCAGGATCGAAATTACCGCCGACTCCGTGCTCGCAAGTACGTTCTTGTCCACCAGCGACTCGCGCATCAAGCGCGACTGGATGTGTTGCGCGCCAAACCGGTCCCCGCTCACGCCTGGCCTCTCTTCGGTGCGCCCGCGCGATAAATCACCGTACCCACCGGCTCGCAGTTCAGCGCCGCCGTCAGTTGCCCCGGCTTCAGGCCGTTGACAAACTGAATCTCGCGCATATGCCGCGCGTTCATCATCAGATCCAGCACCGCCCGCTCCACAATCAGATCGTTTAAGTCGCGGCTCAATAATTCCTCCACGCTGATGCGCGCGATGTGCTGGCAAGTCGGGTCCTTTTTAGGGTCCGCCGTGTACAACCCGTCCTCATCTTTTACGTAGATCATCTTGCGCGCGCCGAACACCTCCGCCGTCAGGAAGCATCCCGTGTCCGTGCGCTGCGGCGGGATGCGCCCGGTCTCCGGATTGCCTTCCCACAGCTTGTAAGGCGGCATGCCGATACAGATCACCGCGTTCCTTTCCATCAGGTAATGTGGTACCGTGCTGAATCCCTCCGGCTCGATGAAAGGGATCCCGTACTGCGCCAGCAAGTAATGCAGCATCTGAGCGTTTTGCCAAGCCACCGCGGTTCCCAGCACCGTCAGGACGCCGGTGGGCAAGCCCAGATCGATGGCCAGGCTGTATATATGCCGCGCCCGCGTTCCCGCCCCCGTTCCCAGGATCATCTTGTGCGTCTTCAGGTTCGCGACAATCTCATCCACCAGCGGACCCACTGCCGCTCGCCCCCGATCCATGATGCTCTGGCCCCCGATCTTCACCACGTTCAGCCAGGGGAGAATCGGATAATCCGGTGTAGCCTCCGTCGCCCGCTGCACTGAGGCGTCGGAAAGAGACTCATTCAGCAGCCTCTTTCCCAGCACGCTGAACATCGGATTATCTTCGGTTTCCGTCATTTAACCTCCGGGGGCATTTCAAACAAATCCAACTCGAAATTGTACCGCTCATTAAGCCCCGAATCCAACGATCCGAACTCGGCTTCCGCCCAGGCCGCCAACTCTTTCAGCGCGGCGTCCTGTAGCGCGGGCGGCAGCGCCGCGAATCGCGCCCCGCTTCGATGCCGCTCCAGGAATCCGCGCGGCGTGCGCTCCGCCACCCAGGACGCGGCCACCAAATGCGTGCTGCGCGCCGCCGACGCCGCCAGTGACGCCAGCGCTTCCTCTCGATTCTTCCGTGCGCCGTGCGAGCTTGCGCCCAGGTCCGCCAGGATCGCCGACAGACGGCCCTTGAGCCGCGCGTCGATTCCATCCGCCGGTCCCACCGTGTGCCCGATCGCCATCAGGCCTCCCGCGCGCGTTACTCTCCGTGCCTCCGCTACAATCTGCCGCCAGCCGCGCGCTCCGGTCAAAACTTGAATCAACAGCACCACGTCGAACGCGGCGTCGGGAAACGGCAGCTGCGCTCCGTCCGCCTGCGCCAGTGCCGGCCGGCACGCCGCGGAGCCCGCGAATTCGCGCAGCATCCCCCACGAAAGATCGATCCCCACATACCGATCGCCGGCCGCCGCGAACGCTTTGCCGATCCGCCCCGTGCCCGCTCCTAGATCTAGGACTCGCGCCCCGGATCGCGCGCCCGCCACCGCCCACACCGCGGCTCGTATCGCTTCCGGCACGCCATCCGGCAACTTTCGATACCGGTCAAATGCCGGCGCGGCCGCATCAAAACCCGATCCTCCGCCCGTCACCGGTAGCCTTCCGCCTGCAGCGCGAACAGTTCGGCATACAGCTTCTTCGCGGCCACCAGTTCGGCGTGCGTCCCTTGCTCCCCCACGGCACCGCCTGCAAGCACGATGATGCGATCCGCCATCCGCACCGTGGAAAAGCGGTGCGAAATCAAGATGGCGATCTGCCCCGCCGCCAGCTCCGCGAAGCGCGAAAATACTTCGTACTCCGCTCGCGCGTCCAGTGCCGCCGTCGGCTCGTCCAGAATAATCACCTGCGCATTGCGCATGTAAGCGCGTGCCAGTGCAATCTTCTGCCACTCGCCGCCCGATAGCTCCACGCCGCCTTCAAAGCGCCGCCCCAGCATCTGCCGGTATCCTTTCGGAAACCGTTCCAGCAGTGAGGCGGCCAGCGATTTCTCCGCCGCATCCACGATCCCTGGATGGCTCGCGCCATCCGGACCCGCATCCCGCTCCAGATGTTCTCGCACGGCATCGATCCGTCCCACCCCGATGTTCTCATCGAACCGGAAATCGTAGCGGACGAAATCCTGGAATATGGCTCCGATCGCCCGCCGCACTGACTCCAGATCGTATTCCCGCAGGTCCACTCCATCCATCAGGATGCGCCCTTCGGTGGGATCGTAGAGCCGCGCCAGCAGCTTCACCAGCGTGGTCTTGCCCGCCCCGTTCTCGCCCACCAGCGCCACCCGCTCACCCGGCGCAATCCGGAATGTGACGTTGCGCACCGCCCAACCGTCGCTCCCCGGATAGCGAAAACCGATATCCTCGAACACTATCCCTTCGCGAATCTTCGACGGCATCATTCCGGCCCCCGCGCTGGAAACCACCGTGGGCTTCATCTCGAAAAAATCGAACAGGTCTTTCGTATACAGGCTCTGCTCGTAGATGTTGCCGGCGGTCTGCAGCAAGCGTTGCGTTGCGTCCCTTGCGCGTGCGAAGGACGCTGCTAGAAACGTCAGCATCCCCAGGCTGATGCTCCCCTGGAAGCCGCGCAGCAGGATCATCGCATACGCCGCATAATACGCCAGCATTCCCGCAATGGACAATCCCGTCGCGGCCAGTCCTTTGCGGATGGAAAGCCGCCGGTTCTCTTCGTAAAAACGCCGCGCCAGCGTACGGTAGCGGTGCGCCAGCCATCCCGCCAGGCCGAACATCTGGACTTCCTTCGCCGTCGCATTGCTCGCCCCCACGTACCGCAGGTAATCCAATTGCCTGCGCCCCGGCGTCCAGCGATACAGCAGCGAATATTCAAGCGAGGTGAAGTATGTCTCGCCCAGGAAGCCGGGTAGAACCGAAATCACGAGCAGTCCCAGCAGCCAGGGACTGTACAGGAACACCGCGGCGGCCAGCGAAATCAGCATCAGCAGATCCTGCCCCGCCGCCAGCAATTGCGCCAGTAGGCCGATCCGTCCGGTAGTCTGCCGTTGCGCCCGATCGAGTTGATCGTAAAACGCAGGATCCTCGAAATGCCGCAAATCGAGCGTCGCGGCGTGCTCAATCAGCCTTTCACTGATCGCGTTCGAGCAGAGATCGCCGAACAAACTCTCCACCACCGTAGAGGCTTTGGCCAGCGCCTCGCCCGCCAGCACGATGCCGATTTCCAGCGCCAGCAGCGTCCACATCCGGGAGAGATCCGCGTGCCCCATCCGCGCCGCCACCAGCGTATCCAAAATTAGCTTGCCCACCCACAGCGCCGCCAGAGGAACGCCCGCGCGCAACAGCCGCAGCGCAACCGTCGCCACCGCATACGCCCGGTGCGTCCGCCACGCCAGCTCTAGAAAGCGTGGAATCGCCCGCAAGGCCGGCAGCCTGTCGCGCCAGGAAGACGCGCTTTGCTTGCGTGGAATTCGCGGTTGCTCGTGCAGACTGGGGGCCAAGAAGTAACAATATTATCGCTTCGGCGTGTCATACCCCGAGCGCCCTAAAATATCCCGCCCTTCTCCCGCCAGCAGAAACGCCGCGAACTTGCGCGCGCCATCGGGATTCTTAGCATTCGCGACGATCCCGAGTTCTTGATCAAGCGCCTGGTGCAGTGCCGGATCCACGCGAATAATCCTCCCGCCTTCCCCCAGCACCAGCGAGTACGCCGTAAATACCGCGTCCGTATTGTTCGACGCTCCGTATTGTTTGGCCATGCGTATGTTTTCGGCGTAGATGATTTTCTGCTTCACCTTTTCCCAGATCCCCGCGTGTTTCAGCGTGTCCACCGCCGCCTGTCCGTACGGCGCCAGGTCCGGCTTCGCTACCGCGATGAACCGCACCTCCGGCGCTTCCAGGTCCTCTATTCGCGTCGCCGTCGACTTGCTTCCCGGAGGAATCCACAACGCCAGCACCCCTCGCGCGTAGATGGCGCGGCTGCCGGGCGCCAGCAAGCCTTTATGATCCAGCTGGTCCATGTGTTCCCTATCGGCCGCCGTGAAAACGTCAAACGGCGCCGAGTTCTCTATTTGCCGCGCGAGTTGCGCCGTGGACGCGAAACTAAATACTGGATGAATGCCGGTTTGAGCTTCGAATCGAGGCCCGATGCGCTCGAAGACTCCAGTCAGGTTCGCCGCCGCGCCCACCGTGACCCCAGGTTTCGCTGCCCGCTCCGGGCGGCACGATGCCAAACACACGAGCAGCCCGAAAGTGAGATAGCGCCGCATACCAGACTGGTGTCTTGCATCTAAGACAATAGCATCGTGACCTCCGCGCGGCTGCGACAATGAGTTCGATGGAAACCCGAACCGAGCTCAGCCAGATCCGCGGGCAGCGAGGTATTTCCGCCGCCCAGCTGGCCCGGCGCGTCGGCATCAGCCGGCAAACCGTCTACGCCATTGAAGCCGGAGACTACGTGCCCAATACCACCCTGGCTTTGCAACTGGCGCGGGTGCTGGAAGTTCGCGTGGAAGACTTGTTCACCCTCGAGCCTGAGCCGGCTCCGCCGCCGAAACCGGTTGCCGTCGATCTAATCGGCCGCGCCGCGGCCTGGAAAGGCCAGCCGGTGCAAGTCTGCCAGGTCGGGAAGCGTCTGGCTGCTGTTTCCGCCACGCCTCAAACCGTGCTGCTCCCCATGGCCGACGGCATCGTCGTCGAGAGCGCCAAAGGCAAACGCCAGGTCCGCGTCCAACTCTTTCCGGGTGCCGGCCAGGATGGCAAGCGCGTGCTGGTGGCCGGCTGCGATCCCGGTATTTCGCTGCTGTCCCAGCACCTCGCCCGATTTGACGATGTCGACATGCTGGTGGCGCAATCGTCCAGCCAGCAGGCCCTCCAGTGGCTCAAGCAGGGAAACGTGCATGTGGCCGGTTCGCACTTGCGCGACGTTTCCAGCGGTGAATACAACCTCCCCATGATCAAGCGCCTCTTTCGCAAGGGCGAGGTCCAGGTGGTGACGTTCGCCATCTGGGAACAAGGCTTGGTCCTCGCCGCCGGCAATCCGAAGAACATCCGCGGCATTGCCGACCTCGCGCGCAAAAACGTGTGCATCGTCAACCGTGAGCCAGGCGCTGGCAGCCGCGAGCTCCTCGATGAAAAATTGCGCCAGGCCGGAATCTCCGCGAGCGCCGTTCATGGCTATACCGAGGTCGCCCCCGGACACCTCCCCGCCGCCCTCGCCGTCAGCCTGAAGGAAGCCGATTGCTGCATCGCCACTCGATCCGCCGCCCGCGCCTTCGGCCTCAGCTTCATACCGCTCTCCACTGAACGCTATGACCTTGTGATTCGCCGCCAATACCTTCGGCTCCCCGCCGTTCAAGCCCTGCTGGATGTCCTGAACCGCGCCGTCATCCGCCAAAAGCTGGAAGTCCTCGCCGGCTATGACACCAGCCACACCGGCGAGGTTCTCCTGACCTGATTACCCGCTCTGTCAAGAAATCGAACGCGGTGTTTAACTCGTCGACCCTGCGGTAGCGCTAAACTACACTCACTTCCACAAACTCAATCTCCGAACTCGGCGGCGGCACCGGCAGCCCATCCTCCCTCAGCCCCTCGATGTGGAAGTCGATAGCCTCGCGGATGAGTTGGAGCACCTCATCCCGCGTCTCGCCCACGGCAACGCACCCAGGCAGATCCCGTACCTGAGCTCCCCAGCTCTTTTCTCCCCGTTCAATTACCACCAAATAACGCATCGCAGTGGTCCTCACTATTTCAGGCCGGCTTGTTTCAGCACGGCGTCGAGTGTGCCGGGTGGCGCTACACCGGCCTTCCAGCAACCTCTGGCTTTCCCGGGTCCGCGCCAGCCGCAACCCGTCGTCCTCCATCTCGCTCCCTGACTTTCAAACTGCCTCCAGTCTCGCAGATATGCGTTTACCTGCTCCAGGAGAGCTGGCCCCTTATGGGAGGGGTCAGATCGCCGCGATCTCGGAAAGAAGATTCACCTAATCACACCCCCCCTGCATCAAATCAATCGTGACCCGCCCGTTCAATCCCCTATTCTCTACGGACATTAAGGTGTTAACATGATAGCTACGTCCATGAGCGCCGTATTATCACTCCCAACCCGACCCCTCACGGGCGCCACCGGCCTCCTCAGCCAGATCGGCAATACGCCCCTGCTCCGCCTCCAGCGCATTAGCGCGGACCTTCCCGGCGTCGAAATCTACGCCAAAGCCGAGTTTTTTAACCCCGGCGGATCCGTAAAGGACCGAGCCGGCCTCAACATGATCCTCGACGGCGAGCGCACCGGCAAGCTAACCCCCGGCAAGATTCTCCTGGACGCCACCAGCGGCAACACCGGCATCGCCTACGCCATGATCGGCGCTTATAAAGGTTATCGAGTGCGCCTGTGCCTCCCCGGCAACGCCTCCCGCGAGCGCAAGCACGTCCTCAAAGCCTACGGCGCCGAGATGGTTTTTTCCGACGCCGCCGAAGGCTCCGACGGCGCCATTCGCCTCTGCCGCAAGCTCTACGAAGAAGACCCGGACCTGTACTTCTATCCCGATCAGTACAACAACCCCGCCAACTGGAAAGCGCACTACGATGGTACCGGCGTCGAGATCCTGGCGCAGACCGAACGCCGCGTCACGCACTTCGTAGCCTCCATGGGAACCAGCGGCACTTTCATGGGCACGTCCCGCCGCCTCAAGCGCGAGCTGCCCGATGTGAAATGCATCTCCGCGCAGCCCACTTCGGGATTTCACGGCCTCGAAGGCCTCAAGCACATGCCCACCGCCATCGTGCCGGGAATTTACGATCCCGCACTCGCCGACGATAACGTGTGGATCGAGACTGAAGACGCCTACGCCATGACTCGCCGCCTGGCCCGCGAGGAAGCGCTGCTGTGCGGCATCTCCTCCGGCGCGAACCTGGCCGCCGCCTGCAAGGTGGGCCGCGAACTCGTCGATGCCGGCGAACCCGGTGTTATCGTCACCATGCTGTGTGACAGCGCGGAGAAATATCTCAGCGAGCCGTTCTGGAATGATCCGGATTGACCGCCCCGCCTGGGACACCATGGTGGCCCATGCCGAGTCTCTGTTCCCCAATGAATGTTGCGGCGCCATGCTGGGAGCGGTGGACGGCGACACTAAAAATGTCCGCGTGGCCGTGCCTATCCAGAACGCTTTCACCGGATCGCAAGCGGCCCGTTATGAGCTGCGTCCCGAAGACCTGCTGGCGGCCGAGCGCGAAGCGCGCAAGAATGGAATGGACCTGATCGGGATCTTCCATTCGCATCCCGACTGCGACGCTTATTTTTCGGAAACCGACCTGAAGAACTCGTGCCCGTGGTATTCGTTCGTAGTGCTCTCGGTGAAAGCAGGGCGTTTCGATCACGCCAACAGCTTTCTGCCGAATATGGACCAGACCTCGGCTGACAAGGAAGAATTGATTTATGGCTAAGATACTTATCCCCACCCCGTTGCGCCAGTTTGTCGACAAGAAGGACGCGGTGGAAATCTCGGGCGACACCGTGGGCGCCGCGCTTACCAATCTCACCACCGAGTTTGCGGATCTGCGGCGGCATCTCTTCACCGATCAGGGCAAGCTGCGCAGCTTCGTCAACGTGTATCTGAACGATGACGATATTCGCTACCTCGAGAAGGAATCCACGCCCCTGCGCGATACCGACACCATCTCCATCGTCCCCAGCATCGCCGGCGGATCCATCGCCGAAGTAGCCGCTCCCCCCGTGACCTTGAGCAAGGACGAGATCCTGCGCTACAGCCGCCACCTGATCATGCCCGAAGTCGGCATGGACGGCCAGTTGAAGTTGAAGGCCGCGAAAGTCGCGCTCATCGGCACCGGCGGTCTCGGCGCGCCCCTGGGACTGTACCTCGCCGCCGCCGGCGTCGGCCGCATCGGCCTCGTGGACTTCGATGTAGTCGATTACACCAACCTGCAGCGCCAAGTGATCCACGGCACCAAGGACGTCGGCAAGAAAAAGCTCGACTCGGCCGCCGAAACAATGCTGGACATCAACCCGTTCCTGCAAATCGACCGCTATGAAACCGCTCTCACCAGCGAGAACGCACTCGAAATCCTGCGCCCCTATGACATCGTCGTCGATGGCACTGACAACTTCCCCACGCGCTACCTGGTGAACGATGCCTGCGTCCTGCTCGGCAAGCCCAACGTGTACGGATCCATCTTCCGCTTCGAAGGCCAAGCCACCGTGTTCGCCTACGAAGGCGGTCCCTGCTATCGCTGCTTGTATCCCGAGCCTCCTCCTCCCGGCCTCGTTCCAAGCTGCGCCGAGGGCGGCGTGCTCGGCATCCTGCCCGGCACCATCGGATTAATCCAGGCCACCGAAACCGTGAAGCTGATCCTCGGCATCGGCGAGCCGCTCAAAGGTCGCTTGCTGCTCTACGACGCGCTAGCCATGAAGTTCCGCGAGCTGAAACTCCGCAAGAATCCCGAATGCCCCGTCTGCGGCGATCACCCGACAATCCACCAGCTAATCGACTATCAGGAATTCTGCGGTATCCCCAACCAGCCGCACGAGCCCGCGCCCGTCGAAGGCGAGATCGAGCCGTCCGAAGTAAAAGCCAAGATCGACCGCGGCGATAAATTCGTCCTGATCGACGTCCGCGAGCCGCACGAATACCAGATCTGCAATATCCCCTACGCCAAGCTGATCCCGCTAGGCGACCTCCCCAAGCGCGTGAACGAGCTCAACTCCGCCGACGAAATCGTGGCCCATTGCAAGAGCGGCATGCGCAGCGCCAAGGCCGTCGACTTCCTCAAACAGGCCGGCTTCCGCAAAGTCCGCAACATGAAGGGCGGTATCTTGGCGTGGAGCGATAAGGTGGATCCCACCGTCCCCAAATATTAACCGGTCCGCGTGGGGCAGGTTAGAAACCTGCGGGCCGCTTCCAAGCGGCCCTGTACGGTCTCCCTGGACCGCCTTAGACCCTGGTTTCAACCCGAAACAGTGTTTCCATGAAGTCAGATACCATAGGTTCGCCGATACGTTTCGGCTCTGCTCCTAACCCAATCCCCCTCGCCGCCCGATAAGGAACTTGTAACGATCCGCCATCCGTTCGCAACTATACATTGTGGATTGGTTTCTCAAAAACTGAGATGCGCAAGCTCGCTTACATCCTGGCGCTGCTCGTCCCCGCCTGTCTTGGGGCCGCTTCTCCATTCCAGTTCGACTTCGACCTCGCTCAAAATCGCTGGAATCTAACCAACGGCGTCATCACCGCCACCCTTGAGCTCACCCCCAATGGGAACTTCCAGTTGGATTCATTGGCGCATTCCGACGGAACCGTCTGGACGCCCCCGCCCGACCATCCGTCATCTCCCTTACATTTCGCCGTGGGCGATTTGGCTTTCGACGAGAACACCCGCTATGTCCTGGTGAACCAGTTCTCCAAAGCCATCGCGCGCGGGGGCTTCCGGCAGATGATCGTCCTGCGCGATTCTGAGAATCGCGTCCAGGTCACCCTGCGGCTCGAACTCTTTCGCAACCAGCCGGTGCTCCGGCATAGCGTAACCGTACAGAATCTGACGTCTGACCAGGTGTTCATCACCGCCGCCGATATGCTGCCCTGGGCCTTCGCCGACAACGGCAGCGAGTACACCTCCTTCACCGTGGATCAGTGGTCCATCCTGCAGCCCCGTGCGCTCGATTTTCAGATCTCCCAGACGAAACTCAACGGCGTGGCGGGCAAGCCGGCCTATGCCCGTAGCGGCGCCCATGGATCGCAGTGCGGCTGGGTCGCGGTTCGCGATCCGTCCGGCCACGGCCTCTTCGCGGGCTGGGAATTCAACGGCCGCAGCGAAGCCTTCGTGCAGCATTCCGGTGTCGATAACACCCTGCGCTTCAGCGCCCCCGTGGATGCTTTGCATCACCCCGTCGCTCCCGGCGCCGCATTCGCCGTCCCGCCGGCCTTCCTCGGCTTGTTCCGCGGCAACTGGGATGAAGCCGGTTACCGCACCCAGCGTTTCTCGGAAGCCGCCCTCGCACGCGCCGCTCCCGGTGGCGCCGAGTTCCCCTATCTGGTGTGGGATTCCTGGGCCTATCAACAGCAGCTCAGTGAAGATCTGTTGCGCCGAAATGCCGACGTCGCGGCGCAAGTGGGCGTCGAGTTGTTCATTGTCGACCTCGGCTGGGCTCAGCGGCTTGGCGACTGGTACGCCGATCCCGTTAAATTCCCCAGCGGCCTGCGCGCTCTCTCTGACTATGTCCACTCCAAGGGTATGCTGTTCGGCCTGCACCTCACGCCCGGTGAGGTAGCCACGAATTCCACCGTCATCCAGTTGCATCCCGATTGGGCCTCCACCGAGCAGGACCATTACTTCAAGGGCGTCTCTCTGTGCCTCTCCAACGCCCCCGCCCAACAATGGATTGTGGATCAGATCAAGCACGTCATCGACGACTACAACGTCGATTGGATCCTCCAGGACGGCGAGAACATGGTCAAGAAATGTACCCGCGCCGATCACACACATGATCCGCAAGACAGCAATTACGCCAATGCCGAACAGGGCATTGACGCCGTGGTGGAAGCGGTGTTGCAGTCCCATCCCAGCGTGGCCTGGGAGAATTGCGAGAACGGCGGCAACATGATGACCTTCAAGATGGTGCGCAACTACGTCACCTCCATCTTGAATGACGCCTCGGGCGCGCTGGCGTCGCGCGTGGCTGCCTACGGCGCCACTTATCCCTTCTCGCCGCGCTACGCGGACCGCTATTCGCCCGAAGACCCCACCAGCGTTTACAACACCCGCAGTTACATGTTTGGCGGCCCCTGGCATCTCATGGACCGGCTTGCCGATTTGAACAACGGCCAGCTCATCTACGCTAGTTGGGAGTTCGCTCGCTACAAAGCCGTACGCGAGCTCATCCGCAACGGCAAAGTCTTCCATTTGTCGGCGCCCGGGGATGGAAAGATCGACGCCCTCGAGGCTTATGATGCCGCCACCGATTCCGCCGCTGCCATCGTCACGCGCGAGGGCGGCGAAACCGGCCAGATCACCATCAAGCTGCTGGGCCTCAAGGCTCTGCATTCCTACAGCGTCACGTTCGCGAATGATCCCCAAATCCTGGTCCGCACCGGCGCTCAACTGGCGCAAGACGGCGTTGAAGTAAGTCTTCCAGATTCGCAAACCGCCGAAATCGTCTACGCCGTCAGTCGCCTATAATCGTCGGTTGTCCCCCCGCATCGCTGTCGTAGCCGTATTCCTGTGCGCGTTCGCCACGCTCGCCTGGAGGGTGGATCGAGTGGGACTCGCCGAAAGCTACGTCGATCCCGTCGCTCACATCCAGGCCCAGGACGAAGCCGTGTACGCCGCCGTTTCGCTGCACATGGCCGCGTCAGGCGGATGGCTCACTCCCATGTTTCTGGGCCGCTACGTGTTCTTCAAGCCGCCGCTGCTGTACTGGTTGTCGGGCGGCGCGGCGAAGTTGTTCGGCGAGTGGGCCCTCCGCCTGCCGTCCCTCCTCGCAGGCGCGCTCATCGTCGCCGTGCTGTTCCTGTGGGCCGGACGCGGCTTGGCTGGCGTCGCCGCCGCGCTGCTGCTGCTTTCCAATCACATGTTCCATATGCTGGCCCGCACAGCGCTGACGGACATGCTGCTGGCGTTGTGGATGGTGCTCGCATTGTTCGCCGTGGCGCGCGATCCCAAGCTCGCCGGCCGCCTCGCGCTGTGGATGGCCGGCGTGGCCACCGGCCTCGCGATTATCACGAAGGGAGTCGCCGGAGTATTGCCCTTGCTCATGCTCGCTGCCGTGGGAATTCCCTGGCGCCGGTGGCTGTCTCTCTGCGCTATCGCCGCCGCCGTGGCCGTTCCCTGGCACCTGTACCAATTAGCTGTCCACACGCGCTGGTTCTGGGCCGAGTATGTTCGCAGCGAGCTGTTTACATGGGGCTTGGCCGCGCCCGAGCAGAGCGTGGCCGAAACCGCGCTGGTCTACTACGGCAAGAGGCTGTTTCTTACCGATCCCGTCTTGTGCCTCGCCGCCCTCGCCGCAATCCCCTGGCTGGTTCGCGAACGCAAGCGCCTGCTAACGGCGTGGATCGCAGTGATGCTGCTTGCCATGCTTGCGTTCCAGTATCACAACACCAGTTATCTGTTGCCTCTGCTGCCCGCTCTGGCGCTGCTCTCGTCGCGGTTCGCGAGCCGCTACTCGCTCGCGGCGCTGGTAATTGTATTCGCAGTGAAGGTCTGGTGCTGGGACCAGCCCTGGGGACTGCCCTACCGCGCCGAGCATCCCATGCCTTCCGTCGCAGGCCTCCATTCCTACGCTGGTCTTCATCGCGCCAATGAACTGATCCTCATTGACCCCGATGATCAATTCGTGTCGTCTACCATCCCCTTGCGCCACATCCGCTACGTGAACTTCGATGCCCGCCCCAGCCGTCCCAAGCTGCCGCTCGATTTTGAAGAGCTCGGCATCACGGTAACAACGGACCAGTTCCTCGATCTGGATCGCCTCCGCCCCAGCTTCCAGCAGCGCCTCGCCGCCTGGGGACTGCCATCGGACCAGCCCATCGCCACCGTAGTCCTGGCTGCCTCTGTCGATGACGTCCGCCGGATCGTTTCCAGCCGTCCCGGGAGCGACTTTTCAATACCTTCCAGCTTGGCCCCCGTGGCGGACGCCGCCCACTTTCTTTGGCCGTCTACGGGCGCGAGAATATTCTTGCTGGCGCGCTAAGCCTTGAAACAGTCAATTTTACGTCAATCAGTTCGGTAGCCATCCCCTAAATCATTGCATCCAAAGTAGTAATAGAACGGCCCCCCTCGTGCAACAAGACAAAGCGTCATGAAGTTCCTAGCATTCATCTCCGCGACTTTCATCTGCGCTTCCGCCCAGACTCCAATGACGGCCGTAGCCACTACCACGCAGCCCGTTCGGGCCGTACCGGCAATTGAGGCGCAGGTTGTGCATGAACCATTGCAGCAGCGATCCATGGCTTACCAGCGTATGTGCCGGGCTCGCTTGCTCGCGAAACTGAATCGCGTTCTCGAAACGCGCGACACCCCCCGCGGCCTGGTAGTCACGGTTCCCGATTCGCTGCTGGCGGACGGCAACACCGTGCCCCCTGAGACTTCCAAAAAGCTCGCCGAGATCGCCGAGATGTTCCCCCCCGACGTTACGATTCGGGTGGAAGGCTATACGGACCACCGCGGCACCAGCGCCCAGAACCTCGAGGCGTCCTACAAGCGCGCACAGGCCGTTCAAGACGTGCTGGCCGCGAATGATGCATTGCCGCGCCGCATCCCCACCGCCGGGTTTGTCTCGAATGCTACCATCGCAGGTCGAGCGAACCGCCGTGTTGAAATCGTGATCTCAGGTCAAGGCATCGGCCAGACCGTTTTGTCCGCCCGCACCTGGGCCCTGGCATCGGTCCCCGGTATTTAGCATTTATTTCTCTCACGCCTGCAACGGCTTACAAATACGCGCCCTCGAAAATCCATACACCCCTGCTTTATTCTGGAAGCAAGAGCAGGGGCTCTCGCTTGTCGGACCCCCTGTCACCGCATCGCCCGGAAGCACTCGAGCAACCCTGGGGGACGGTTAGCGACAAGGTTCGGCTGCCAATCTCGTGGCAGTGGCCCGCCACCGGGCTCTCTAATACGGGTGAGCATGGAGGCCTCCAAAATATTTCCGGCTTTCCAAACCGCGTAGCACAGGGCCATGCCCTGTCCGCGCCGTCACAAGGAGAGCTGCGCCCATACATCCGAATATTCCTTGAGACTATTCCCCCGCGTCACGCACGATACTTTCGTGCAGAGCCCCGCACTCCTCACCTGCGCTTTTCTCCTCAGTCTGGGCCCGCTCCCCGCCGCCTCCACTATTCAATTACGAGTAGTTGAAGGCGAAGGCACCGTCTACCCAACCGCTTCCCGCGCCACCCGCGGGCTCACCGTCCTGGTCACCGGTGAAGACGGCAATCCCGTGCAAGGCGCAGCCGTTAGCTTTCGCCTGCCCGAGGATGGCCCGGGCGGAACCTTTACCAGCGGCCTCCGCACCGAAGTAGTCAACACCAAGGCCGACGGGCGCGCGGCGGTCTGGGGCATGCAGTGGAATCGTCTCGCCGGACCCTTTGACATCCGCATCACCGCCGCAAAAGACGACGCGCGCGCGGGCATCGTCAGTCATCAATACCTCACCGATGCGCTCTCGGCGAAAAATGAAAAAGGTTTTTCCGCCCCGCATCGCTTCCATGCCAAATGGGTGCTCATCGGAGCCCTCGCCGGAGGCGCTGCCGCCGGCCTGGCGCTCGGACACTCCGGACATTCCAGCCTTCCGGTTCCCGTGGGACCCGTGGCGCCCGCCATCGGGACTCCCACGCTCATCATCGGACCTCACCCATGATCCGGCTCTTCATTGTCATCCTTTTTGCGCTCTCCGTCTGGGGCCAGTCCGGCCTCACCGCCCCCAGCCTCGGGTTCATTCGCGATCCGCAAGGCTCCTTCCGGGCCGTTTCCGGCCTGGGCGGGAATTTTCTTCTGAACGACTCCTCCGCGGACGGAGTCGACTCAGCCGCTTTCTCGGGAACATCCGGGTTCCTGAAGACTGGCTCCCGCCTTGACGTGCTGGAACGTCAAGGTGAGGTTCTCTTCAGTGTGGATGTTCCCGATGGGCCCGTCCTCTTCGCGTTCTCCTCGCGTGGAGGACCGGCCCTGGTTTTTTTTGAGTCCACCGCAACGCTTCTGCGCTGCACCCGCTCCGCTCTCGAGCCAGTTACGCTGGATCCTGTCAGGATCGCCGGAACCGTGCTCGCCATCGCCGCTCCTGCTACGCTGGCCATCCAGCGCGATGACGGCGTCTGGCTCCTGCGGTCCGATTCCGAATCGATGCTCCCCGGCGTGCAAGCTCCCCTGTTCCTCGCGCCCTCCGGCAACATCGTCTACAGCGAGCCCGGTGGCATCGTGATCCGTCGCGACGGCGCCTCGGATCTTCACCTCGCCACTCCCATTGCACCGGGCGCTTTCGTGCAGTTCGCCGACGGCTGGCTTCAGGCCATCGATGCCGATCCCGCGTCCACCCGCATGCTCGCCATCCGCATCGCGCCCGGACGCGAACAAGTATTCGAGCTTCCCCAGCCATGACTGCTCACGCACTCGCGCTCGCGCTGCTCCTGCCCGCGGCGGCCGTCGCGCAATTGCAGCTCTCCCAGTTCGACGGCGTCTCCGAACACCCGGTGGTCGCCGTGGACGAACTCGGCAAAGTCTCCACCGGCGATGTCCTCGAAACTCGTTTTCACGTCCGCAACGTCGGCTCCTCGTCGGCCGTCATCGCTGTCCTGTCCGTCGATGGAACCGCTTTCAGTCTTTCGGCCGCGCCGTCCCTTGGATACATCCTGGCGCCCGGCGCGTTCGTGGAGTTCCGGGTTGCGTTCGCCCCCGCCAACTTCGGTTTCTACAGCGCCACCTTGCTGGTGAACACAATCTCCGTAATTCTTCGCGGTACCGCCGTGCAAGTGGCTCAGCTATCCGTGGAAACCTCCGCCGCGCCGCTGTTCGCGGGCGCGACCATCGATTTCGGAAACGTCGAGCGTGGATCCAGCCGCCTGCTGAAATTCTCGCTATCGAACCCCAGTGCCGCGTCCATCAGCGTGGCCTCCCTGTCCGTATCCGGCGCTGGATTTCGCGGACCCATCAGCATCTCCGCGCCTCTGCAAATCGCCGCCGGCCAGTCGCTCGCGTTTCAAATCGCCTTCGAGCCGCAGACGCCGCAGCCCGCGCAAGGCACTCTGCTGGTGGATCAGCGTTCATTCCATCTCACCGGCCATGGCTTCGATCCTCCGCTCCCCGCCGCCTCCATCGCCTTCGATTCCGCCTCCCTCACCAGCGCCCATCCAGCCAAAGTCTCCATCCCCTTGGCCGCTCCTTCCAAGGTGTCCGGTACCGGCACGCTGACGCTGCAGTTCCAGCCCAGTGTGCCGGGCGTAACCGACGACTCCGCCGTTCGGTTCGTGTCCGGAGGCCGCAGCGCGACCGTCACCGTCAACGTCGGCGATACCATCGCCCACTTCGGCTCGCAATCCGATATGACTTTTCAGACCGGAACCACCGCGGGCAAACTGGTGTTCGCGCTTCAGTTGCCCGGCGAGACTAACCTGGTCAGCATGGTGGTAACGCCCACGCCGGTTTCGCTCGACTTCTCCGGTGGCGTGCGCCGCACCAGCGACGTGGACGTCAGCCTCACCGGCTTCGACAACACCCGCTCCATCTCGACGCTGGCTTTCACCTTCTTTGACAGCGCGGGCCGCACTATCCAGCCTGGAACTCTCCGCTTCGATGCCAGCGCCGATTTCCAGCGCTTCTTCCAGCCCTCCACCGCCGGCGGCATGTTCGCCCTGCGCGCCACCTTCCCCGTCAGCGGCGACGCCACCCAGGTAACCGGCGTCGAAGTGGAAATCACCAACACCGCCGGCGCCACGCGCACCCAACGCCTGACGTTTTGAATACCCACCCACTAAACTGAATATTTGGTGCCCGTCGCGCTCACCATCGCCGGCTCGGACCCCAGCGGCGGCGCGGGCATCCAGGCCGACCTCAAAACCTTCCATCAGTTCGGCGTCTACGGGACCGCCGCCATCACGCTGCTCACCGTTCAGAACACTACCCAGCTCACCCGCATCGAATGCCTCCCGCCCGATCTCATCGCCGATCAAATCCGCGCGGTAGTCGCCGATCTGCACCCGGCCGCGGCCAAGACCGGAGCCCTCGGAAACCGGGAAACCGTGGAGGCGATCGCCGCTCTCGCCGCCGGCTGGAACTTCCCGCTGGTCATCGACCCCGTGCGAATCTCAAAACCCGGCGCCGCGCTGCTGTCTCCCGACGCCCTGTTTGCCTTGCGCGACTTGCTGATCCCCCGCGCGTTCCTGATCACGCCCAACCTCGACGAAGCCGCTGCCCTCACCGGCGAAAATGACATGCGCCGCGCAGCCGAAGCGCTGATCGGTATGGGCGCCCACGCGGTTCTCATCAAGGGTGGGCATCGCGCCGGCGACGCCGTCGACATCCTGCTTCACGAGGGCCGCTGGTCTGAATTTCGCGCCGCCCGCATCGATACGCGACATACTCACGGCACCGGCTGCGCCTATTCGGCAGCCATCACCGCCGGCCTCGCGCTCGGCCAATCGCTCCAGGATGCCGTCGCCGCCGCCAAGACTTGGATTACCGAAGCCATCCGCACCGCACCCAACCTCGGCCGCGGCTCCGGTCCCATCAACTACCACGCGTAACCAAACGTTTCCGCCACGGTACCTGTCAAAGACTCATGCTCAACCTCTGGCAGGATCTCCGCTATGGATTCCGCGTGCTCCGTAAAGCGCGAGGTTTCACCGCCGCCGCCGTCCTCACCCTCGCCCTGGGCATCGGAGCCGCCGGCGCGATCTTCAGCCTGGTCGATGCCGCCCTCCTCCGCCCGCTTCCGTTCAAACAGGCGGACCGGCTTGTCATGCTCTCGGAACTTACTCCCGGCCGCATCCGAAATTCAGTGAGCGCCTTGACGTACCTCGATTGGCGTGACCAGAGCAAGAGCTTCGAATCCGTCGCCGCGGTCACGGGCGGCAGCCATATCCTGAAGAGTCCCGGCGGCCCCGAGCATATCCTGAGCCAGTCGGTCTCGGCTTCGTTCTTCGATTTGCTCGGCGTCCAGGCGGCGCTGGGCCGCACCTTTGAAAAGTCCGACGAGGATCCTGGCGCGCCTGGCGTCGCCGTGATCGGTTACGGTCTGTGGCAGCGCCTGGGAGCGGATCGGGCCCTGGTTGGCCGCCCGCTCTTGTTGGATGGCCGGCCCTTCACCGTCGCGGGCGTTCTCCCCGCCGGCTTCACGCTGTTCAACAATCGCTGCGAGATCTGGACGCCGCTCGCGCTCTCACGCGCCACCGCCCGCCGCGACAGCCATTTCCTGCAGGTGATTGCGCGCCTGAAGCCGGAGACGCCGCGCGACGCTGTCCAGGCCGAAATGAATGTCATCGCCGGACGCATCGCCGCGGCTTCGCCGGCAACCAACCAGGGCTGGGGCGTGGCGATTACTCCCCTGCAGGAGTTTCTGGTGGGTTCAGACCTCAAGTCCACGTCGCTGCTGCTGTTCGCCGCGGTGGGTTTGATTTTGCTGATTGCCTGCGTCAATGTCGCCAATCTTTTGCTGGCCCGCCAGACCACTCGCGCCCGGGAAATGGCCGTGCGCGTCGCCATTGGAGCCGGCCGGGCGCGCCTGATCGCGCAGATGCTCGCCGAATCGCTGCTGATCGGAGCCCTGGGCGGTGCGCTGGGCATTTGGCTGGCGTGGCTCGCCGTGGAGACTCTGCCTTCGATTCTCCCCGCCGGGGCCATTCCATCCGCCATCCCCATCCGGATGGACACTCGCGTGATCTTGTTCGCGCTGGCGGTGTCTCTGGTCACTCCTGTTCTGTTCGGTTTGCTGCCCGCTTTGCGAATCGCGAAAATATCGCTCGGTGGCGTACTGCGCGCGTCCGGCCGGACCACCACCGGCGCGCGGCGCTCGCTCAATGCGCTGGCTTCGGTTGAGATCGCCCTCGCGATCATCGTGCTCGCCGGCGCCGGGTTGCTGGTCCGCACTTTGTTCCGCCTCGAGAATGTGGACCGCGGATACCGCGCGGCCAACATCCTTACCATGCATGTTTCGCTGCCCGAGAACCGCTACGCCACGCCCGAGCGTTTGACGATGTTCTATCGCGACGCCGAGCGCGAGCTGGCCGCCGTGCCGGGAGTCCGCTCAGTAGCCATCGGCATCGACATGCCGCTGGAGGGCTGGAGCATGGGAACGTTTTTCGAAGTGCCGGGCGCGCCAAAGCAAGCCCAGCGTACCGGCGCGCATGTGCAGTCGGTGAACCCCGGCTACTTCGAAACACTGGGAATTCGCGTGCTGGCGGGCAGAACGTTTTCGCCCGAAGACACGCCGCGCGGCAAGCCCGTATGCATCGTGAATGAAGCTTTCGCCTCACGCTTCTTTGATAGATCGCGGGCCGTTGGCGCGCAGGTGAATGTCTCCGGATCGCCCACCCATCCGGATCTATGCGAAATCGCGGGCGTGATCGCTCAGGTGAAAGTGCAAGGTCCGGGCGAGCCCAATGCCCTCGAGATTTATCTCCCCATGAGCCAGGCTCCGTTCCCGGCCGCGGCTATTGCGGTGCGCACGGCCGGCGATCCGCTAAGCCTGTCCAAAGCCGCAACGGCCGCGATTCACCGCGTGGATGCGGACCTGCCCGTCACGCAGATGCGAACCCTGGAATCCATCGCCGAAAATTCCGTGAATCGCCCGCGCATGCGCGCCGGAATCGCCGCCGCATTCGCCGGAATCGCGGCGCTGCTGGCATGCATGGGCATCTTTGGAGTGCTCTCTTACAGCGTCAGCCAGCGCATCCGCGAGATCGGCGTGCGCACGGCGCTGGGCGCGCGTCCGGCCAACGTGCTGAGCCTTGTTCTGGGCGAGGGCGCCCGCATCGCCGTTACCGGCATCGTCGCCGGACTCGCGGGAGCCGCGCTCTTAACGCGCTACATGGCCACGCTTCTGTGGGGTGTCCCGGCGATGGATCCGCTCACCTTCACAGCGGTTCCCGCGTTATTCGCAACCGTGGCGCTGCTGGCCTGCGCGTTTCCCGCGCGCCGGGCCAGCCGCGTGGACCCCGCCACTGTGCTGCAAGCTGAGTGATCGCTGTTAGAGCGCTGCGTACAACGTCTGCTTCCATCGCGGGATGTCAATCCGCCAGCAGACGGAGCAAGTGGCGGCGTCCGTCCAGATCTCGCGATTGCGGGAGTCGGTGGCGACGTTGAGGCGGTCGACTACCGTCATGCCGCGGGTGAGATTACTGGTGGTTTCCACGTCCACGAAATGTCGGCTCGACTCGGTGCAGACGCCAGGATCGAGTGCAATGGCCATGGCGATGGGATCCGGAAGCGAGATGCCGACTTCGCCGGACTGCGCGAAATTCGCCTTCATCGCGGTCGCGTTGCACTCGATGGTGAACCGCGCAAGCGGCGTGTCAATCGCGAGTACGTGTTCAATGTCGGCGGGACGCAGATTCGCATCGCCGCGGCAGAGCTGCCAGCCGATCAACTCGACCGGTGCGCCGGAGCGGATCACAATTCGCGCCGCTTCCGGATCGCACCAGATGTTGTATTCGGCCGCCGGAGTCACATTGCCTTCCGTGCACGGATTGCCGCCCATCAAAACCAGCCGTCCGATCTTGCCGGCGATTTCCGGCGCCCGCGTGAACGCCTGGGCCATGTTGGTAAGCGGCCCAAGCGTCACCACGGTAAGTCCTGGATTCGCGGTAATGGTTTCGACGATGGCATGCACCGCGGGGCGGGATTCGGCGCGTCGCCGGGGCGGGGAATAGCCTTGGTCACCGAGACCGTCATTTCCGTGGAACCACTGCGCGTGCTGATAATCCCTGGTGAGGGGACGGTCCGCACCGGGATAGACGGGCACGTCGGACCCGCACAATTCGGCAGTGTAGAGAGCGTTGCGCGTGGCCTGTTCGAGCGGGACATTCCCGGCGACTATCGTAATGGCTGCGACGTGTACGCCGGGAGTGCGCAGAGCCATGATCAGTGCCACGGCATCGTCGGAAGCGGTGTCGGTATCGATCAGGAATACGCGGGCCATGCCGGTAGTATACGGCGGGAGGGAGAATTGTTTCATGCATTGGGACGTCGTTGAAGTGAAGCCGGAGCCGGACTACTGCCTTTTCGTCCGATTCAAAGACGGACTGACGGGTCGTGTGCGGCTGGAACCGGGAGAGCTTACGGGTGTGCTCGCGCCGCTGCTCGATGCGAAGTTCTTCGAGCGGGTGTTCATCGATTACGGCGCAGTCGCCTGGCCCGGCGAGATCGATTTGGCGCCGGACGCGATGTATGCTGAGGTCGCCAGCCAGCGCCGTGGCGGTGGCCCGTTCGTCTAATAGATCTCTCCAGCAGGCATCAACCCGGCTAGCAAAACAATCCGCCCCAACCATCCCTGTAAAGTTGGAGTATGGCCACTAACACAGTGATCGATCCCCTGGGGTACCTCAGCGAGCAGTTGGCGGGGTGGCGTTCAGCTGGAACCTATCAGAAACTGCGCGTGCTGGAATCTGCGTGCGAGCCGATTGCGCGCTTCGACGGGCGCGAAGTCATCAACCTTGCGAGCAACAATTATTTGGGACTCGCGGATCATCCCAAGCTGGTGGAGGCCGCGGTGGCGGCGGCGAAGAAGTATGGGGCGGGGTCGGGGGCGGTTCGGACCATCTCAGGCACCATGAGTCTGCATATGGAACTCGAACGCCGCATCGCGGAATTCAAGAATGTAGAAGCGTGCGTGGTGTTCCAGTCCGGATTTGCGGCCAACGCGGGCACTGTCTCGGCAATCCTCGGCCCCGAGGATCACATCATTTCCGACGCGCTGAATCACGCCAGCATTATCGATGTCTGCCGGCTATCGCGGGCGAAGATCCACGTCTTTCAGCATCGTGATACGGCCAAGGCCGAGGAGCATCTCGCCGGTCTCGATGGCAAGCCGGGGCACAAGCTGCTGATCACGGACGGGGTGTTCTCGATGGATGGCGATATCGGGCCGCTGCCCGAGCTGGTGGAGATCGCGGAGCGGCACGGGGCCATCATGATGATCGACGATGCGCACTCGTCGGGGGTGCTGGGGCGCAATGGACGCGGCACCGTGGATCACTTCGGTTTGCACGGGCGCGTGGATATTCAGGTAGGGACGCTGTCGAAAGCGATCGGAGTGCTGGGCGGGTATGTGTGCGGAAGCCGCGATCTGATCGAGTTCCTCTATCATCGGGCGAGGCCGTTTCTATTTTCGACGTCGCATCCGCCGTCGGTGGCGGCGTCGTGTATAGCGGCGTTCGAAATTCTCGAGCAGGAGCCGGAGCGCATCGAGACGCTTTGGGAGAACACGAAGTATTTCAAGAAGGGGTTGAGCGAGGCTGGATTTGATACGGGGCTGAGTGAGACGCCGATTACGCCGGTGATGGTGGGCGAGGCGAAGACGGCGCACGCGTTTTCGCAAGCGCTGTTTGAGAACGGGCTGCTGGCTACGGGGATTGGGTTTCCCACTGTGCCGGAGGGGAAGGCGAGAGTGCGGACGATTGTGACGGCGACGCACACAAGGGAGATGCTGGATCGGGGGCTGGAGATATTGACGAGGGTGGCGCGGGGGATGGGGATATTGGGGAAGTGAGGGCGCGCGTCAGGAGGCATTGCGCTTCCTGACGGGCGCGGCTCGGAAGGAATGTTCTAAGTCAGAGACTGTTTTTCGGCGATGGGGCCGATGATCGGGAGGCTGAACTTTTCGTTGTTGTAGGCCTTGTACATCAGGAAGAGCCACAACAAGAAACCGCCGAAGCCAATGGCCAGGCGGAACAAGAGGATGAGCGGCCACAGAGCTGAAGTGGTAAGCATCAGCGGCACCAGCAGGATGCTGATGATCATCGACAGGACGAACCAACCCACGGAGAAGAGAATGGATTGCCATGCGTGGAACTTCACAAAGGGATGCTTGTTGTAGGGCTCCAGCACCAGGAAGATGATTCCGGTGATAAACCCGGCCAGATAACAGAGCGCGCCGGCCATGTTATCAGCCATACCGCTCGACGTCGCCACTGGGGCGGGTCCGGGCGTATAGCCTGGATTTGGCGGGGGACCTCCGACTGCCGTTCCGCACTTCGGGCAAAACTTACCTTCCACAGCAGATCCGCAACTCGGACAGTACGCCATAGGTCTGTGCTTCCTCCTGAGGACACTACTGTATCCCGAATGGCCGGGAATCGCAAGTGGCCTTACCTCGCCGAGCAGGTGATAGCCTGGAAAGGAGAATGCGTCCGCTGGTTACAGCCTTGTTGGCCGCGGGCCTAGGCTTCGCACAGTTTCAGGAATTAGCGACGACTACCGGCGGATCGCGGGTCTATCTTTCGTCAAACTTTCGGCTGCGGGGATCGGCTGAATCGCTGGCTTCGAAGATCTTCATGATCGACGCGGAGGGCGCGCATTTGATAGCGGAGGAGGGTGACTCCGCCAATTTGTACGCTCCGAGCGTGGCTGGAGATGGTTCGGTGCTCGTGTACTATGCACGACGGTTCTGCAACAGCGGGAGCACCTGCGTCTACGACGAGCAGTCCGCGCCCAGAATCTACCCTGCGATTTCAGCTTTTTCCGCCGCGGACATGGGCGGCGCGGTGATCAGCCGCAATGGGCGCTTTGTCGCGCTTTACAGCACCACCGGATTAATTTCATTCGGATACGCTCCCACCGTAATTGATCTCTTAACCGGGAGACGCGTGAAGCTGCCGCCGTTTGTGACCAGCGTTCCCGTGGTGTCATCGAACGGAGCCTTGCTGGCCTATGTGATCTCGCCGTCGGGACGCGGTCTCGCGCTGGTGGACCTGGCAGGGCAGATCACGATCATCGCCGCCGACGCGGTGGGCTCTGCCGGCTTGAGCGACGACGGCTCCGTCATCGTTTATGCCCGCGCCGACTATGGGCTCGCGGTGAGAGATGCTGGGGAATACCGCGATCCTGTTTCTCGGAGGCAATCGAGTGGTGGACCCGGTGGTGAGCGGCGATGGGCAGTCGATAGTGTATCGAACCACGGTGGGCAACGCCCAGCAGCTATTCTTCGTTCATGCGGATGGTTCGGGGTTGCGGCAACTGACCACGGAAGCGGCGGGGATTGCGACGGACACGCTCTCGGGAGACGGCAAAGTGGCTTACGCCGTCACAGCGTCAGGCGCCATCGTTCGCATCGATACGCAAACGGGCAGCATAAAACAACTAGTGGGACCAGCGCCGCGAATTCGCAGTTTCACCGGCGGGCACGCGCCGGGGTCCGTGATTCTTGTGGATGGGTCGGGACTAAGCGGAACGGGCGTCACGATCGCGGGCTTGCCGGCGCCGGTGGTGTTCGCCTCGCCGGAACGGATCGACTTTCAAATTCCTTGGGAGACGCCGGTGGAGACTCAGCCGGTGGCGCCGGTTCCCACCGCGACTGCGCTGGCGCTGCCGGGCGGCGATCCATATTTCGACGCGGCGTTTCCGTTTCCGGTGTACGCGCTGGATCCGCGCGCGGTTCAACTGGGGCCCAGCGATCCGCGGACGAATTATATTCCGGTGGCGGTGCATCAGGACGGCTTGAGGGTTGTGACGCTTGCGTTGCCTGCGCGGGCGGGAGAGATCGTAACCATCTACGCTACCGGATTGGGGCCGGTGTCGCCGCCGGTGGTGGACGGCGCGGCGGCGAGTGCGAGTCCGTTGTCGCTTTTGACCACCCCGCTGAAGTTTAGCTTCTTGCCAGGATCGGGCGTTACGGGAAACTTTCCTGGGTTTCCTCTGCCTGCCCAGGTGCAGTTTGCGGGACTTGCGCCGGGATTTGTGGGGCTGTATCAGATCAATGTCGTGGTCCCGAATGTGGCGATTCCGTCGGTGGCCCTGGCGGCGACGACGGAAGGACGCGGACTGCTTTTCCTGGGGGATATTGCGCTGGCGCAGCCGTGAATTGGGCGTGGTACGCTCAGGATGTGTCGGCGGAAGACACTAAAGATTCGTTGCGGCAGCGCGGGGTGCGGCTCACGCGGCAGCGTCAAATTCTGCTGGATCTGATCGATCAGTCCGGGCAGCATTTAGACGCTGAGGCGCTATACCAGCTCGCCAAGGCGAAGGATCCCAAACTCAATCGCGTGACGGTATATCGCACGCTGAAATTGCTCAAGACCGGCGGCCTGGTGGATGAGCTGGATCTGATGCATCACGCGGGCGATCAACATTACTATGAGACCCGGCTGAAGCAAGAGCACGCGCACGTGATCTGCCTGCGCTGCGGGCGCATCGAAGAATTCTTCGGCGAGCCGCTGCGGGATCTGCGCGATCAGATTGAGAGCCACTTCGGATTTCAGATCGTGCTGGCCCGGACCGAAGTGGGTGGTTACTGCTCGCACTGCCAGGTGTTGCGCGCGCGCGAAATGGCTGAAGCGGCCCAGGGCCATTAGATGGCCGCCGAGCCGCGCGTCGCCGCGCTGGTGGTAATCAATCCGTCGGGAAACCGGACTCGCAGGACCCTCGAGACGCTGCCGTTTCTGATTGGGCGGCAAGGCGACAATCACCTGGTGCTGCGCGACAACCGCGCTTCACGGAGTCACGCCCGCATCGTGGCCGATGCCGACGGGTACGCTGTGGAGGATCTGAACAGCCGGCACGGCGTCTACGTCAACGGCGAGAAAGTCACGCGGCGCCGGCTGGCCAATTCGGATCGCATCGAGTTCGGGTCGCCGGATTCCTACAAGCTGGTTTTCACGCTGGAAGAAGACGAAATCCACCGCATGATCGAGCAAATTTCGACTTCCTCGATCCAGGGGCCGTCGGGCGGTGGGCTGGTGCGGCTGCGGGCGCTGGTGGAGGTGGCGCGCGCGCTTCAAAGCTCGCTCTCCACCGAAGACGTGCTGGCGGCGGTGGTGGATGCGGCGCTGGCGGTTACAGGCGCCGAGCGCGGCTTCCTGCTGCTGAAGGATGAAGCCGATCTGCGGGTGAGCATTGCGCGAGACAAGAACGGTTCGCCGCTGGTGTCTACCGATCTCAAAGTGCCTACGTCGGTAATCAACCGAGCGCTGCGATCGCGGCGCGAGCTGCTGTCGATGAATTTCGATCCCCTGGAGCAGCATGGCGTGCGGCCCGAAATGTCGGTGGCCGATCTGGAGCTGCGCAGCGTGGTCTGCATTCCGCTGGTGCACGTGCGCACGGGCGGCTCGCAAGACACCGTGATCACATCCGTGAACGATACGGTGGGCCTGCTTTATATGGATTCGCGGGTGAACGCAGCGGACCTTTCGGCTGGCAATCGGGAAATTCTGCAGACGCTGGCGCTGGAAGCGTCCACGATTCTGGAAAACGCCCGGCTCCTGGAGGAAGAGCGCCATCGGCAGCGCATGGAGGAGGAACTGAATGTCGCGCGTGCCATTCAGCGCGATCTGTTGCCGCGCGATCTGCCATCCGCGGGCTGGTTCCGCGCGGTGGGCGCGAGTGTGGCATCGCAGCAGGTGGGAGGCGACTACTTTGACGTGCGGCCGCTGGGCGGCGAGGCCTGGGCCTTGACGGTAACCGATGTTTCGGGCAAGGGTGTGAGCTCGGCGCTGCTGGCCGCGCTGCTGCAAGGGGCGTTTTTGCTGGCGGCCGAAGGTCCGGCCGAGATTGCGCGCACCATGTCGCGCATCAATCGCTTTCTGAATGAACGTACGCAGGGCGAGAAGTACGCCACCGTTTTCTACTGCACCGTGGAACGCAATGGCCTGCTGCGGTGGGCGAATGCGGGGCATCCCAAGCCGGTGCTGGTGCGGCGCGCGGGTGAGCTGACGTCGTTCAAGACCACGGGATTACCGCTGGGGATGCTGGATTTCGCCGAGTACGGCGTGGAGCAAGTTCAGCTGCGACCCGGCGATAAAGTGGTGGCGTTCAGCGACGGATTGTCGGAGGCCGAGAATGCGGAGGGCGAATTCTTCGACCGCAAGCGGCTCTGGGAGAC
>JALYHQ010000032.1 GCA_030776455.1 Acidobacteriota bacterium | reverse complement strand
TGTGCATGGCATCGAGCAGCAGTTCATTGCGGAAAAACTCGCCGTTCAGAATCATCAGGTCAATGCGCGTCACATCCATGTGAATCACGCGCCCCGCACCGATGTTCATGTGGCCCACTTCGCTGTTTCCCATCTGCCCGTCGGGCAGGCCGACGTAGGGGCCAGACGTATAAACTAACGTATTAGAATATTCTTGTAACAGACGGTCGTAGTTTGGTTTAGTCGCAGCGAAAATAGCGTTTCCGGCGCTCTCCGCCGAGTATCCCCAGCCATCCAGAATCGTCAAAACGAGCGGTTTCTTCAGGCCTTTCATGTTACTGCCGGAAGGCCTTCCGTCCGGCGAATTGCGCGCCCGGCCCCAGTTCCTCTTCGATCCGCAAAAGCTGATTGTATTTAGCGATGCGGTCGGTACGGCTGGCCGATCCGGTCTTGATCTGCCCGGCCCGCGTGGCGACGGCGAGATCCGCGATGAACGCGTCTTCGGTCTCGCCCGAGCGGTGCGACGCGATGGATGTATACCCTGCGCCGGCGGCCATGGCCATCGCGGCCAGCGTCTCGGTGAGCGTGCCAATCTGGTTCACCTTGATGAGAATGGAGTTCGCGATACCCTTCTCGATGCCCTGCGCGAGGCGTTCTGTGTTGGTGACGAACAGATCGTCCCCAACCAGTTGGATCTTGCTTCCCAGCCGTTCGGTCATCAGCTTCCAGCCATCCCAATCGTCTTCGGCCATGCCGTCTTCAATGGAGACGATGGGGTATTGCTCCACCCACTTGGCCCAGAAGTCGACCATCTCCGCTGAGCTACGCTGGCTCTTGTCGGACTTCTTGAACACGTACCGCGAAGTGGACTTGTCATAGAATTCGCTGGCGGCGGGATCGAGCGCAATGCCTACCTGCTCGCCTGCCTTGTAACCCGCCTTGCCGATGGCTTCCATCACCACTTCAAGCGCCTCTTCGTTCGATTTCAAATTCGGCGCGAAGCCGCCCTCATCGCCGACGGCGGTGGAATATCCGCGCTTCTTCAGCACACCTTTGAGGGTGTGGAAAATCTCGACGCCCATGCGCAGCGATTCCGAGAAAGTGGCTGCGCCATAAGGAGCCACCATGAACTCTTGCGGATCGACGGAATTGTCAGCATGCGCGCCTCCGTTGAGGATGTTCATCATCGGCACCGGCAGCAGGTTGCCCTGCACGCCGCCGAGATACCGGTAGAGCGGAGTCATTTGCGAATCGGCCGCAGCGCGGGCGACAGCCATGGATACGGCCAGGATCGCGTTCGCGCCCAGCTTGCCTTTGTTCGGAGTGCCGTCGAGAGCGATCATCTTCCGGTCAATGGCGCTCTGCTCTTCCGCCTCCATCCCAAAGATCGCGGGCCCAATGGTATCGGTAATGTTCCGCGCGGCTTGCTTCGTCCCCTTGCCTAGATACCGCGACTTGTCACCGTCGCGCAGCTCGACTGCTTCATGCTCTCCGGTGGACGCTCCCGAAGGCACTGCCGCGCGCCCCTGGCTCCCATCGGCGAGGTACACATCCGCTTCAACCGTAGGATTCCCGCGCGAGTCCAAAATCTCGCGCCCTGTAACTTTGACAATTTCCATATCTTCCGATTTTACTTTGTAGGGCGGACCCCCTGGTCCGCGTGGGCCCCCCTGGGCCCGCTTTTCGGTATCTGAAAAAGGCAGGCCAGGAGGCCTGCCCCACGTGCTACGAAGCCATCAGCACGGCTTTCCCCACTACCTTCCGCTCCGCTAAATCCCGCAGCGCTTTCGGTGCATCTTCCAACCGATACGACACTGGCGCGGGCGGCTTGATCTTGCCTGCCTCCCACAGCGCCGACAGCTCCCGATGCGTCTCCCCCAAATACCCAGGATGATGCGCGGCGTGCAAGCCCCAAATAGCGCCGACCACCGACATATTTTTCAGCAGCACCCGATTCGCAGCGATTGTCGGGATACGGCCGCTGGCAAATCCGATCACCAGCAATCGTCCACCCGGCGCGATGCACTTCGTCGACAGATCGAACACGTCGCCGCCGACCGGATCGTAGATCACATCCGCTCCCAGGCCGGTGATCTGCTTCACTTGATCCACCCAGGCCGCATCTCGATAATCGAGCACGTGAGCTGCCCCTTGCTCACGGCAGAACTCCAGCTTCTCGACGCTGCCCGCCGTCGCGATGACGCGCGCGCCGAACGCCTTGCCTAATTGGATCGCCGACGTACCCACGCCACTTGCTCCTGCGTGGATCAGCAGCCATTCACCGGGCTTGATTGCGGCTCGATCCTTCAGCGCGAAATACGACGTCTGATAGACCACCGGCATGCCCGCCGCTAAATCGAGCGGCATCCCTCGCGGCACTGGGAATGTGCGAGCAGCATCCGCTACCGTGTATTCCGCGAATCCGCCCTGATTGCACAGCGAGAGCACCGCATCGCCGGCCGCGAACTGAGTCACGCCGCTGCCCACCACATCCACTACACCCGCGACTTCCGCCCCAGGCGTGAATGGAAACGGCGGCTTCACCTGATACTTTCCTTGCACTTGCAGAATGTCGAAGAAATTCAGCCCCGAGCCGCGATTTCGGATGCGCACTTGTCCGGCCCCAGGCTCAGGCAGCGCGACATCGGCCAGTGTCATAGTTTCAGGCTCGCCCCAGGCGTGTACTTGCCAGGCTCTCATGGTCGGTACGTTTTCCCTTTCGGACCCAACTCGGAGGGTAGCATCGCATAAGCGGACTCCACCCACTCGCACAGCAGCGGACGCGTATCGCGCGGGTCGATAATTTCCTCGATGCCAAACGCCTCGGCTGTCCGCAGCGGTGATCGGAACCGCCCCAAATGTTCTTCGAGTTCGCGCCGGCGGGCGTTGGGATCGGGCGACGATTCGATATCTCGCCGATATGCCGCCTGCACGCCGCCTTCAATCGGCAGCGATCCCCAATCGCCCGAGGGCCACGCGTAGCGTAAGTTCAAGCCCTGCGCATTGCCGTGACCCGCGCCCGCGACACCGTAGCAGCGCCGCAGCAGGATCGAGATCCACGGCATGGTGGCCTGATACACCGCCACCAGCGCCCGCGATCCGGCGCGCACGGTTCCCGCGCGCTCGGCCGCAGTGCCGATAAGAAAGCCGGGATTATCGACGAAATTCACCACCGGGATGTGGAATGTATCGCAGAGGTCCACTAACCGGATCATCTTGTCGCACGCAGGCGCATTCGGAGCGCCGCCGCCCTGCTTCGGATCATTGGCGATTACACCCACCGGAAATCCATTCAGCCGCGCCAGTCCGGCCACTAGCGGACGTCCATAGTAGAAACCCAGCTCGAAAAAGGATCCGGCATCGAAGACCTGCCGCAGGATCGCCCGCACGTCGTAGCTGCGCCGGCGATCTCGGGGAATGGCCGAGATCAGATCCTCAGCGCGACGCTGCGGGTCGTCTCGAAACTCCGCGCGCGGCGGAGTCTGCCAGACGCTCGACGGCAAGTAGGACAGAAACGCGCGAACCGCGGCGAAGGCCTCATCCTCGCTGTCCACCTCATTATCCACGGCCCCGCTTCCGCGCGCATGAATCTCGTATCCGCCCAGCTGCTCCTTCGATACCTTCTCGCCGACGCCGCGTTCCACCACCGGAGGTCCAGCGACGAAAAGCTGCGCCGAACCCTTCACCATCACCGAAAAGTGCGATGTCACCACGCGCACCGCGCCCAGTCCCGCCACTGGACCTAGACATGCGCCCACCACCGGCACTTCGCCGAGCATCGCCGTGATGTGATCCCAGGCCGGATTCGCGGGGACGTAGGTGCGCCCGATGTCTTCGATGGTTTTGACCGAACCGCCGCCGCCCGTTCCGTCCACCAGCCGCACCATGGGAATTCGCAGACCACGGGCCAGCTTTTCGCTGTGTCCCATCTTGTTGCCGATAGTGGCGTCGGCCGCGCCGCCGCGGACGGTGAAATCGTCGCCGCCCACCACTACGGGTCGCCCATCCACGCGCCCGGTTCCCGCCACGAAGTTCGATGGCGTGAAGGATTCCAGGGCCCCCGCATCGTCGTACCGCGCTTTGCCCGCGAGCGCGCCCGTCTCGTGGAACGATCCGGCGTCCAACAACCGCTCGATGCGCTCGCGCACGGTGAGCCGTCCCGCCGCGTGCTGCCGCGCGATGTTCGCCTCGCCGCCCATCTGCCGGGCGAGAGCCTCGCGGCGGCGGATCTCGTCCACTTCGGGCTGCCAGCTCAAGTGCCTCTCCAGCGGGCTATGTCTTGGCCGGTTGTTGCGACAGCTGCGCGCGGATTGACTTCATCCGTTCACGATTGGCCGCGGTGCGCTTCCTGCCGTCCGGCGTGGCGTCAATCAGCTTTTCCAGATTTGCCGCGAATTGCGGAGCAATGCCAGCTCGTATCTCGCCGAGTAGCGGCTCAACCCTCCCAAACACGCCGATGTGCTCGCCGTTGCTTTCGTTGAACAGCTGCGCATTGATCGCTCCGCTGTTGACTAGAGCCGCCGCCATATCCCAGTAAGTGACCACCATCCGCAAATAGCCGCTCTGCGCGCCAAACATCGTCTTATTGAACTCTTCCATCGATTCCGGGAAAAACTCCCGGAGATACCAGTCGCGCGCCTTGCGCAGCGTTTCCTCGCGGCGCAGTTCGTACAGTTTCAGAATCAGGCCCGCTTCTGCTTGTATGGACATCGGCAATATGCTCCCTTTCTAAAATTCTACGTTATCCGCCGGTCAGCCTCGCGACGATTTCACCCAGCACGGCGTCGGCGCGCGCCGCGATTTCCTCCGGCGTCTGATCCTGAATCGGGTGCGGGACGTATACCGCGTCATAATCGGACCGCCCCAGTGCCGCGGCTTGCGCCCGCGCGGCGGTCATGAATTCATGCGTGGCCACCGGAACTGACGGAATTCCCAGATTCTCCAGCTTCAATGAATCGTGCAAACTGCACGTTGTGCAGGACCCTCAATCCGCCAGTCCTTCCACCACGGCGTGGACGCTGCGCAGCTTTTCGATCATGGCGTCCGGGGCCGGCTTGGCGAACGTCGGCTTCATCTCGCGAATAACATGCGCTACGCCGTGACGCTCTTTGAACAGCCGCTCAAGTCGGTCGAGGAAAATGCTACCTCCGGGTTTGCTGATATCGAGTAGCGCAACCGTCTTCCCCGCCAGCGACTCGAGCCGCGGAGCGGGCCGGGCCGCCTCGCGCGCCGTCTCATTTCGCGGATCCACCAAAATCACAGGCATCGCAATCTCCTCATACCGGATACGTCACCATCTGACTGCCGCGCGGTCCCGCCGACCAGCTGCCGATCACCGCCGAAAACTTGCCCGCCGTACCGCCCGCCACCACCAGGTGAATCGACTCGGGCACGCGAAACTTCTGGTAACACGCCTCGCCGTCAATCGTCACCTGCCGGTACAAGTGTACGTACTGCGTACCCTCGCCGCCATCGGCATCGGCGTATGCGCGCAGCGGGACGCCCGTGTTTTCGAACAAGAAATCCCGCACATCGCGTTTACTCCAGCCTTCGCGATAAATGGTCTTCACATGCTCGGGGCAGAGCACTACCAACGCTTCGAAACCCAGGCAGAATCGATAACTCCAGCAAGTCGCCAGCGCGGCGGCGATCGCTTTTAACACCGCGCGTGCGGTACGGCCGGTGTGCTCGCTGACCCCATGCGGCGGCTCGCCCGCGAACAGCGTCACCGCGCTCTGATCCGGCGCCAGCCCTCGTTCCACATGCAGGGGGTCCCAGGGACTCTCTTCTTCGTTTTCCGCAATGCAGTAGGAGAACTTCCCCGGATTCCCCAGCGCCGACATGTCGATGGCGTCCGGCCGCGCGCCGCCCACATTCAGCAGCAGCAACTGCAGCGCCCGGCCGAGCGTGCTGTTGGCGCGAGCCACGTTGCTGAAGACATTCTGCCGGCTCCAGAATCCCAGTTCCCCGCGCACCTTACCGTTCACGACGATCAGCGGAGCCGCAAAATGCGTGGTGGCCTGGACGCCGTGCAGGTTAAAGCGCTCGTCGCAGGCGGCCCGCACCAGCGGCAGCAGGACTCGCATCAGCTCCGGCCGGCAGCCCGCCATTACGGCATTGGCGGCGATCTTCTCCACCGTGGCTTCGCCATAGTTGGGCGGAATGCGCCCGATCACCTCCCGCGGATCCAGCGTGGCCACCATTCGCGCGACGCGCTCCACCGTGGGTGGAACCACGGGCAAAGCGTCGCCGAACTCGCGCGCGCAGTACTCATAGGGATCGTCATCATCAGCTAACGTAAGCCGCGACGCCGCCGCTCCCCGCGCAGCGTAAAGATTCAGCGCGGGCGCCGAGGCGCCTTCCACCACCACTTCGCGATGCCGCGACATGCAGCCCGGTTTGCTGGCAGGCGCTCCGTCGTGCGGCGTCGCTACCGGCCCGTGTCCCAGCGCTGCCGCCAGCGAATTCAGGACGTCTTTATCGAAGCCCATCTCTGACCGCAGCACAACGCCGGCATTGTCCTGCAGCAGCAGAGTAGGAACGGCCACCGGATCGTAGCGCCGGGATTCGCTCAGGCCCGCGTCCACCTCCATCGGAAACACAACCCCCATTTGCTCGATGAACTCGCGCGTGGCGGCTGCATCGTCCTGGGAGATCGCTCTAACGGAAACCCCATCGCGCGCCAGCGTGTTTAAGTACGGCGTAATCACGCGGCAAGTGGGACAGTCGGTCTGCAAAAACGCCAGCAACCGTGGCACGTTCAGGCCTTCGTGCGGGACATGAATTCCACCACCACGCGCGCCAGCTCTTCTCCTTTGTCTTCCTGCAGGAAATGACCCGCGCCGGCGATCGTGGTGTGCGGCTGATTCTGCGCGCCGGGCACCAGCCGCTGGAAGACGCGGTCGCCGCCCGCGGTTACCGGATCTCCGTCGCTGAAAGCCGTGAGGAATGGTTTGTCCCACCGCTTCAGGACTTCCCACGCCGAACGATTCGCAGCCGATGCGGGATCGTCTGGACGCGTGGGGACCAGCGTGGGAAATACGCGCGCGCCCGCCTTATACCGGTCGTCCGGAAACGGCGCGTCGTAGGCGGCGATCACTTCAGGCGATAGCTCGGTCTTGCACGCGCCTTTAATGATGCCGCCCACGTGCAGATCGGGGACCGTCTGCGAATAATGCTGCCAGCGCAGGAAGGCGTCACTCATCGGCGTGTCGCCCGTGGGTAAGCCGGTGTTAGCAGCTACGATCCGTGAAAACCGGTCGGGATGCTCGGCGGCGACGCGCAGTCCGATCAGGCCGCCCCAGTCCTGGCCCACCAGCGTGACAGACTCCAGTTTTAGCGCGCAAAGGAAGCCAAGGATTGTGCCGACGTGAAACTGATACGAGTAATCCTCCTTGCGAACCAGCTTGTCTGACCGTCCGAAGCCGATCAGGTCGGGCGCCACCGCGCGATATCCAGCGGCTGTAATCACTGGGATCATCTTGCGATAGAGGTAACTCCAGGACGGTTCGCCATGCAGCAGCAGCACCGGCTCGGCACGCTCCGGCCCTTCATCCACGAAGTGCATGCGCAGGCCGTCTACGTTTGCGTAGTGCGGATCAAACGAATAGTCCGGCAGATTCTCGAAGCGCTCATCGGGAGTTCGGATGGTCTCCATTAAACTTTCCCGAAGTTCCTGACGCGCGGTTTACCGCTGCGATCAATGGCATGGCCTTCGGCCCGCAGCCGCCGGGACTGCTCTTCCACGCCGCCAGGCAGCTTGTCAATCAAGCCCCCGTCATCGCGCACCACCCGCCAATAAGGCGTCACGCGCTTCTTGCCGGCGCGCGAGTCTTCTTCCGCCGCTTCGGCTGCGATGCGAACGAAGATACCGGTGGTGATGGGACAGGTGACATCGGCCTGAAACCGGCCCGCCAGGACTCTTCTGATTTCCGATTGCGTGACCAGGCTGCCTCGTTTGACGGTGCGGATCAGTGCGTCGACATCCAGAGGGCGGGGAATCAGCATGCTCCCTCCACCAGGGCGCTTTACCACCTTGGGTTCCTGTAATGTCTCGAGCTTCTCGCGCCAGCTTTTGCGTTTATACATAGTCTCAAGCCATTCTAAGCCACTTGTAGGGCAGGGCCCCCGCCCTGCGCGGAGCCCCCGGCTCCGCTTCCCAGGCGAGCTGGAAACGCAAGCCAAACCGCTCGCGTCGAAAACCTAAATGCGTCTTCTCTACGCACTCTTCCTCACCCTCAGCCTCGCCGGCCAAGACGCCCGCGACATCGTGCGCCGCAGCGTCGCTCGCGACCAGCGCAACTGGGAGCTGGCCCGCAACTACACTTACGTCGAAAGCACGAAGGATCGCGAGCTGGACGGCTCGGGCAAAGTCAAGAAGGAAGAATCCGAAGTCTACGAGATCACGTATCTCTACGGCCAGCGCTATCATCATCTGATCCAGAAGAACGGCCAGCCGCTCGACGCCAAGGACGACCGCAAGGAGAAAGAGAAGCTCGCGAAGTTCACGGCGAAGTACGAGCACGAAACCGAAGAGCATCGCAAGAAGCGCCTCGCCGACGTGGAGAAGAACCGCCGCAAGCAGCGTGAATTCGCCCGCGAGATCCCAGATGCCTTCGATTTCCGCATCGCCGGGGAGGATAAAGTTGACGGCCGCGACACCTGGGTGATCGCCGCCGAGCCGCACCCGGGGTACCAGCCCAGGCTTGAGAATACGAAGTACCTGGCCAAGATCCATGGGAAGTTGTGGATCGAGAAGAAAGATCTGGACTGGGTCAAGGCGCAAGCCGAGACCATTGATACCATCTCGTTCGGCCTGGTGCTGTTCCGGCTGTTCAAGGGCGCGCGGATCGAATTCGAGCAGACCCGCATCAACGACGAAATCTGGCTGCCGAAACGCACTCACGTTACCGGCAACGCGCGTGTTGCTCTGTTTAAGAAGGGCGGCGGCGAGTACGAGTCGGTATACAGCCAGTATCGGAAGTTTCAAACCCACTCACGAATTATCGATTCGCGCTAGCTACAGCCCTCGCACGGCCATGACCGTCATATCATCGGCCGGAGGCCCAGGATGAAACTCGCGTACCGCATCCAGGATTCGCTCCACTGCCTGCTCCATCTCGCCCATATCCAGCGAGCCCGCCAGCGCGATCAACCTGTCCTCGCCGAACTCCTCCGCGCCCGTCTCGTCATCCAGGCCGGCCTCGGCGACGCCGTCGGAGAATACCAGCAACCGATCGCCCGGATGCACCGTTACCGTACGGCGCTCGCAATCCCACTCGGCGAAGAGACCCAGCACGGTTGCGGTAGCATCCAGCCGCTCCACCGAGCCATCGGCGCGCGCCAGCACCGGCGCGAGATGGCCGCAGTTGACGTAGCGCAGTTCACGCGTCGCATCGTCGTACTCGCCGTAAAACAGAGTGGCGTAATGCTCGGGACGCGTCGATTCGTGAAACAGCTTGTTGATCGATTTCAGCAACGCGGGCGCAGGCTGCCCGCCTTGCTCGAAGCGGCTGCGGAAACAAGCCTGCAAATTCGCCATCAGCAAAGCCGCCGGCATCCCTTTGCCCGAAACATCCGCGAGCACAAACCCCAGCGCGCCGGGACCCAGATCCAGAAAATCGTAGTAATCGCCGCTCACCTCGCGCGCCGGGACGCACGACGCCGCGTATTGAATGGTCGACAGCTCCTTGCTCTTTCGCGGGAACAAGCGCTGCTGCACATTGCGCGCGATCTCGATCTCACTCCGGGCGAGGCGTTCCGCGCTCGCCCGCTCCCGCGCCTCCCGCGCTTGTTTACCGATCGCCGCCAGCAGCCGGGCGTTGTCCCAGGGCTTCTGCACGAAGTCGCACGCGCCCCGATGCATCGCCTCTACCGCCAGCTCGATGTTCCCCCAGGCGGTCATCACGATCACTGGCGCCTGGATGCGCTCCTCATGCAGGCGCTTCAACAGGTCCAGGCCTTCTTGTCCGGAGGTAGTGTCGCGAGCGTAATTCAGATCCATCAGGATCAGGTCGAAAGATTCCGCCTGGGCCGCGCGCAGCAGCGCCTGCGGAGAATCCACCGTCATCGTCCGGCAGCCACTCCCTTTCAGCAGCAGCCGCAGGGCTTCCAGCACGTCGGCCTGATCGTCCCCCACCAGAACGCGCAGGCCCTCGGTCTCGGAAACCGCGCTCACGCCAGTCGCTTCATGCATTGCACAACTCATTCAACCATTCTGTAAGGCAGTCCGCCTGCCATCGTAAATGCCTGAAAGCCCACTGGCGCATGCTCCTTCGGTGTCCGCAAATGGGACTGAGTGTGCGGGGCATGCATGAGCCCGGTTGGGGTACAGTATCGGGAGTGGCCTCTGTAGTCAAGTGTCCTTCCTGTTCCTTTGGAACAACGGGAAATTCGCGCTTTTGTTCCTCGTGCGGCGCGGCAATTAGCGGTGTATCCGAACATCTGGATGAGACCGTCGCAATCCCGCGAGCTTCGCCGCCCACGGGCATGTCCATGACCGCCACCACGCGCGTTTCGCCTTCCAAATCACCCGACGAAGGGCGCTTTCTCCCCGGAACACTGATCGTCCAGCGCTACCGAGTGGTTGCCATGCTTGGCCGCGGCGGGATGGGCGAGGTTTACCGGGCCTACGATATGGTCCTGGGCCAGCAGGTGGCGTTGAAATTCTTGCCGGAGATTTTCTACAGCGACGACGCCGCGCTGGAGCGTTTTCACGGCGAAGTGCGGATCTCGCGCCAGGTTTCTCATCCGAATGTATGCCGCGTGTACGACATCGGCGAGGTCGACGGTCAGCCCTATCTTTCGATGGAATACGTGGATGGCGAAGACCTGGGATCGCTGCTGCGCCGCATCGGCCGCCTCCCTCAGGATAAGGCCGTGGAACTCGCGCGCAAGCTGTGCGCGGGACTCGCCGCCGCGCATGATAAGGGCGTCATCCATCGCGATCTGAAGCCCTCCAACATTATGGTGGATGGCCGCGGCGAAGTGCTGATCACCGATTTTGGCCTGGCGGGTATCGCCAACCAGATTCAGCCCGGCGAAATCCGCCATGGCACGCCCGCTTATATGGCGCCCGAACAGCTGGCGGGCAAGGAAGTCAGCCCGCGCAGCGACATCTATTCGCTGGGCCTGGTGCTCTATGAGATGTTCAGCGGCAAGCGTGCTTATGAAGCCAAGAGCATGGCCGACTTGATGCGCCTGCAGACCGAGACGGAGCCTGCGAGTCTAACCACGCTGGTCCACGAGCTCGACCCGGCGGTAGAGCGCGCCATTCTGCGCTGTCTCGATTCCGATCCGCGCAATCGCCCCGCTACCGCGCTGGCCGTCGCAGCCGCGCTGCCTGGCGGCAATCCGCTGGCAGTCGCGCTGGCGGCAGGGGAAACGCCCTCGCCTGAAATGGTGGCCCTGGCCGGCGAGCGCGAAGGACTTCGAGTGGTCGAGTTGATGGTTTGTATGTTGGTGCTGATGATCTCGATGGCGGTGGTTCCTTTTCTGGTGCAATCCACCGCCTGGATCACCCACACGCCTTTTGACAATTCACCTGACGCTCTCGCCATTAAGGCGCGCGACCTGCTGCAGGAGCTCGGCTTTCAGCCCAAGCTGTCCAACACTGCGTCCGGCCTCATTTACGATAGCAATCTGCTCCGCTATCTGGATTCCCAGGGCCGCAAGCTGTTCGAAGCGAGCATTAAGGACGGACAGCCTTCGCCGGTGCACTTCTGGTATCGCACGAGTCCGCGCGATTTTGTCGCCGACCGGATGAGCGGTTTGGGCAGCGTTAGTTTTTCAAATCCCAGCATGCTGGTTTCCGGAGAGACGCGCCTCAAGTTGGATGCCGCTGGACGCCTGGTTGAATTCGAGAGCGTGCCCCCACAGATCGACGACACGCCGGCCAGAAGCGGCGCCCCCGATTGGAGTCCGCTGTTCAACGCCGCGGCGCTTGACGTCAACCACTTCAATTCCGTTAGTCCGCGCTGGACTCCCACCGGTCCTTTCGACCAGCGCGCTGCCTGGACCTGCTCATTTCCCGGTTGGCCGCCCGACGCATTGCGCGTTGAGGCGGCGTCTTGGCGAGGCAAGCCGGTATCCTTCCTGATGATCGGACCCTGGTCGCGGCCGGAGCGCGTTGAGATCATCAAGCCCACCGCCGCCCAGAAACTCGCTCAGGCGATTAACATCGTCCTCTTCTTCGCCATCTTGATCGGAGCGTGCCTGGTCGCTCGCCACAACGTGCGGACCGGACGCGGCGACCGCCGGGGTGCCTCGCGGCTCGGATTTTGGCTGGTCGCGCTGAATCTGCTCGCGTGGCTCTTCGAGACTCATCACGTCGCGGATTTCGACGAAGTCGTCCTCTTGGCCTTTGGAGTTGCGGTCTGTCTGGTAACGGGTGCCGCCGTTTGGATCCTGTATGTCGCGCTGGAGCCATATGTCCGCCGCCACTGGCCGGGAATGATTATTTCCTGGACGCGCATGTTGAGCGGCCGGCTTCGCGATCCGGTTGTCGGCGGGCATGTCCTGGCGGGACTCGCCGCCGGCGCATTGCTCGCTGTCATTGTTGAGTTATTGCCAATATTGAACATGCAAAATGGTGCAGCGCCGTCGCGCTTCATCAATCTCAACACGCTGACTGGCGTTCGTTCCCTGGTCGGCTGGCTGCTGGAAAGCGTCCCGGGAGCCCTGCTGTCCGCCTTGGTCCAGTGCTTCCTTTTGTTCCTGCTCCGGCTTCTGCTGCGCCGCGAAAAGCTGGCCGCGGCCGCGTTCGTCGTGCTCATGTCCATCTTCTATGCGCTGCTGTCCCCAGGCAGTATGCTGATCGCGCTGCCCATCCGTTTGCTCCAGAACATTCTTCTTGTAACGATCTTGTTGCGCTACGGGCTGGTCGCGCTCGCTGCCGCGTTTTTCGCTGTAAATTTACTCATCACGTTCCCCGTGACCGCCGACTTTTCTACGTGGTACGCCGGCACCACCGTCTTCGCATTGTCCCTGCTGCTGGTTCTCGCAGGCCTCTGCTTCCACACCGCCCTGGCCGGCCGCAAACTATTCAAATCCGACTTACTCGACGCGTAGAACACACAAAACAACTCGTCGATCTCCCCCCCAGCTGAGCCGCGACCGCAGGAAGCGGTCGGGTGTACTACTACAGTCAAATATTGCAGCCCCCGCCGATTTCCGAGGTGGCCTATGTGGGGCAGGATAGAATCCTGCGGGCCGCTTTCCAAGCGGCCCTCCCCAAGTTTTCCCGACAAATTTAACCCTTGGTTGCGGCTATGCTGCTCCGCGGGGCAGGATAGCATCCTGCGGCCGATTAGTAATCGGCCCTCTGGCAGGCGAAACCGCCTGCCCCACCGCGTGACCAAATTGCCTTCCTCAAGACCGCCCTTACCCCAGCTCCGCCAGCTTCTCATCCAGAAACTTCAGCGAAGCCTCCAGCGTCTCCCGATGACGGGGATGCCGCGCCGCCTCTATCTCGCGCAGAATCCGCGTCCGCGTGAGCATCAGGCTTGCTATTTGCAACTCCTTTTCAGTCGCTTTGGGCCGCTTGTCCGCTCGTCTCTCTTCCGCCGCCTCAATCTGAGACTCGATGGATTTGCTCTCCCAGCCTCGGGCCATAGCGCCTCCTATTCGTAGCGTAGCGCTTCCACCGGCGCCACGCGAGTGGCGCTGACGGCCGGATACAACGTCGCCACCACGCTCACGAACATCGCCGCTGCCGCGATCCACAGCGCATCCACCCAGCGCGGCTGAAACGGCACAGAGCTGACTGCGTATACGTCCTGATCAAGCCGCAGCCATTGATAATGATTAGCCAAGAACGACAGCGTGTATCCCACCACCAGTCCGATCACGGTCCCCACCGCTCCGATCATCACGCCTTGTGCCATGAAAATCTTGCGGATCTGTTCCCGCCTCGCCCCCATCGACATCAGGATGGCGATATCGCGATTCTTCTCCATCACCATCATCACCAGGGTGATCAGAATATTCAGCGCCGCCACCAGCTGGATCAGCCCCACCGTCACTGCCGTCACGATCTTTTCCATGTTCAGCGCGTTCAAAATCTGGCGATACTGCTCCATCCACGTGTTCGCCGCCAGCTTGGGACCGATGATCTTCTCGGCCTCCTTGGCGACTTCGGGCGCATGATAAATATCGTCCAGCCGCAGCTCGATGGAGTTCACCGCTTCACCCGCCGCGAACACCTGCTGGGCCGACTTCAGGCTGGTGAACGCCCACCCGTTGTCGATATCGTAAAAACCCGATTCGAATATACCCACCACCCGAAATGAATAACGAGTCGGCCGCGGACCGAACGGCGTCAGCTCACCTTGCGGGCTGATGATGTTCAGCACCGAGTTGTGCATCATTCCCAGACTCTGCGCCAGACGCGTTCCCAGAATGATTCCCGGCAAACCAGTAGTCCGCTTCAAGTCCTCGAAGGAACCTTTTTTCAAATGCAGCAGCAGATCGCTGGGCGCATCCAGCGGCACGCCTTTCAACTCCGCGCCCGCCGATTGAATGGGACCGCTCGCCAGCACATACCCGTATAATCCCGGCGCCGCATTCACTACGTGCGGAATCGCACGCAGCCGCGGCGTCAATTCGCGCCAGTTCTCCACGCCGTACAGCGGCTCCTTCTCCAGCACCTGCACATGGGCCGTGGCGCCCAGCAGGCTGCGCTGCAGTGTGTTGCGGAAGCCGTTGTTGATGGCCAGCGCGATTACCAGCGCCATTACGCCCGCCGCCACGCCGATCACCGAAATCACGGTGATGATCGAAATCACTGCTTGCTTGCGCTTGGCCCGCAAGTAGCGCCGCGCTACGAACAGCTCGAAGGAAGCTGCCATCGCGCCTAGCTCTCGGGACGCATCAGCGGGAACAGGATCACGTCGCGAATCGATTTCGAGTTCGTGAGCAGCATGGTCAGCCGGTCGATCCCGATGCCTTCGCCGCCCGCCGGCGGCATGCCGTAGCTCAGCGCCCGGATGTAATCCTCATCCATTTGGTGCGCTTCCTCATTGCCCTTGGCGCGCATCGCCAGCTGCATCTCGAAGCGTTCTCTCTGCTCGCGCGGATCGTTCAGCTCGGTGAATGCGTTGCCGATCTCCATGCCGGCTACATAAATCTCAAAGCGCTCGACGAATGCGGGATCGTCCGGCTTGCTTTTGGAAAGCGGCGAAACTTCCACCGGATAGTCGTACACAATCGTGGGCTGCACCAGCGTGGCTTCCACGCCGCGCTCAAAGGCGTGTACCAGCTCCTCGCCCTTCAGCCCCGGGTCGCCCACCGCCTCGCGCATAGTCACGCGCCTGAAGTTGCCAAAGTCGATTTGGATTCCCTGATAGTCGACTACCGCCGAGCCCGTGGCGTCGATCGCGGCTTGCCGCATCAGATCCTCGGTCAAATCCATCAGCCCAAGATAATCCGTGTAAGCCTGATAGAACTCGAGCATGGTGAACTCGGGATTGTGATGCGTCGAGATGCCCTCATTGCGGAAGTTGCGGTTGATCTCGTAAACGCGGTCCAGGCCGCCCACCAGCAGGCGCTTCAAGTACAATTCCGGCGCGATCCGCAAGTACAGGTCGATATCCAGCGTGTTGTGATGCGTCACAAACGGCCGCGCGGCCGCGCCCCCATACAGCGGCTGCATCATCGGCGTTTCCACTTCAAGGAACCCACGCGCGTCGAGTTGCTTCCGCAGCGACGCCACGATCTTGGCCCGCGTCACGAACACGCGCCGCGATTCGGGATTCGCGAGCAGATCCAGGTAGCGCTGCCGGTAACGCAGCTCGATGTCTTCCAGACCGTGCCATTTTTCAGGCATGGAATGCAGGGTTTTCGATAAGAACTCAAGGCGCTCGGCGTGCACGCTCAACTCGCCCGTGCGCGTGCGGAACAAGTAGCCTTCCACGCCCACGATGTCGCCAAGGTCCAGCGCTTGATACAGCTCGTAGTCTTTCTCGGGAACCGCGTCCTTCCGAACGTAGATCTGCAAGCGCTCGCCGTCCTGCTGCAGATGTGCGAAGCCGGCCTTGCCCATGCGCCGCACCGTCATCACGCGGCCCGTGATTCGAACCTGCACGCGGTTCGCCTCGAGATCCGCGGCCTGCCCGGCGCTATGCTCCGCCAGAATGCCTGGAATGGTATGGGTGAAATCGAAGCGGCGTCCATACGCCGCATAACCCAGTTCCTGGATCTGCGCGATGCGCGCCACGCGCTGCTGATAGAGTTCGTCTTCTAACGCCAAACATCTCTCCTTGAGCCCTCAGTATAATTGACCGTTGGACTCGCTCTCCATCGTCATCCCCGCATACAACGAAGAGTCCCGGCTGCCCGCGACTCTAGACCGGATTTTGGCGTGGGTAGAATCCGGCGCGATGAACGTTGGCGAGATCATCGTCGTTGACGACGGCTCGTCGGACCGCACGGCCGCCGTCGCCGAAGAATACACGGCCATACGCGTGATCCGCAATCCCGGCAATCGCGGGAAAGGTTACGCCGTGCGGAACGGGATGCTGAAAGCCCAGGGCGCGTGGATCCTTTACACCGATGCCGATCTTTCAGCTCCCATCGAGGAAGCGGCCAAACTGTATTCCGCCGCCATCGCGCAAGACGCTGCGGTCGCGATCGGCTCGCGCGCGCTGGACCGCTCGCTGGTCGACGTGCATCAATCCGCGTTTCGCGAATACTCCGGCCGATTCTTCAACGTCATGATGCGCCTGCTCACAGGCTTGCCCTTCCACGACACGCAGTGCGGCTTCAAACTGTACCGCGCGGATGCCGCCCAGGCCATTTTTTCACGCCAGCAGCTCGACGGCTTCAGCTTCGATGTGGAAGACCTCTACCTGGCAAGCCGCCTCGGCTTAAAAACAATCGAAGTCCCCGTCCACTGGAGCAATGTGGAAGGCACCAAGGTAAGCCTGCGCCAGGGCCTCAAATCATTCACCGATTTGGCCCGCATCCGCCTCCGCCAACCCCCTCACTGACTGCTCCCCGCACCTGTGGGACAGGCCTCCCGGCCTGTCTTTCCGAACACACGGGAACATCCAATCTCGCGGCCCCGCCCCTCTTGAACCTCTACCTTGAAAGAGACAGGCCAGGAGGCCTGTCCTACGCTCGCTACCGCTTCACAATCACTTCCCGCAGATGATCCCGCGTCAAGAAAAACTTCACCGTGTTGAAATTCTGAAAAAGCTTCTCCAGACTCCGATTATTAAAAAACTGCGCCGGCGCCCTCTCCCCCCGCGACACCAGACTCAGCGACTTCGCATCCAGAATCCGATACGAGTACAACGGAATCGAAGCCGCCCGTTCATCCGCATTGAAAAACGCCAGCAGACACGACGACGGCCGCAGGATTCGCGACAGGCGCGCCACCGTTTGATCCAGCAGCGACGGAGCCATGAACTGCAGCGTATCCCAGATCAGCGCGCCGTCGAATTGCGCATCCGGGAAATCCAGCGACTGCTCGAAAAACTTCCGAACCCGCAGCGCGTCAGTCTGGTTTCGCAGAAAGTCGCTCCCCTGCCCAAAACAATCGTCCAGCGAATACAGGATGTCCTCGGATGAGATCCGATGCCCCAGGCTGGTGATAAAACTGATGTTCGCCTGGCTGGCGCCGCCCAGATCCAAAATAGATAAATTGGACTCTCCCTGGATCGCGGAGAAGAACTGATCCAGCCCATTGCTCGAACGAATCCGCGCGCTGGTCTGCGTACCCAACTCGAGCGTGGCCGAATGATCTTTGGGCAAACCGGGTCCCCCGTCTCCTTATGCCTGGCGCTTCACGTCCACCGGAACGCTGCTGGCTACCGGAGCGGCTGCCACTGGCGCGGCGGCGGCTTGCTGCACCGCGGGCCGGGGCGCGGCCGGCGCCGGCTGTTGCCGGACCTCGGGTTTCATGATGTCGATGCTGCCCTTGAAGTAGGCGCCGTCTTCAATCACGATGCGCGCGGTCTTGATATCGCCCACCAGCCGCGCGTCCTTGCGAATGTCGATCTTCTCGGACGCTTCCACGTTGCCCTGGATAGTCCCGAGCACGACGATTTCACGCGCCTTTATCCCCGCTTGCACCTTGCCGTTGGGACCCACCGTGAGCCGGTGTTCCTGCAGCTCCACCGAGCCTTCAATCTCGCCGTCAATCGTCAAGTCCTCGCGGCTGAATATCTGGCCTTTGATCATTACCGACTTCCCAATCATGGCTGTTCCGCGGCCTTCTTGCGTATGATGGCTGGGAGCCGGCGCGGTTGACATGGCCGGACTGCTGCTGCTCGCGGCCGACGGCAGGGGACTGCCTGTCTTGGCCGGGTATTCGTCTTCCTTCTTCTTATTCCACATTATTAGGGCGCTCCTCTCCTGCTAGTCACTATGTTACTACGGTAGAGTGCCGGGAGCGAGCTAATCCTCTGCTTTTACATGTCAGCTCAGCGCCTCGTGAAGCAGGTCTCCCATGGATCGGATCTTTTCCGGCTTCCAGTTCGGCGCCTGCCGCAAGTAGGAATGGCCGTCGGCCCACAACAATCCGATCAGCGTCTCCCCCACAATCCTGGCTCCCACCGTCCCCAGCCTTAGCGGTTCCTCATTGCCTTTGCTGCCTGGCGCCTTCGCTCGCAGGATCCATTCGTACTGCGCCTCCGCCAGCACATAAAACCACAACGGGGCATTGTCCGCGAAAATCTTGTCAATAGTAACCAGCGCCGGGTTCGTATCCCAATCGGCCACCACGGCCTTCCCGATGCGCAGGTTCTCATCGGCAATGGGCTCCACGCCCATGAGACGTGCGACATCTTGCCCGCTCGGCAGTCCCATGGCCATGCCGCGCAAGAGATTCCGCTGCGCCAGATTCGACGGGTCCATGACCGGATCAACCGGCACGCTCTGAAGCTGCGTGATGGTAAGATCGCCCGCCGGCGCCTGCGCGGGTTTGGAAAATTCAGGCAGGAATCCCAGCGGGTTCACCAGCGACGTGTCGATCTTGTACGCCGGCTGCACGCGCAGGATGCCGCCGTTCCCGATAGAACCCCCGATGTCGAAAAACAGGCTCCAGTCAATCGCCCACTGCTGTGGAAATTCATCAAAGCCGTTCAGCCCTCGTTTCTGCACGCCCGCGAAGATGAAGAAACGCCCCGCCAGCCCACGGCGGATCTCGTCCGGCGTCGCCTGATTCGGATCCGCTCCGCCGGCCAGCCGCGTGTTCAACCGGTAGATTGGCCGCACCATGGAGTGCCCAAAACGATACGCCGCCACTGAGAACTCGACCGGCATGAACGCATCCTCACGGAATTTGTAGAACGCGAAGTGCGGCGGATTTTTCCAGATGGGCTGGTGCTTTCCCAGATGCGGCAGGATTTCGTGCACTACGTGCTCCCCGCAAATCTTCACCAGAAAATCGTTCACCACGATCCACTGATAGTGCCAGCGCACCTGTTGTTGGATATCGCAAAAGGACGCCGTCGGATCCTTGTCCACCTGCTTGTTGTGGAACTGGAGCATCGCCGCGTGCAACTGCGAAACCACCACGTTCTCATCGTTGCGCTTGTCGCCGATCAGCGCCCGCCTCGCAGCTTGCGGATTATTCGGATCGATGTAGCGCGGCAGGTCGCGAACGTTCGTGGCCTTGTCGTTCTCAAATAAAGCCCGCCCCAGCCGGAACTTGTTGCCATCGTACATGTACGGCTGATCCGCCGGGCCGCGGCCGTACACCGAATCGAGATCCAGCCGCGGTGTACGGAAATCCACCAGCGCGTCCGGATCGTTCTGCTGCTGCAGGCTGGATGCCGGATCGAACGTGATGTCGTGATCGATGAACTGCCCCAGGTAGGTGTAACCCGACGGAATTCCGGCATTCTCTTCGTCGTCCTGAATGCGCTGGTCCGTCTCAGGCGAGGCCGAGGGCAGCTTGGGATTGTTGGCGTCCGCCTCCGGATCGGCGGTCATCTTCAGCCCCAGCGCCATCAGCGCCGCTTTGGGAAATTCAGCCGCCGGCAGCGACCGAAACAGCCGCCCAAACCGCCCCTCAAACAGCGAGGATCGCGGAGCCGAATTGTCCCCCCGCACCC
>JALYHQ010000031.1 GCA_030776455.1 Acidobacteriota bacterium | reverse complement strand
TATCGCGATTCCAATGAGCTGCAAGAGGGGCCGGCGAGGCAGATAGAAACCTGGCGTCCCGGTTTCTTTCAGAAGCTCCCGCTCAATTCCGCGGGCGGCGTCCGGTTTCCAGGGGGCCGGCGCGCATGGACGACTTCCACGGCGCCGGATGGAGAGGTTCTGCTGGAACTGGATTCGATGGAGGCTCTGGTTCCGGTGGCGCAACTGGAGGATCGGCGAGGAACTCTCGATGAAGAGTCGGCGAGACTGCTGGCGCGCCGTTACAGCGAGTGGCGGTCCTTGTTTCCGTACTTCGAGAAGTTGCCCGGTTTGGGCCAGGGCGAGTTTGAGGCGCTGGCCGCTTTCACGAATGCGACCCAGGCTTATGCGCCAGCGCGAAGGAATACCGTGCTGGGCGAATGGCATTCGCTGATAGAGCTGATCGCGCGCGGAACAGCGGCTGGATCGTTGGACTCAGCGCGAAGCGCTCGAACCTTCCGGTCCGTTTGCGATGGATTGAGGACGCCCGACCATTCCACCAAGGCGCTGGAAGCTCTGCGCGAGATGGCGGGTGGAGGCGGAAGCGTCGATGAATACGTGCCCGGCGGCCTGCTGCGGTTAACCGGGGAACGCCGCGCGGCCTTTGATCGAGTCCGGGAATTGCAACACGTGCCGCGCATCGGCGCGCTCTCCGGATCGAGCGATCCGGCCAAGACTGTAGCGGCCTTGAGCGGCCTGGTTTATGCGGCCTCGCTCGATCCCGAAGGGCTGCTTATCAGCGAAGATCCTCATCTCCTGAGCAAACACAAGTTCCTGGCGGGGGCTTCGCCGGAGCTGTTCTCGCCTTCCCGGTTGAAATCGTCGAGCGTTTCGCCGGGATCTTACTTCAGCGGCGGATTTACGAACTTTGATGAGCTGGTGCGCAATCTGGCTCACGGCGGCAGCGTCCGTGAACGGATTGCTCCCGCTAGCGCGTTAGTGGAACCGCAGGCAGGCGGGGCCGGACCAACTGACGGTTTGCCGGTCCCCAGCGAAGTGGTTTTTCGCGCCAGCGGGCGTTTGGTGGAAGTGTATGCCACCATCACGGACTCGCGAGGCCGGTATGCCGACGATCTGCCGCGCGATCAGTTTACGCTTCTGGACCAGGGCGCCCCGCGGCAGATTGCGGCGTTCGAATCGCGATCTTCAACGGTTTCATGCGCGCTGCTGCTGGACACCACCGGGAGCATGCAGGCGGCCCTTCCGTCACTAAAGAATGCAGCTCTGAAACTGATCGGCGAGCTTGGTCCCGGCGATTCGGTGGCGGTGTATGGGTTCAATGACTCGGTATCCGAGCTGCTGCCCTTCACCACCGATAAGAATGCGGCGAAGCGGGCGGTGCTGCGCACGCAAGCGTCGGGAAATACCGCGCTTTACGATGCTTTGACGCGCGTCAACCGGGATCTTTCGGCGCGCAGTGGAAAAAAGGTGATCATAGTCTTCACGGATGGCGATGACAATTCCAGCACCGTGACCACCGATACCGCGATCCAGCGAGCCAAAGCTGCCGGCGTTCCGGTCTACACCATCGCCCAAGGCAGCGCGGTGAAGCATCCTGTGTTCCTCAAGCAGCTGGCGGGCATTTCGAAGGCCACCGGCGGAGCTTCGTTCGTTATCTCAGACCCCAAGGAGATCCGCGGCGTGTTCGAACGCGTTTCGGAGGATCTTGCGCATGGATACTTGATCGAGTTCCAGCCTCCCCCATCAAATGACCACGCCTGGCACAACATTCAGTTGGTTGTAGCTGGGCCCAAGAAATTGAAGATCCGCGTTCGCGAAGGTTACTACCCAGAGTAGTTTGACACCCACCCTCATTCTGTGTAATTATTCATATAGCTGAATAAACATACAGGAGTCAGCCTCCATATGCCTGCCACTGTTCGCGCCAGCTCGACCTTGAGAATGCCGGCCAAAATCGCAGCCGGGAACCTCACGCGCGATCTCGACCTGGGTGATGCTGAGTTGCTCCGCTTACTCGAACTCGCTCGATCCGTCAAAACCAACCCAGGGCGTTATTCCAAGGCCTTGAGCGGGCGGTATTTGGCGCTGCTGTTCGAAAAGCCGTCCTTACGCACCCGGCTTACTTTCGAGCTCGCCATCAAGCAACTGGGCGGCGATGCCGTCACCGTTGATGGACCCATCGGGGCCCGCGAGCCTGTTAAGGATATTGCGCGCAACCTCGAGCGCTGGACCAACGGAATCGTGGCGCGCACTTTTTCGCAGCAGACCATCGACTCGCTGGCCGAATGGGCGGGCGTCCCGGTGATCAACGCACTCAGCGACATGTATCATCCCTGCCAGGCGCTGGCCGACATGCTCACGCTGGAAGAACAGTTCGGCGATCTGCGCGGGCGTAAGCTGGCGTTCGTGGGCGATGGTAATAACGTCGCTCATTCGCTGATGCTGTGCGCCGCGCGGCTCGGTCTCGATTTTGCGCTCGCCACGCCGCCCGAGTATGGTCCCGACGCCGGAATCGTCCAGCAGGCGCACGCGCTGGCTATGTCTTCCGGCAGCGAGCTTACCATCACCACCGATCCTTCGGAAGCCGTGGCTGGGGCGCACGCGGTCTATACGGATGTGTGGGCCAGCATGGGTCAGGAAAGCGATCGCGATCGCCGGCTCAAGGATTTCGCGAATCATCAAGTCAACCAGACTCTGTTCGCCCAGGCCCGGCCCGATGCGGTGTTCCTGCATTGCCTGCCGGCCAAGCGCGGCGAAGAAGTCACCGATGCGGTGATTGAATCCGAACGCAGCGTGGTGTTCGATCAAGCCGAGAACCGCCTCCACGTGCAGAAGGCGCTGCTGCTGATGTTGCTGTAAGCCGGCGCGGCGGCGGCCATCCAAATTTATGAATAAACCCCACAAAGTGGCGCTCGCCTACTCGGGCGGACTCGATACCTCCATCATCATTCCCTGGCTCAAGGAGCATTATCAGTGTGAAGTAGTCGCGGTATGCGGCGACATCGGCCAGGGCGAGGATGAGTTGAAGGGCCTGGAGGAAAAGGCCCGCAAGACTGGCGCTTCGGAAGTCCACATCGCCGACATGCGCGAGGAGTTCGTGCGCGATTATCTCTGGCCGATGGTCCGATCCGGCGCGGTCTATGAGCACAAGTACCTGCTGGGCACGTCCATCGCCCGCCCGTTGCTTGCGAAGCGCCAGGTGGAAGTCGCTCTCGCCACCGGATGCGACGCGTTGTCCCATGGCTGCACCGGAAAAGGCAATGACCAGGTCCGTTTCGAGCTGACCTACAAAGCGCTGGCGCCGCATCTCCCGGTTATCGCACCGTGGCGCGAATGGGACATCATCTCGCGCGAGGATGCCATCGAGTACGCGAGCAAGCACAACGTCCCGATCTCGCAGACCACCACCAAGATCTACAGCCGCGACCGCAACATCTGGCATATCTCGCACGAGGGCGGCGAACTGGAAGATCCGGCCAATGCGGCGTCCGACGGCGTCTGGATGCTCACCAAGAGCCCGCGCGAGGCTCCCGATAAAGCCGCCGAAGTCACTATCGGCTTTGAGCAAGCTACGCCGGTTTCGGTCAACGGAAAGCGCTACGATTCCGCCGTCGCACTGCTGGAAACCCTCAACAAGATCGGCGGCGAGCACGGTATTGGGCGCATCGATCTGGTGGAGAATCGCTTCGTCGGAATGAAATCGCGCGGCTGCTACGAAACGCCCGGCGGCACGCTCATCCTGGCGGCGCTGCGCGAGCTCGAAGCGCTTACGCTGGATAAGAGCATGCTTCACTACAAGCAAAAGCTGGCGCTGGACTACGCGGAGATGGTCTACAACGGCTTCTGGTTCACGCCTCTTCGCGAGGCGCTCGACCAGTTCTTCGAATCGGTGAGCCGCACCACCACGGGCGAAGTCACGCTGCGAATGTACAAGAGTAATCTGGAGCCGGTGAGCCGCAAGTCGCCGTACTCGCTTTACTCGCTCAACATCGCCAGTTTCACCATGGGCGCGGAATACGATCAAAAGGACGCGCGCGGCTTCATCAACCTTGTCGGCCTGCCCATTCAAGTGCGAGCCACGGCCGCCGCCGCTCGCGCCGGCAAAGCAAAATGAAACTCTGGGGCGGCCGATTCACCGGCGAACCATCGGAGATCTTCGAGCGATTCTCCGGCTCGCTGGCATTTGACCGCCGCCTTCTGGACGCCGATTGCCGCGGGTCGCAAGCCTGGTCGCGCGCGCTGGCGCAGGTCGGAATTCTCACGAAAGAAGAGGCCGGCCGCCTGGTGGAGGCGTTCGAGCAGATTCGCGCCGATGCCAAACAGCCGGGCTTCTTTGACGGCGCAACAGACGAGGACGTCCACACGCTGGTGATCCGCAAGCTGGGCGAGCGCGCCGGACCGCTGGCCGAAAAGATTCATACCGGGCGCAGCCGCAATGATCAGGTTTCACTCGACATTCGTCTGTGGCTCCGCGAGGAGATCGACGCCGCGCGCCAGCGCCTTGCCGGCCTGATGAACGCACTGCTGGAGTGCGCGCGCAAGTATCCGGATGCGATTATTCCCGGCTACACGCACACGCGCCGCGCCCAGCCGGTGCTCTGGCCGCACTACCTTCTGGCTTACTTCGAGATGTTCCTGCGCGACGATGAGCGTTTCACCGAAGCACGCGGCCGGGTGGATCGCATGCCGCTGGGCTCCGGCGCGCTCGCGGGCAGCGGCTTTCCGTTCGATCGGGAAGCCATCGCGCGGCAGCTCGGTTTCTCCGCCGTCACGAACAACAGCATGGATGCCACCGCCGATCGCGACTTCGTCCTCGATTTTCTGTACGCCGCGTCCACCACCATGCTGCACCTGAGCCGCTTTGCGGAAGACTGGATTCTCTACTCAGGCGAAGAGTACGGCTGGCTCGAGCTGGCCGATCAGGTCACCAGCGGATCAAGCCTGATGCCGCAGAAGAAAAATCCCGATTCGCTCGAGCTGGTCCGCGGCAAGACCGGCCGTGTGTTTGGAGAATTCACCGCGTTGTACGTCACCATGAAAGGCCTGCCCACTACGTACAATCGCGACATGCAGGAGGACAAAGAGCCGCTCTTCATAGCCGCCGATCAACTTTCCGGATCGCTGGAGATGACGGAAGCCGTAATCCGCTCCGCGCGCCTGAATCCGGCGGTCCCGCGCGCCGCGGCCGAACAGAGCTGGGCAGTGGCCACGGATCTGGCCGAGGGCCTCGCCCGCTCCGGTGTTCCATTCCACCGCGCGCATCAGATTGCAGGCAGGCTGGTGCTCGAGAGCGTTCAGCAGGGCAAGCAGCCGTCGGACTGGAATGCTGAATCGCTGGCGAAGTTCGCGCCTGAATTTCGTCCCGAGATGGCCCGCTTGCTGGATCCCGCGGAAGGCATGAAGACCCGCGAACTGCGCGGCGGCACGGGACCCGCTGAAGTGGCGCGCGCGCTGGAGGAAGCCGAGTCCCGGTTGAAGAAGCTATGAACAAGAGCTTCCGCCAGGGCCAGATTCTGAAGCTCATCCGCGGGCGCAAGGTGCATACGCAGGAC
>JALYHQ010000030.1 GCA_030776455.1 Acidobacteriota bacterium | reverse complement strand
CGCCCCCGTGTCGCTTTTCATTCCTTCTTATCTCGTCATGGTGATGGGCGGCTGGAAAGCCTTGCGCGCGGTGCTTCCAGGCGCGCTGGTCTGCGGCGCGTCCTTCGCCGGCACTCAGTTCCTGGTGTCTAATTTTGTCGGGCCCTATCTCACCGATATTCTGGCGTCCATCGCGGCCATTGTTTCACTGCTTGTCCTGCTGCGCTTCTGGCGGCCGAAGGATCCGGTGGAGGTTACCCATCCCGCGCCCCCGCGGCACACCACCGGTGAGATCCTGTGGGCCTGGGCCCCCTACGGACTGCTGGTGATTTTCGTGTCCCTGTGGGGACTCGATGCCGTAAAAAGCTGGCTCAACCATGCCACCTGGATGGTCGACTGGCCGGGCCTGCACAATCACGTGGAGCGGGTCGCCCCGGTGGTGGCCAAGCCTTCGCCGTACGCCGCGAAATACACGCTGAATCTGCTCTCGGCGGCCGGAACGGGCTGCATGTTCGCATCCATGGCCGCGGCTGCCGTGCTCCGCGTTTCGCCCCTGCGCTTCGTGCGCATTGTCGGCAGCACCGCCAAACAACTGTTCTTCTCCATGGTCACCATCGCTGCCGTGCTGGGGCTCGCCTATTTGATGAACTATTCGGGCGCAACCGCGACTCTCGGTCTGGCGTTCGCGGCCACCGGCGTGATGTTTCCCTTCTTCAGCGCGTTGCTCGGCTGGCTCGGGGTCTTTCTCACCGGCAGCGATACGTCCGCCAACGCACTGTTCGGAAATCTTCAGGTGGTCACTGCCAACAGCCTCCACCTCAATCCCGCGCTGATGGCCGCGTCCAATTCCAGCGGCGGCGTGATGGGAAAGATGATCAGCCTGCAAAGCATCGCCGTGGCCGCGGCCGCCACCGGCATGAAACCGGACGACGAAGCCAGGCTATTCCGCTTCACCCTGCGCCACAGCATCCTGCTGGCTTCCATCATCGGACTGGTGGTGGTGTTCTACGCCTATGTGGTCCCGAGTTGGGCCAAGTAAGCGTAGTTCCGGCGAGTGAGACACCGTCAGTGAAATGACTACATCAGTAATTCATTGACCAAAACCCTTAATAGGTGTAGAATTAATCGCTTGGCCTAGCCGCCAGGCGTGAAGAAAAGACGGAGGTCGGTTCATGATAAAGCCCGGCGCAATTCTATCTTGCGCGATATTGGCGGTTGGCCTGCACGCGGCGAACCCGCTGCCGGTACCTCTAGGCAACGCCTCCACTTTTTCGGTCTTGGCCGGCAGCACGATCACCAACACCGGGCCCACGGTTGTCTCCGGGGATCTCGGACTTACTCCGGGCTCGGCCGTAACTGGATTTCCGCCTGGAACCGTGGTGGGCGGCGCAATCCACGTAAACGATTCCGCCGCGATGCAAGCGCAAAACGATTTGACCACCGCGTATAACGACGCCGCTGGACGAACATTACCAACTACGGTTTCGGGAGATATAGGTGGGCAAACGCTGTTTCCTGGCGTCTACAAATCCACTTCTTCACTGATGATCACGGGAAGCCTGGTTCTCGACGGCCAAGGCACTCCGAACGCCGTGTTCATTTTCCAGGTAGGGTCCGCTCTCACCACCGCGTCCGCCAGCCATGTGATCTTGATCAACGGCGCATCGGCTGCGAATGTTTTCTGGCAGGTCGGCGCCTCGGCTACAATCGGCACCGGCTCTACCTTTCAAGGAAACATTCTGGCACTCACGTCGATCACAATCACTACCGGCGCCACTACGCTCGGCCGGGCCCTGGCGCGTAATGGCGCCGTCACGTTGGACACCAATAATGTCACGGGCCCGACGAGTATTAACGCCCCGCCTCCGCCCCCACCGGGAGGACAACCCTCTGGCGTGCCTGCTCCTTCATCTGTAATCCTCGTCGCCATCGGTCTCGGTTGCACCCTGCTCTTCCAGGCCCGAGAATGGTTACTGGCGAGGCTCAAGAAAGGCTGAGGCAGACTCTTTACATTTGCGCTACCGCCGTCACACTGGCGGTCTGCTATGCGTCCGTACTTCGCGGGATGTTCCAGCAATGGTCCACCGACGAGGATATGTCGCACGGATTCCTGGTGCCCATGGTGATCTTCTGGATTGTCTGGAGGGAGCGCTCCCGCTGGCGGACGCTGCCTCCGCGGCCCAGTGCCTGGGGCCTGGTGCTGCTCGCCGCGGGCGCAGTTCTCCAAGTCGCGTCGGCCCTGGGAGCCGGACTGTTCGCGGGCTCGCTGGCGTTTCTAATCTCGGTGACCGGAGCCGTGCTTTGCTTCGGCGGCCTGCCCCTGTTGCGAGCGTGGGCTTTCCCGCTCCTGCTGGTCCTTTTCATGCTGCCGAAGCTGGCCGTGGTCTATAATCTCGCCACGCTGCCTTTGCAGTTGATCGCCAGCAAGATGGCCGCCGGCATCTTGACCGCTGCCCGCATCGGCGTCATCCGCGAAGGCAATATCCTGGACGTCGGCGGTCATCGGATCTTCGTCGCCGAAGCCTGCAACGGAATCCGCTACCTTCTGTCGCTCGGTTTCATGGCGGTAGTGTTCGCCTACCTGGCAGGCGTAAAGCCGTGGATGCGCGTGGCTCTGCTGGCGGCCGCTGTCCCGCTCGCAATTGTGGCCAATGCCATTCGAGTGGCGGCCTCGGGCTGGATGCCGGCGCTGGATGCGGGCACTCCCCACGCCGTCTCCGGCTGGCTCTTGTTTGTGTTCTGCCTTGCGACCCTGGCACTGCTGCAAAAATTGTTGAACAAGGTATATGGCCATTACCAGTCTTGAGTTGCGCTGGGCGCTGGCCCCGGTCTTCGTGATCGCCCAGATCCTGCTGGTTCACGCGTCGGCGGGCAGCGAGCATCCTCCCACGCCACCCGAATTTTCGCGATTCCCGCGCGAGTTCGGCTCGTGGAAGCTGCTGCGCGAGGATCCCATTGCCGAAGACGTCTCCCGCGAGCTCGGCGCCGACCGCGTATTGAGCGAAACTTTCATCCACACGCCCACTGGATCGGCCGCCAGCTTATTCGTAGCCTGGTTCCAGACCCAGCGCGGCGGAGCCCGCCAGCCGCACTCACCCAAGGTCTGCCTGCCGGCCGCCGGCTGGACCCCCGAGACCACCGGCGAGATCACCCTCAACACCGCGGCGGGCGACATCACTGTCAATCGCTACCTTGTCACCAAGGGTGCCGAGCGCGCCGTGGTTCTCTACTGGTATCAGACGCCCCATCGCGTGATTGCCGGCGAATGGTCCGCCAAGCTCTGGCTGGTTGCCGACGCTGCCCGCGAGCACCGCACCGATACCGCCTTGGTGCGCGTAATCACTTGGCCCGCCGGAGGAACCGATAAGGGGGTCGAATTCGCGCAGCAGACATATCCTGAGCTTCGAAACTTCCTGCCCAGGTAACGCGTCCTGAGCCGGCAGTGCTAACGCCGCCGCGGATTCCGCGTCTGGTAGTCCTGCAGCTGCTGCCACTGCTGCGCATTCAGCAGACTGCGCAGCTTCAAGCTCATCTGCGAAAGAGCGCGGGTCAGTTCAGCCCGCGTGGAAGCCAGCCGGTCTATGGCTTCATTGGCTTTCGGAGTGTCTACCGGCTCCTGATTGAACAGCGCTTCCAGGTCGTTCTCGGCCTTCTCCATCCGCGCGCGAATGTCCAGCAGCCGGAACCGAAAATCCTTCACTGTGAGCCGGATCTGCTGCCGCTGGGCATCGCTCAGCTTGAGGTCCTGCACCACGGGACTGTTCCACCACGCGTATTGGCCGCGCGGCATCTGTGCCGGCAGCGCGCAGGCGAATATCAGACCCAGAGCTAGAGAACGGAGCATGCCTTGATATTATTCCTCGAACAGGTTGTGAATTGGCTTGGCGGCACGCGGCTCGCTGGATTGCTCAATGCCGGCCAGATCCGAAAAAAGCTGGTCGTCCGCGGGAGCACCCAGGCCGGCCGGAGTCCGCGTGCCTCGCAACCCGAACGTCAATGCCACCACCACGATCACCAGCGCCAGCACGGCCGCCTGCAGCCGCGGCATCCAAGCCACCGGCGACTGCCCCAGCCGCTGGTACACGCCGCGCCGCTGCGCCGCCAGCAGCTCCGCGGAAACTTCTTCCTCCGCGGATGCCTCCGCCAGCGCCTGCCTGCGGTCCGTCAAACGGCGTGCTTCGGCGCCGCATTGCGCGCATTCGCCCAGGTGCGTATCCGACGGACGAAGTCCGTACAACCACTGCGTGAATTCGTCCGGGGTCCAGTGCTTCATCGCTTCTCTTCTCCAAAATACAATTCGTGCAGCTCCCCGCGCAGTCTGGCGATGGCCCGGAACAGGTGCATCTTCACCGTGCCCACATCCAACCGCAGCACTTCGGCGATCTCCGCCAGGCTGCGATCTTCATAATGCCGCAGCGTGAATACCGCCCGCTGCCGGGCGCTCAACTTCTCAACGGCGCTCGCCAGCCGCCCGGCGATCTGGCCGGCGAAGATCCGATCCTCGGCATCCGGCGTCGCGTCGCGCGTCATCGCCAGGATAGTGGCTTCGTTTTCCGGTTCCGGCCGCCTCCGCCAGAACTGCCACCGGCGGGATCGCAACCGGTCGAGACAGGTATTCACGGCAATCCGGGTCAGCCACTTGCCCGGATCCTGTAAGTCATTTGAACCCTTGCGGTTAAGTGCCTGCCATGCTTTCAGGAAGGTATCCTGGGTAGCAGCGTCGGCATCTTCCGGATCCTGCAGCAGGCGCCGGCACAGCAGGAAGACGCGCCTCTGCTCGGCCGCCATCCAGGCGCCAAAATCACGGGTGCTTTCCGTAAGTGGTTGGGCCGTATCGATCGGCTCCGCCATCACGCCCATCATACTTCTTGGACGGATGAGTCCCCGTTAGGTTGACATGAGAGCTGTAATGTGGGGCAGGCGCTTTCGCCTGCCAGGGCCGCGCTAATCCCCGTAAGCCTGGGCCGCTGGCTGCAACCTGGGCCGCGGGGCGTCCTGCTCCTGCGGGAGTTGCCGCGTGGTGAAGATCGAGGAAGTCTGGGCCAGCCTCTGGACATCGCCGCGCTGTAAGTCGCCGTGGCTCTCTTCCACTACCATTTCATGCTCCACCCAGTTCGATAGCGGGAGGTTCCGGAAGTACAGCCTCTCCTGCAGCACCATCAGCCGCTTCTGCATGGACTCTGACCGGTTCTCGCGGAAGTAATGCCGCTCTTCCACGCGGAAATCCTGCATGAACTCATCCAGAGCCTTGCGGCGAGCTTCCTGTTCGGTGGCCTTTATGCGCTCCTCCATGGTGCTCTTGGCGGTGCGCGTTTCGGCGCGAGCCTCAGCCAGATCTTCGCGCTCGCGCGAGACCGCTACTTCCAGTTTGGCGCTCATCACATAGTACGCGAGAAGCGCGGAGCCGGCCGCGATAAAGACCGGTAGCAGGAGCCATAGAACGGCGTCTGGTTGCATACTGACCTTACTATCGGTCCTAAACCGGAAAAGTTTAGCCGCCAGGCGATTCGCCCTAGGGATCACCGGGACAATGCTGCTAGTTTAGTCTTTTGATCAACCTCCCCAACCTCGTCACCCTGCTGCGCCTGCTAATGACGCCGGTGGTCGCCGTCACCATCTCCAAGGGCCACTATGGCCGGGCCTTCATCCTGTTCGTGCTTGCCGGACTCACCGATATCGCCGACGGTTTCCTCGCCCGGCGGCTTGGATCCGGAACCCAGACCGGCGCTTACTTCGATCCGCTCACCGACAAAGCACTGCTCGTGACCATTTACTTCTCGCTCGGCGCCGCCGGGGCGATGCCCTGGTGGATGGTCGGTATCGTCTTTGGGCGCGATCTGCTGATTCTCGGCATGGCCGCCTGGGGCTTCCTCTTCACCCGCTACCGCCAGTTTCCCCCCAGCGTTTGGGGCAAGATCAGCACCTTCCTGCAAATAGTCGCCGCTGCCGGAGTCATGCTGGCGCGCATCGGCGCCGACGGCGGACTCTCTCCGGCGGCCTTGTGGCTCATGCTCGCCGCCACACTGTGGAGCGGACTTCATTACGCCTGGAAAGGCATACAGTTATTGCGCACAGCGGACAATTGACGCGGGCTGCGCATGGGGTTAGGCTTAAGTTGTGCCTGAGCCCATCAGCCGCTACCGCGCGCCTACGCATTATCTGTGGGCTGGAATTACGGCCAGCGGCCTCACCCTGCTCTCCACCTGGATCGCGCTCACGTGGGGCCGTCCGTGGGCCTGGGCCGCGGTGGCGCTTGCGCTCGCCAGCGCGCTTCTGGTGCTCTACCTCGGATTACAGCCCGTGGTGGAGATTCACGAGAAGCACCTGAAGATCGGACGCAAGACCATTCCTTGGAATCACGTTCGCCGCCTGGATCGCAGTTCGGCCGCGCCGCTGATCGTCCGGCTGACGCTCACCGATAAACGCCGCCAGTTGCTGATCTATGCCGGCGATCACGACGCTGCCGCCAGCCTGCTGCGGCACCTGCGCCGCTTCGCGCGCGAAGCCCTGATCGATGGCGTGCCGTACCGCCAGTTCTGGGGCGAGCCGCCGGTTCCCATCGCGCCTCCCGTGGAATCGCGCAAGCCGGCGCTTCGAGCCCCACTGCTGCTTTCTGAAGACGAAGCCGAAATCGAGCGCATGTTCCAGCGTCTCAAGACCGTCGGCCATCTGGATCAAAAGACCTCATCCGAGGACAAGTAGATCCGCCGCCGCCGAGTTGCGTGGATTCTGGCCATCGCTCTGGCCTTGTTCCTGATCTTCGCGCGCTCGGTATGGCTGGCGGCACTGGGTGGGTTCCTGGTACAAGCCGGGCCCCCCGCGCCCGCCGATTACATCGTGGTGCTCGCCGGCGATTTCACCGGCAACCGCATTCTCAAAGCCGCCGAACTGGTGCGGCAAGGCTACGCCCGCCAGGCGCTTGTCAGTGGACCCGGCGACGTGTACGGAGCGCACGAATCGGATCTCGCCATTCCTTTCGCGGTACAGCGTGGATACCCGACGTCATACTTCGCGGCCGTTCCCAATGACGCCCGTTCCACCGCCGCCGAAGCGGCCGTGCTTCTCGCCGAGCTGCGCCGCCGGGGAGCCCAGCGCGTGGACGTGGTCACCAGCAATTTCCACACGCGCCGCGCCGGCCGCATCTTCCGCGCACAAGCAGGCGGCATGGAAATCCACATCGTCGCGGCCCCGGATCGTAACTTCGACCCGGCATCCTGGTGGAAATCCCGCGAAGGCCAGAAAACTTTTTTGTACGAATGGATGAAAACCTTGAACTGGGGCTTGTAGCGCTTAACTCGCCCCACAGGCCGACAGTTGCTCTTCAACGGTTTTCAAAAGCTCAGCCGGCCGCACCGGCTTGGACAAGAAGGCCTGCATACCATGCTTGCCGCAGGCGGCCTGGAAATCACCGGAGCAGTTGGCGGTCAGCGCAACGATGGGGATTCGCTGGTAACCGTCCATCTCCCGCAGGCGGCTGGCTGTTTCGAGGCCATCCATACCCGGCATTTGCAGATCCATCAGGATCAGGTCGTAATGCGCGTTTCCAGCCGCCTCCAGGGCGGCCTTGCCGCTCCCGACGCAATCCACCTGGAAGGATTGGCGGCGCAGCATGTGGCTGGCGACGGTCTGCGCGATGGCATTGTCGTCCACCAGCAGGATCCGGTAATCTTCTCGCGACGGAGCCTTGGCGAGGCGCAGCGGGATGTTGGCTGTGAAGGTGCTGCCTGCTCCGGGCTCGCTCTTCACCAACAGCTCGCCGCCCATCAGCGCGGTGAGCTTATCTGAGATGGCGAGGCCCAGACCAAGTCCCGGGTAGCTCCGCGCCAGGCCCGATTCCAACTGGCGGAACGATTGAAAGATGGAGGCTAGTTTTTCCGGCGCAATGCCGATGCCGGTGTCGCGAACCTGAAGCTGTAGCCTGCAGACGCGATTCGCTATGGAGCCGGAGGCCCGCAATTCCACCTCACCCTGGCTGGTGAATTTGATAGCGTTGTTCGCCAGATGCCCCAACAAGTGATGCAGCCGCAACTCATCGCCCACCAAAACCTCGGGGACGTCATCGTCACAAGTTGCCAGCAGCCTCAGCCCTTTGGCTTCCGCTTTCGGCAAGAGTTCCGCCACCAGGTTCTTCAGCGTGCCGCGCACTCGGAACTCGCCTTCCTCCAGCGTCACCTGGTGGGCCAGGAGCGCCGAGAATTCCAGTGTTACGCTGACGATCTCGAGCAGGCTCTCCGCGCATTGCCGCGCTGACCCGGCATATTCCTTCTGCTCCTCGGTTAATTCGGTCTCCAGCAGCAAATCCACCATGCCGAGAATACCGCTCAAAGGTGTGCGGATCTCATGGTTCAGGCTGGCAAGGAATTGTCCCTTCAGCTCATTGATCTCGTCGACGGTAGAAGGAATGACCATCCTTACTGATCAAATCGGCACGCCACGGCGAGGGCTTTAGAGGATTCGTGCCCGGTGAACGGCCAGAGAGCATTCGGCCGTGACTACAATGGGTTCATGCGTAAGTTGCTGGTCGTTTTCAGCTTATTTGCGTATATCGCCGCCGCCCGCCAGGACCCGGTGGCCTGCGGAACGCATGCCGAACGAAGCCGGGAGGAGTTGTTCCTGCACCGCCAGGCGATGCGTTACCGGCCCGCCGCGCAAGCGGTGGCGGCGGCGCGAGATGCCGGGCAAATTGCGTTGATCGACGATGCGGACGGTGTGGTGGCGCGCCGCAATCCCTTCGATCTCGACCAGAAAACGTTGGCGTTCCGGCCCACCTCGGCGGGCTACCGGTTTGATCTTTCCGGGCCCGGATACGACGATGCGGCGGCTGCGGCCGGAGTCAAAATCGATTTGAAGGATGACGACTCCCGCACATCCGTGCTGCCCTTCCCGTTTCCGTTTTTCGGCGTCACGTGGCGGCAGGTATACATCAACTCCGACGGCAACTTGACCTTCGGCGCCGGCGATTCCGCGTCGAGCGACCGGTCATTAGGACGCTTCACGGCGGGACCTCCGCGCATCGCTCCGCTTTTTTCCGATCTGGACTCTTCGCGCTCGCAGCGCGGCGTTCTGATTACCGCCGACCCCACGCGCTTCGTCGTGACTTGGGCCGCGGTGCCGGTGTACACCGCCTCCGGAATCGGCAGCGCCCAGACCTTTCAAGTGCGATTGTATCCCGGCGGCCGCGTCGAGATGTCCTGGAACGGGATCAGCGCCACGGATGCCGTGGTGGGGATGGCGCCCGGCGAGCTTCGCGGCGGCAGCTCGGTGCTTTCCTTCACCGCCGGAAGCTCGCAGGAATTCACGGCGGCGGTGGGCGAGCGATTCAGCGGCACGGACTCCATCGACACCGTCACTGCCGCTCAGAAGTTCTACCAGACGCACGACGACGCTTACGATTATCTGGTGATTTACAACGTGGACGGCCTTCCGGCGGCCCCCGGCGCGCTGGCGTATGAAGTCACGGTGCGCAACCAGCGAACCGGTTACGGAGACCAGATCCTCGATACCGGGCAGCAGTACGGTTCGCCCCGCCGCTTGCAGGCGGTGCTCAACATGGGCACGCTGGATCAGTATCCCGCCGACCCCAACGCCATCGTGCCGGGCCGCGCCATCAGCCATGACACATCGCTCACCGTGCTGGGGCATGAGACCGGACACCTCTTTCTGGCCTACGTAAGCGTGCGCGATCCAAACTCCCCCAGCGCGCAACCCATGCTCGGACGCCAGCTGGCGCACTGGAGCTTCTTGTTCAATTCGGAAGCGTCGCTGCTCGAGGGAAACCGAATTCAGGACAACGGGCCGAACGCCGCGCCGCGATTTCTCACAATAGCTACTTCGGAAGGATACGCGCCGCTGGATCAGTATCTGATGGGGTTTCGGGCGCCCGAGGAAGTTCCACCGACTTTTCTGGTGACGAACTCACCCAGCATTCCTGACGGCAGCCGCGCGCCGCAGTCCGGTGTTCCATTTTCTGGCATTCGGCGCGATATCGCGGTGGATGAGATTATCGGCGTGGCGGGCCGGCGCACGCCCGATTCCACCGTGGCCCAGCGGCGTTTCCGCTTTGGATTCCTGCTGGTGGTCCCGGCCGGCGGCACGCCCACGCAAGCGCAACTAAGCCAGCTGGACAACCTGAGAAGCGCGTTCGAGGACTTCTATCAGCGGGCCGCGTCCTCTCGCGCCGTCGCCGAGACCACGCTACGCAAGGCGCTCCACCTGTCGGCTTTCCCTGCAGCGGGCGTGCTAGTCGGAGCGTCCGCCATGGCGACGCTTACTCTGGACAATCCGGCCGCGGCGGCGGAAACCGTTCTGCTCGGCAACGACACGGGAGCAATATCCACGCCGCAGTCGGTCACCATCGCGGCGGGCGCTACGCAGGCTTCTTTCTCCATCGTCGGAGTTCGGCCCGGCGTGGACACGCTGACCGCACAGCCGGCGGACGCGGCGCTTTATGAAACCGCTTTCGCAAAGGTAAACGTCGCCGGTCCGGGACAGCTGCGGCTCACCGTGGCCGGCGGCGACCGCCAGGCCGTAACGCCCGGGCAGGCGCTGCCAGAACCAGTGGCGCTGCGCGTGTCCGATCTCAATGACCTGCCTTATCCCGGCGTGACGGTGAGAGCAACGGTCTCGTCCGGTGGATCGCTGGACGCCGGCGCCGCCATCACCGATCAGACCGGGACCGTCCGCTTTCGCTGGACACCCGGGCCGGGTCCGCTCAATGATTTGACCGTGTCGGTCGATGGCGGCCCCGCGGCGACCGTCTCCGCGCTGGCGCGCCCGTTCGTCGCGCCCGGCGGCGTGGTGAATGCCGCATCCTATGCCGTGGGCATCTCGCCCGGGTCCATTGCGACGCTGTTCGGCGCGAATTTGCTGGACCCCACTGTGGCCGTGGACGGAATCCCCGCAACCGTCTTCTTCGCCAACAACCGGCAGGTGAACTTCCTGGTCCCGGCGAGCCTGAACGCCGACACCGCGCAGGTATCGGTCACTACCGCGCTGGGCGTATCGGATCCAGTAAGCGTGCCGGTGCTCGCGATCTCCCCAGGCCTGTTCGCGGCCGTGCAGCGCGGCGCATTCGTCGAGATTTACGGCACCGGACTCGGCCCGCTGTCGGGGGGTGTGACAGTTAATCCTTCGCGCGTGTTCTTCGGCTCCCTGGAAGCTTCCGTAACCTATAGCGGACAGGCGCCCGGATTCGTGGGATTGTACCAGGTAAACGCGCGCATCCCCGACAGTGTCGGCGCCGGTCCACAGTCACTATCGCTAACCATCGCAGGAAAACAAAGCAACCCCATACCCATCTTCCTGATGCTAATGTAGGGCGGGCCCCCTGGCCCG
>JALYHQ010000029.1 GCA_030776455.1 Acidobacteriota bacterium | reverse complement strand
GTGTTCAGCTGCCCGCGACGGGAACAGGATCGCGAACTGGCGCCCACGCCGCTGTGGCCCAGCGACTGGCGGCAGCGCGAGGACGAATCCATCGTGAGCGGCTGGACTGCCCAAATCATGACCGCGGGCCGCGACGCGCTGGAGACGCTGCGCGACGCTCGCGGTCCAGTCGCAAATCCCGAATCCTCGCAGCGCGGTGGGACCTCTTTGCTGCGGGACATGGCGGCGTGTCCCTTTCGCGCGTTCGCACGATACCGGCTGGAAGCACGGCCACTGGAGGAATCGTCGCCTGGTCTCACTCCGCGCGAGAAAGGCTCCGCGCTGCACAAGACGCTGGAATTGATCTGGAAAGAATTGGGCGATCAGCGCCGCTTGCTCGAGATGACACCACTTGAACTGCGCGACGCGATTACCCGCGGCGCACGCACGGCGCTGGACCAGCTGGGACCGGGAATAGGACGCACGCTGGAGCAAATCCGTCTGGAGAGCCTGCTCCACGATTGGCTTGAGCTTGAGAAGACGCGCGCGCCATTCGCCGTGCTGACGCCGGAGACCGAGTGCGTCGCCGAGATCGGCGGCTTGCGTCTGCGCACGCGCGTGGATCGAGTGGACCAGCTCGAGGACGGCCGCCGAATTTTGCTCGATTACAAGACCGGCGAGGTCAAGACTGGGGGCTGGTCCGGCGATCGCCCCGATGAGCCGCAGTTGCCGCTCTACTGCGCCGGGTCATTCGAGCCGCTGGCCGGTGCGGCACTGGTGCAGATCCAGGCCGGCACGCTCGGATTTCGCGGGATCCTGGCGGATCCGGGACTGTTGCCGCATTTCAAGCCCATGAAATTGGACACTGGCTTTTTGCTCAGCGAGCAGGTTGAAGAGTGGCGTCGTGTTCTGGCGAAACTGGCGGATCGTTTTGTGGCCGGCGATGCCGAGGTGGATCCCAAGCCCAACGCTTGCGATTTTTGCAAGCTGGATGCACTGTGCCGGGTGAAAGAGGCAGCGGATGATCGATGACGCCATCCGGGCCCGCGCGCTTGACCCCAGCGTGTCGTTCCTGGTGCAGGCTCCGGCAGGCTCCGGCAAGACCGAGTTGCTGATCCGGCGTTATTTGCGCTTGCTGGCCGAAGTGGAATATCCGGAAGCGGTGGTCGCGATCACATTCACTCGCAAGGCCGCTTCCGAAATGCGCGCGCGGGTTTTGAACGCGCTGCGCGCGGGCGATACACCGCTGGCCTCGGCTGTCCTGGAACGCGACCGGCAGCTCAGCTGGCAGCTTGCCCGCAACCCCGCGCGCCTGCGCATCGAAACCATCGACGCGCTCTGCGCCGGCATCACGCGCAGCATGCCCTGGCTGGCCCGTTTCGGCTCCCAGCCGGAAGTCACTGAGCGTCCCGAGGATCTTTACCGCGAGGCCGCGCGCGCGACGCTGAGCCTGGTGGCGGAGGAAGAGCGCGCCGCCCGCCTGGGTCCTATCTCCACGCTGCTGCTGCATCTGGACAATGATTTCGGCGGCGCCGAGACGCTTATCGCGCGCATGCTGGAGCGGCGCGATCAGTGGCTGCGCCATACCGGCACGGGTCGCAACCTTGCCCATGTTCGCACCGCGCTCGAAGAATCGCTAAGCGGCCTGGTAAGCTCCTCAATGGAGCGTCTGCGCCGTCATTTCAGCGAGCCCGTGGCGCATGATATCGCCGCGCTGCTGGGTTGGGACAGCCTGCCCGGAATTTCCCTCGCGGATGCCCCGCGCTGGCAGGCGGTGGCCAATCTGCTGCTCACGAAGGGTGGTGATTTTCGCAAGCGCGTGGATACAAGCATGGGCTTTCCGGCCAACCATCCGCTCAAAACGCGCTGCCAGAATCTACTGGCGCGAGTGGCGGGCGATAACGCGCTGCTGGAAGCGCTGCGAGATTTTCGCGAGCTTCCCGACGCACGTTTCGAAGACCAGCAATGGTCTGCGATGCAGGCTGTCATTGAAGCGCTGATGCTGGCCGTCGCTCACCTCGAAGTAGTGTTTCGCGAGCGCGGGCGCGTGGACTTCACTGAGGTGTCGCTCTCGGCGGCGCGCGCGCTGGGATCGCCCGAGGATCCCACGGACCTCGGTCTGGCCGTGGGATATCGAATCCAGCACTTGCTGGTGGATGAGTTTCAGGACACGTCCTACACGCAGTTCGATTTGCTGCGCAAGCTGACCGCGGGCTGGAGTCCCGGCGATGGACGCACGCTCTTTCTGGTAGGCGATCCGATGCAGTCCATTTATCGCTTCCGGCAGGCCGAAGTCGGGCTGTTCTTGAAGGCGCGTGAGCAGGGTATCGGCGGCGTGAAGATGGAGCCGCTGGCGCTGGCGATGAATTTTCGCTCCACGACGGGAATTGTGGAATGGGTGAACTCGACGTTTCCCGCCGTGCTGCCGGAGGAGGAAGACATCGACAGCGGCGCGGTGGCGTTCCATGCATCCAGTGCGGCGCGTCCCGCCGGCCCGGATGCGCCCGCCGTCGAGATCCACGCCGCCACCGATTCGCTGGACGAAGCTGCGCGGATCGTCGGAATTCTGGAACGGCCGGCTAACGGGACAACGGCCGTGCTGGTGCGCGCGCGCATGCATCTGGGAAAGCTGGTTCCCGCGCTCAAGCGCCGCGGCATCCGTTTTCAGGCCATCGAAATCGACCAGCTCGGCGACCGTCCCGTGATTCAAGATTTGATGGCGCTGACATTCGCGCTTTTGCATCCGGCGGATCGCGTGTCGTGGCTGGCGATTCTGCGCGCGCCCTGGTGCGGGCTCTCGCTGGCCGATCTCGCGGCGCTCACCGCGGGCGAGCCTTGGACGGCGGTCTGGGATCTGCTGCCTCGGCTGGACCGGCTGCTCTCACCCGACGGCGCCGAGCGGATAGCCCGCATTCTGCCGGTGCTGGAGCAGGCGGTAGCGGCTCGCGGGCGGCGTCCCTTGCGCGAATGGGTGGAGGGCTGCTGGCTCTTGCTGGGCGGTCCCGCGTGCGTTTCAGACGATTCGGCGCTTGACGATGCCGCGGCGTACTTCAATCTGATCGAAGGCCTGGACGAGGGCTCGGATGTTTCCGACTTCGCAAACCTGCGCCGGGAGGTGGAAGCGCTATTCGCGCAGCCCGATCCGCAAGCTTCGGGCGATTTGCAGCTGATGACGATCCACAAGGCCAAAGGGCTGGAGTTCGACACCGTGATACTGCCTGGGCTCGGCAATCTTCCCAAGCGAGACGATGCGCCGCTGCTGCAGTGGCTGGAGCACTCGGGCGAGCTCTTGCTCGCGCCCATCTCACGGGTCGGCCAGCCGAAGGACAAGATTTACGACTACCTGACGCGCATTGAACGCCGCAAAACGGAACTAGAAACGGCGCGGCTGTTGTATGTGGCTGTCACGCGGGCGCGCGAGAAGCTCCACCTGCTGGCAGTGGCGCAAGACAAAGCTGCGAAGGGGTCATTTGTTGAACACCTGTGGCCTGCGTTCGAAGGCGTCTTCCTCCGAAATGCCAAACCCGCGCCGCCGTTGCCGGAGCCGGCGATCGCGATGCGAACCATCCGCCGCTTGCCCGCCGCATGGAAACTGCCGGCGCCGCCTCCCGCTGTGAAGTGGACTCTGAGCCGGCTGGAGCCGGTGGAGCCCGTCGAAATATCGTTCCACTGGGCCGGCGATACACTGCGCCACGCGGGGACGGTGCTGCATGAGCTGCTGAGCCGCATAGCGCGCGAAGGGCTGGAGGGGTGGAAGCCGCCGGATGTGCGCCCTTTGCTCAAGGGACTCGGAGTGCCGCCCCTGGAACTCGATGGAACCGCCGCGCGCGTGGAACAAGCGCTGGATCATGTTCTGCGCGATCCCCAGGCTCGCTGGATTCTCAGCCCGCACGATGAGGCCGAATCCGAATGGGCGCTGGCGGGCCTGATTGACGGCAAGCTGTACCAGGCCGTGATCGACCGGTCTTTCATCGACCGGGACGGAACGCGCTGGATCATCGACTACAAAACCAGCGCACACACCGGCGCTGGGGTGGAAGAGTTCCTGGACAATGAAAAGCTGCGCTACCAGCCGCAGTTGGAAAGGTACGCGCGGCTCCTGGCCCAGCGCGAAAGCCGTCCAATGCGCCTGGCGTTGTATTTTCCACTGCTGTCGGGCTGGCGCGAATGGACTCCGCCCGGCGTTCAGCTGCGGCAAGCTTCGCTCTTCTAACCAAAGAAAATTTCTGAGACAGGTCTAGGCACGTTTTGAATGTACAATCAATGCTGGCCGGGATCGAGTCCTCCATTGGCTTCACTTTCGATTCTGCTCACGTGGTACTCCCGGCGCATAACGTTGTCACCACTGTCGCCATCAAACCGGTCCGCCAACGACCATCTCGCAAGGAAGTGAGCCGCGCGTCTTTCCCCACTCCTCCCAATAAAAGCCAGGGCCTTGGCGTCGACGCTTAGCAGGCGGCAACCGCTCTACAGATGCCTGCGACCACTGCGGCAATCACCCGCTAACCGTTCCGCGCGGCGACGGACCGGCACGCTATTCTCACTCCGGCGCTTTCAGAGATCTGTCATTGGCTCTGCCGCAGTCCTAAACGGCCAGCGTGGTCGAGGTTTCCCGATATAGCGCCTGGAGTTACCAAATGAGCGGGTGGGGTAATCCATGGCGTCACGAGAGAGCTATGGCGCAAGACGCCTCCGGCGCCGCAACTCCGTAGCGTAGGCCGTATCGGCCGCGTAGGAGGGATCGGGCAAGACGAGTGCATCGACAGTTCTCCCACGGTAGATAAGCGCGTCGGCCACATCAGCCATCCCGATTCCGTCCGGAAAAGGATGGAACGGCGGCTCTGGAGCTCCCAGGAGGATCGAGGGGTGTGCAGGGATAAACTCGTTCGGGTTCAGTGCCCCGAAAGCGGTTCCCTTGAGACGCAGCAATACGGGAAGCGCGGACGCCCCGATTAGACTTTCCAACTTTGAGGTGTCTGGATATACACCGCCGCGGCTTGGCGTCACGACATAGAGGCGGCCGGGGAAGTCCTTGTCGATCAGCCAGCCGATCGTTGGAATCAAAGGAACAAATCCACTCGGGGTCTTCATCTGCTGGTTTCGCGTGAAGTGACCCATGCCAAAAACGAGGAGCGCCTTCTTTTGCTTGCGCAGCACCTCGCGCGCGATCACTTCCGCTCCAAAGTCAACCCGATTGCGCAAGACTGGTACGAAATCTTCGCGAGTTTTCACTTTGACCCAATCGATCGGTGGGTCCGCGCCGATGACCCGGATCTTAAGATCGTCCGGCAAGCTCTGGTTCACCAAGCGGACTTCCTTGAGAAACTGTTCGTAAGCGGTCAGCATGGCCGGGCTGGCGAAGATCTGAGTACTGTCGCGCCAGACCCTCTGCATGCGTTCTTTCGCGACGTCCTCGCCCCTGACGTAACGGTCGAGATCCTCCTGATGAAGGGAGTTCAATCCTTCCATCACGACGTTGTGTACTTTCCTTGCGAAATCCTTGTGGTGAATGATTTTGATCCGGAGCTCCTGGTCCGCGCCTGAGCCATGGAGCTCGCCCAATCCAAGCAGATCAAGTCTCGCGAGTTGCTCTATCAGTGTGCTGGGGATATCTTTTTCAGGGACCACCGTGCGCTTCGCCTGAACCGGCAGCAAAGCAAACAAGATTACCGTGGTGGCCGGCAGTCCGGCAATAGCGACGCTCGATCCCCACCGCCGGTGGATTAGCAAAAAACGAATCATTTTGAGGCTATCCTCGCTCGGTCCAGTTTCCTTCAGAAACAGCGCGCGCGCAAGCACGTCGCCGAAAGTCGCCAAAGCTCTTGTGATGAGAGCGCGGGCTACACTTAGGGGGTCCTGTCGGAAAAGATGGCCGCTTTCGCCGAAGGTTACCTGGCGGGAAGGCGCGGCATCAGCCCCGACTTCAGGCTCATCTTACATGAGAATCCGGTCCCGGCTCAGGCTCATCTTGCGTGAGACAAGAGTCCGTAGCATATTCTCATCGAAGGATGAGCCTGAAGCCGGCGGGAAGGTAATCGGGCGGTGAGTCTCCTTTCCGATGATGTCTCGAACCCGCGGGGCCGACCAACGGGAGGCACACGAGGCCTACAAACGT
>JALYHQ010000028.1 GCA_030776455.1 Acidobacteriota bacterium | reverse complement strand
GTTCCGTCCTTTGTGCGACCCGCCCTGCTCCAGCACTTCGCTGGTGGATACGCGGATCCCGTTCACCGAGGTCAATTCCAGATCGAGCTTCCCGGGATGCGACAGGCGCCCGGATGACTCGGCATTCACCACTTGGCCACGCACCGGCGCGCCCCGGCGGGCAATAGTCCGGCCATTCACCACTACGTTATCCGCCAGCGTGCCGTCCCACCGGTCGCCTGAACGGTTCTTCTCGGATGACAAGGTCTGTCCCAGCCGCACGTTGATCTCGGTTCCCGAAGGTATCGTGGCCGCGCTCAACGCCAGAGCGCTCAAACAGAAAACCAGCAGTCGCATTCGCAATCCCCCTCCCAGGCATTATCCTATAGCTCATGCGCTGGTTAGACCTTGTGGTGATTCTTGCGTATCTGGTGGCCATCACCTGGTTCGGAACCCGCTTCCGAAGTTCGCAGCGCAACCTCAAGGATTACTTCCTGGGCGGACACAGCGCTCCCTGGTGGGCCATCGCCCTCTCCATTGTCTCGGCCGAAACCAGCACACTCACCGTGATCGGTACTCCGGCGCTGTCGTTCAACGGGAATTTCGAGTTTCTGCAGGTTGTGTTCGGCTATCTGCTCGCCCGCATTGTGATTTCCAGCCTGTTCCTCCCGCAGTACTTCCGCGGTGAAATGTTCACCGCCTATGAGCTCATGCGCCGCCGTTTCGGCGAACGTATCCGCAAGCTGACGGCGGGCACTTTTCTGCTGCTGCGAGCGCTGGCCGAGGGCGTGCGCGTCTTTGCGATTTCCATCATCATCTCCATCGTCCTCGGCACCGGCGAAGTGGTGTCCATCGCAGTTATTGTTTGCCTCACGCTCTTCTACACCTTCGAAGGCGGCCTCACCGCGGTCATCTGGACCGACGTTGTTCAGATGTTTCTCTACGTCGCGGGCGCCGGACTCAGCTTCTTTGTCATCCTGCACCAGATCCCCGGGGGCTGGGCGCACGTCTGGGACATGGGCTCCGCAGCGGGCAAGTTCCAAGTCTTCGATTTTCGCTTTGCTCTCGATGCGGCGTTCTTCGCGCGCAATTACAGCTTCTGGGCGGGAATCATCGGCGGCTGCTTCCTCACCACCGCCAGCCATGGCACCGAACAGTTAATGGTGCAGCGCCTTCTGGCCGCGCGCAATGAACGCGAAAGCCGCAGAGCGCTGTTCACCAGCTGGGCTGTCATCTTTTTTCAGTTCACCTTGTTCCTGGTCATCGGCGTCATGCTCTTCGTGCACTACTCCGATGCGAACTTGCCTGCGCCGCATCCCGCCGATCGAATCTACGCCGACTTCATCTGGCGCAACTTGCCGCCAGGCGCGGCGGGCCTCGTGATTGCCGCCATTCTCGCCGCCGGAATGTCCAACCTCAGCGCCGCGCTAAACGCCCTCGCCTCCACCACCATCATGGATTTCTACCGTCCCTTTGCCGCGCGCCGCCGCCCGAATACGTCGGAGTCGCAGTTCCTGAAACTGGCCCGCTGGGCCACTGTCGTTTGGGGCGCGATCCTCTTCCTGGTTGGATTAGTCGCCCGCAACTGGGGATCGGTACTCGAGGCCGGACTCTCCATCGCGTCCATACTCTATGGCTCGTTGCTGGGCGTCTTCTTGCTTGGGCTGCTGACCCAAAGCGTCCAGGAGCGTGCCGCTATCGCCGGAATGCTCGCGGGCTTAGTCACCATGATTTGCGTCAAGGCGTTCACTCATGTTGCATTCACGTGGTACGTGCTCATCGGCACCTCGGTGACATTCACGGTGGGCTGGATCGCATCGCGAATCATTCCGGAACGGCGGGCGTAGTAGCCGGTCTGTTATGCTTTCTGCTTGCCGGCCCCAAGTCCCTCCCAGTTCGATCTCAAGCGCGACCTTGGAATCTGGAGCGCCGCCGCGATTGTCGTCGGCACCGTGATCGGGAGCGGCATTTTCCTGGTGCCGAATCCGATGGTAAAGAATGTCGGATCGCCCGGCATGGTTTTTGCCGTCTGGATCTTTGGCGGAGTGCTCACCCTGTTCGGCGCCCTGAGTTACGCGGAACTCGCTGCCGCGCTACCCCAGGCCGGCGGCGAATATGTATACCTGCGCGAAGCGTACGGACCGTTCTGGGGATATCTTTACGGCTGGACCCAGATGTGGGTGGCCAAGAGCGGCTCCATCGCCACGCTGGCCGCCGGATTCTTTATCTACGTCGCCAATTTCCTTCCCGAGCTTGAACACGTGGTCGCCTCCATACCCCTGCCCGGCGGTCACGCCCTTGAAATTCGCTATGCGCAGCTATTCGCTATCGTAGTCATCGCCACCCTCGCGTTGATTAATTACCTGGGAGTCAAAGTAGGTGGGAATGTCCAGGTGGTTGTCACCCTCTTGAAGGTGGGGCTTATTGCGGCCATTATCGTCTTCGGCTTGGCCAGCAGCGCCGGCCACGCCAGTAACTTCCATACCGCGATTCCAGCGGCCGGAGGAATCGCCGGATTCTTTGCGGCGCTGGTAGCTGCGTTGTGGGCCTATGACGGATGGAATAACGTGAGCATGGTGGCGTCGGAGGTCAAGCGCCCGCAGCGCAACCTGCCGCTGGCCTTGATTGTCGGCACATTGGCCGTAATCGCCATCTACCTGTTGGCCAATCTCGCGTACTTCTATGTGTTATCCGCTTCCGACGTCGCCGGAAATCAGCGGGTGGCGAGCGAAATGATGCGCCGCGTGCTGGGCGCGGGCGGAGCCAACGCCGTGAGCATCGCCGCCATGATCTCCATCTTCGCCGCGCTGAACGGGTCTATTCTCTCGGGCTCCCGCGTGCCCTTCGCAATGGCCCGCGACGGCCTGTTCTTCCGGTCCGTGGCGCGAGTGCATCCCACACATCGCACGCCCAGCGTCTCCATCCTGGCGCTCTCCGCTTGGGCCTCCGTGCTGGTGCTTAGCGGACGATACGATGAGCTTTACACATATGTAATTTTTGCCAGTGTGATTCTATACGGCATGGCTGCGGCCGCCGTCATTGTGCTGCGCTTCAAGCAGCCCGCGCTGGAGCGCCCTTATCGCACGTTGGGATATCCGTTTGTGCCGGTATTGTTCGTGGCGGCCATCATTTGCATCGTGGTGTCCACGTTACTCAAGTCACCTCGCGAATCGCTGCTGGGACTGCTGCTGATTGCCATCGGCGTCCCGTTCTACTTCCCCTGGAAGCGTCGCGCCGGATCTCTTTAACATTCCTGACAGAAGCCAGCGTACCTTACCCCGTAAGGGACGTAACAGTGGACCGCTGGCGCACGTCATTTCCAAGAAGATGCTTGCTATCAAGCAGGAAATGAGTAAGACTTCTAATAATACGCATTTTGCATGGATAGACTTCCTGGCGCTTTCAGACCATCTGAGACGCCTGGAGCAGAAAATTTGGGGAGAACAGAGAAAATGGATATTACGAAGATGTTGACCGAATTGCGTCAGGAGCGCGAGCAGATTGAAGAAGCGATCCTGAGCCTGGAACGGCTGGCACGAGGCCGCGGGAAACGCCGCGGACGGCCGCCGGCCTGGATGGCCGAACCGAAACGGCGAGGCCGCCCGCCCGGGAGTAAAAATAAACCCCGCACTGAAGCCAAGTCCGCGTCTAAGGCTGCTGCCTGAGTTGGGGCGGACGCTGCGATCAGCGGCGTCCGCCTTCTTCATACAGCAGATATTTCCGGCGGCGTTCCAAAAACGCGTCCACCGGCTCCCGCATTTTCTCCACAGTAGTTCGCGGATCCACTCCGCTCTTTCCCGCGTCCAGAACTTCCCGATTGCCAATCAGGAATCGATCCACTTCCCAGTCAATCTTGCCAGGGTATAGCTTCTCCAGTGCGAAACCCAGTTCCAGCCCGAAGCGAGTGCTGTCCAGCGCGTTGCGATCCGTCACCACGAATCGCACGCCTTCGATGGATTGCCCGTGAAAAGGTCCCGAGACCGGTTGCATGTGAGTGGCGTAGACGCGTACTCCAGGAATCATGCGCGCATTCAAAAACGTAGACAGCTCGCGCCCATGAATCCAACTTGCTCCCACCTGTTCAAAAGGCGCATCGGTGCCCCGTCCCACCGAATAATTCTTCGATGCTTCCAGCATCGCGACTCCCGGATACAGCGTCGCCGCGTTCAAGCTCCGCATATTAGGCGACGGATCGATCCACTTCAATCCCGTGGAATCGAACCAGTCGCCGCGCTCCCACCCTTCCATCGCGGCCACGTGCAGATCCACCCCCAGCTTGCGCTCGCCGTTCACCATGCTCGCCAGCTCGCCGAATGTCAGCCCATGTCGCACCGGCAGCTCGAAACACCCCACGAAGGATTCCAGCGTCTTGTCGAGCATGGGTCCCTCCACATGGACCCCGGTAATTGGATTCGGCCGGTCCAGCACATAGAACGGCACTCTCGCTCGCGCAGCCTCTTCCATGCTCGAAATCAAAGTACAGGAATACGTATAGAAGCGCGCTCCCACGTCCTGGATGTCGAACACCAACGCGTCCACTCCCTTGAGCATCTCCGGCGTAATGCGCCGGGTTGGTCCGTGGTACAAACTCCAAACCGTCAGACCCGTGGCTGGATCGCGGGCATTGGCGACATTCAACTGGTCTTCCTTGCCTTGCAAGCCGTGCTCGGGGGAATACAGAGCCGTCACTTTCACGCCCGCGGCCAGCATTAAATCCACATTGCGCTTGCCATCCCTGCTCAAGCCCGTGTGATTCGTGATTAATCCGATCGTTTTACCCTGAAATGCGGCGAAATTGTCTTTCGCAAGCACATCCAGACCTGTGAGCACCGCTCCGTTGCGTCCCACCACGCGGCTCAATCCTGGCCCATTGATGGTCTCGTTGTATCCGGTGAGACGAATGCGCGGCAGCTTGAGCCCAAACGCGGCGGCTGCAATGGTGGCCACGCGTCCCCGCAGCGAACCCAGAGTCTTGCCGCGATGCGGATGCACGCTGTTCGCCAGCAGTATGACGTAGCTGTGGCTATAGGGATCGATCCACAGCGACGTTCCCGTGAACCCCGTGTGCCCATAAGAGCCGATGGGGAACAGCTCACCTCGATTGCTCGAAAAGGGCGAATCGATGTCCCAGCCCAGGCCTCGCAGGATGGGCTGATTGGCGGGCGATTGCGGCGTCGTGAATTTGTGGATGGTTGCTTCGCTGAAGATCCGCTTGCCTTGCGCCACGCCGCCGTCGAGCAGCATCTGCGCGAACTTCGCCAGATCGTCCGCGGTTGTGAACAGTCCCGCGTGTCCAGCCACTCCACCCATGAAGCGCGAGGTCTCGTCATGCACCACCCCTCGGATCGGCTGCCCGCTGGCCGCATCGATTTCGGTGGGAGCAATCCGCCCGACCTCCGAGGCGTGCGGCAGGAAGCGCGTCTCTTTCATTCCGAGAGGCTCGAACACCACCTCCTTGGCGTACTCATTCAGCGTCTTTCCGCTGAGGCGATGCACAATCTCCCCTAGCAAAATGAAATTGATGTCGCTATACACAAACCGCACACCCGGCGGACCGGCAGGCCGGTCGGTCAGCGCTTTCTCGATTCCGGTTTCGTACCCGCTCCAGGCCGGCTTCAGATCCAGATCGGGACGCAGCCCCGAAAAATGCGTCATCAGGTTGCGGATGGTAATCTCGCTCTTGCCTCCCTGGAACTCCGGCAGATAATCCGTGACGCGGTCGTTCAGCCGCAGCTTCCCATCCTCGAACAGCTTCATCAGGCACGACGTGGTGGCCACTACCTTCGTGAGCGAAGCCGCATCGAAGACGGTGTGTACCGTCATCGGCTCGCGCTTTGGCAGCAGCGCCCGTGACCCGTATGCTTGCCGGTACACCACCTTGCCTTCGTGCCCGATGATCACCACCGCGCCCGGAACCAGCTCGCTCTGTACGGCCTTCTCGAGAGCCGCGTCAATCGCGGCCCCCCCCGTGAACGTTTCCTGCGCCGCCAGCGCGATCCCGAAGGCGAAAAACAGGACCGCTTTCATTGCAGCTTCTTCGCCGTCCGGTCCAGCAGGCCCGCCAGTTCCACATCCTTCGCCGTAATCCCGCCCGCGTCGTGAGTGGTCAGATCCACACGGACCTGGTTGTAGACGTTGAACCACTCCGGATGATGGTTCATCTTTTCAATCCCGAGGGCCGCCGTAGTCATGAAGCCGAAGGCGTGCACGAAATCGGCGAACTTGTATTCGCGATGCAGCTTCCCGCCCGCAACCTGCCACCCCGGCAGCCCCGCCAACGCATTTTTCAGATCCGGCTCACTCAGCTTCTGCATGCTTTCATCTTATCCGCATTTATCCGCGCCCATGCGATAGTTAAGAGAATGTCTCGCCCCCTGCCGCGCTTGAGGCTTAGCCTGGACTTCATGCCTTCTCCCGATCCCGAGCGGCCGGGTCTCTTCATTCGCGACCCCTTCCACTTCTCCGATAGCGTTCTCCTGGTGCCGCCGCCCCTGGTGGAAACGCTGGCCTGCTTCGACGGCGTCCAGACCGAGCTCGACCTGCGCGCCAGCCTGGTTCATGCCACCGGCGAGATCCAGGTCGGCGAGATGGAAAAGCACTTGTACGATACGCTCAGCAGTTCCGGCTTCCTCGAAGACGAGAATTTCAACCGGATCAGGGAGGAGCGCATCCAGGCGTTCACTGCCTCCCCCAAGCGCGAGGCCAGTCACGCCGGCGCCGCCTATCCGGAGCAGCCCGGCGAAGTCCGCGCGCAGTGGGATGAATACATGCGCCCCGCCGCGGATGGAGCGGCCCCGAATGCCGAACGGAATCTCATCGGTATCGCGGCGCCGCACGTCAGCCCGTTCGGCGGATGGGAATCTTATCGCGACGCTTACAGCGCCGCCGGTCCCGCGTACAAGGACCGGACCTTCGTCATCCTGGGCACCTCGCATTACGGCGAGCCCGAGCGCTTCGGCCTGACTCGCAAGCCGTTCGTCACTCCTCTTGGAGAAGCCGTTACCGACATCGCCCTGGTGGACCGCCTTGCCCAGGCCGCTCCCAGCGCGGTGCGCATGGAGGATTACTGCCACGCGATCGAGCACTCCATCGAATTTCAGGTGGTCTATCTCCAATACTTGTTCGGACCGGATATCCGCATCCTCCCCATCCTCTGCGGCCCATTCGCGCACTCCGTCTATCAAGGCGGCGTGCCGGAAGACAATGAGGGCGTCCGCGGTTTTTTGGGATCCCTCGGCGAGTTGGCCGCGCGCGAATCCGGCAAGCTTTTCTGGGTGCTAGGGATCGACATGGCGCACATGGGACGCCGCTATGGCGACGCGCTGCCCGCGCTGGCGGACCAGGGCGAAATGACCGAAGTCGCGCGCCGCGACAAAGCTCGCATAGAACGCGCCGCCGCCGCCGATCCCGCCGGCTTCTGGGACCTGGTCCAGGAAAACCACGACGACCTCAAATGGTGCGGCTCCTCCCCCCTCTACACCTTCCTGAAGGCCGTTCCCCAGGCTCGCGGGACCCTGCGCCGGTACCAGCAATGGAACATCGACTCGGAAAGCATCGTCAGCTTCGCGGCAGTTTCGTTTCAATAGCGCCGCAACCAAAAGTACTAGCTAGGACTGGTACGAAACCCCTATGGGACACCCGGTTCGCCTAGGGTAACTTAAGGCATGCCTAAGGTAAACCCATCAGGAATCTGCTGGGGCTGAGATTCGCCGCCGCCCCGTCTGGGGTACAATACATCCTGTTGTCGGATCACTACGAATCAACGACTTGCACTGCTTTTCTCTCGCCACCCTGAACAAAACTGAAACGTTTGGTTGGCCTGATGGTCCAACAGCCTTGATATGGATGGTATTACACGACTTCTGATAGCTGAAGACGAAACGCTGCTGGCCGAAGGTCTTCAGAAGCTGCTCGAGTCCGAATTTCGAGTTGTCGAAATCGCGGCCTGCGGGCGGGATCTGCTGAATGTAATCGAGGCCTCGCAGCCAGATGTCATCCTGCTGGGCGCAGGCCTGCCGGCCTTGCGAGCTATCCAGGCGGCCCGGCGGCAGAGAAAGATCGCGGCCGGCACCAAAATCGTCGTGCTGACCGGCCGTGAAGAGCCGGCTTATGTCGAGGAAGCTCTCCGAGCCGGCGCCGCCGCCTTCATTCTGAAACGCTGTGGAACGGCGGAACTGCTGAAAGCGATCCGGCAAGTTTTGAACGGCGCTTCTTATGTAACGGATTTGATTCCACAGCCTTCGGCACTCGCGGCCAAGGAATCGGGCCCCCCCTTGACCGCCCGGCAGCTGACCTCGAGACAACGCGAGGTCTTGCAGCTGGTGGCCGACGGCTATACCGCCAAGGAAATCGCCAACTCCCTCAATTTGTCGGTGAAGACAGCGGTCTTTCACCGCATGGCCATCCGCGACAAGCTGGGACTGCGCACCACCGCTGCGCTCACCAAATACGCTCTAGAGAACGGCATCAGTCCATACCGGAAATTTCAGGACGACGAGTTGACCGTCTTCGTCGCCGAAACCTGATCCGTTCCTCTTACGGCGCCACCGGCAGCTTCACCACATTCGCTGTTGCGGTTCCTTGCATCACAATCACGTTCAGATCCCCCGTCTTGGCATTCGACGGAACCTGGAAGTTGATCTGATACAGCCCCACCGCACCGGGTGTTTGGCCGAAGAAGAATAGCTTCGCCGTAGCGCCATCCACCGTTACCGTGGGTACCTCCGTCACGCGAGCCAAGGGTTCCACACCGGGCGCCGGCTGGCCGCTGGCCACCTTTGGACTCGTTTCACCGAGCCCCACCAGATACATCAAGATGATCTCGTTCGGTTTGGCGGGATGCGCCGCGTCGATCAGCGAGAAGTCGGCATGCTGCGCGATGATGTGCTCGTCGGGATGAAACGCCGCGATCCCTGGGGACAGCGGATTCAGCGTCACCGTAACCGGCACCGTAAGCGCGCCGTTCGCGCTCACCACCACCGTTGCCTGGGCGGGCTGGTTGAGCTCCGCCGGAACTTCCACGTCCAACTGCCCCGGACTCACGAAGTACAGCGGCGCCTGGTTCCTTCCCAGGAACACTGCGGTTCCCTGGATCAATGTGGGCAGCGGCACCACGCCCGGAACCTTGGTGACGCCGGCCATATCGCTGCCGTAAATTTCCACCACCAATCCGGGCGCCAGCGGACCTAGCGCTTGCCGGAAGAATGCGTTCACCGTGCCGTTCCTGGGGAGTACCGGCGCCGTATTCGGCGTCACGGTGCCCGTGAACTGCGCGGTGGCCATCGGCAAAGTTCCCGAGGTCGCCTGCACCGTCACAGTCATCTCGCTAGCGTCCGAAATCGGCTGCCACGTTGCCGAATAGACTCCCGGCTGCGAGCTGTTTGACGTCAGCGGCAGCGACGAATCGCCGGTTGAGAAGTTCGCCGTTACCGATGCGCCGGATACCAGCCCGCCGCAATCGTCGTTCACCTGCATCACCAGCGGGTGGGGCCACTTCGCGGGCACCTGGAAATTCCCCGGCAGCATGGTCCCGGTGATCGCCATCTTGGCGGGAGCGCAGGCCGCGGCCGGACTCGGCGCCATTCCCGCTACTGGGGACAACGGTGGCAGCACCAGCATGGTGATATCTTCACTGCGCACCATGCCCCCCAGCGTCACGGTCACCAGTCCCTTATACACACCCACGGGCATGCCCGCCGGATTCACGGTCACTTTGACTTGACCCGGCGCGGCGGGCGATGCAACCCCGGCGGTTGCATTCACGCTGATCCAGTTCGCTCCGTCGAAGGTCTGCGCGCCCACTTGATAAGGCGCTTGCGGAGTGGTGGAGTAAACTTGAAACGTCTTCGTGGTCCCTGTCGCTTCGCCGATAACGAACGTCAGGCCCGCGGGCGCCAGTGCTGGTCCAATCGCCGCATTCGCCGGCTGCTGGTTCAGCACTACGGTGATATATTGGGGCGCGTCCGGCGCTTGATTATCGGTGATGCGGATCAAGGAGTAATAACTGCCGGGAGGCATCTGGGATCCCGCCGCCGAAATCGACAGCGGCAGTACCGACGGTGTGGCGGGCGTGGACAGGCCTCGCAGAGTGCCGAGGGTCAGCCAGTTTGATCCGGTTACCTGCTCGGCAAACCAGGTAAGCGATGAACCCGTATCGCCCACGTCCAGGACGTTGATGTTTTGAACCAGCCCTAACGGCGCGCCCACGCGGGAATCGAAGTGCGCTCCCACGACGTCCAGCCCCAGCATGGCTCCTCCGGGAGATTGGAACAGCGTCACTGGAACATCTCTCACGAGTCCGCTGGGTGTCTTGAAGTGCAGCACGGTCCGGTAGCCACCCGGCTTCAGCCCCTGTCCGTTCACGCGCAGCCTTACCACCGCGGGCGCGTTCGGTCCCACCAGACCTATGGCTGGCGTCACGCTGACCACCCATGGCGCGGGATCGAAAGTCACCGTGAAGCCCAGCGTCCCGCTGCCCGCGTTGCGCAACACGAAGGCCTGATCGAAAGGCCCCTCGCTCTGCGGCCGCGCCGTGAATTGAACCAGATCCGGCGACACATCCAAAACGGCGGGCAGAATTTGTGTGGTGAAACTGACGGCCACGTCGATGGGCGCAATACCCGAGTTCGCCGGCGCAATTCTCACGATGGCGCTGAGGGTACCGCTCGTAACCTTGCTCTGATCCACGGAAACCAGGATCAGTGCCGGTGTGGTCCCGTTGGCTGGAGTGATCTTGAGCCACACGGGCGGCGGGCCGGCGCTCAACGACACCACCGTGGCTGTGAACATCACGGGCGATCCATTACCCGATACAACGGAAATTTCTTGCGGCGTCGGAGCATCTCCATTTGACGGCGCGTTGAATTTCAAGGCCAGCGGCGAAACCACCAGCGGTGGCGCGGCCGACACGGGCAACTGAAATGCCTTCGTGGCGCTAGCGTTGGCGCTGTCGGTGACCTGAATGCTGAACTGCAGCGTTCCCGCATTCACCGGAGTCCCGCTCAGCAGCCCGGAAGGACTCAGAGTGAACCCGGCGGGTCCTTGGCCAACGAATATAAACGTGTAAGGCCCGGTGCCTCCGGTCGCGCTGATAGTCTGCTGGTACCCGAAACCCGCGGCGGCCGGCGGCAGTGGCGATGGGGTGGTGATAGTGGGCGCGGTTCCGATAGTCAGTGAATAGGTAGCGCCCGAGGTTGCACCGGCGTTGTCCGTCACAATCACGCCGAAATTGTATGTTCCGTTCGTGGTGGGAGTGCCATTCAGCGATCCCGCCGGGGTTAACGTCAGGCCCGGAGGCAACACGCTGCTGCCGAAGGGATCCGTTTGCACGGCCTGGTACGAATAGCCTGGCGTTCCTCCGGTGGTTTGAAATGTCTGCGAGTAGAAAGTTCCCACCGTGCCGGCCGGCAATGGCGTTGGATTGGTGATGACCAGCCGCGGCTGCACCGTGATCGACAGCTGCTTGGGCGCCGACGTAACGTTGGCGGAGTCTTTCACCGTCGCTGAAAATGTATAGGTCCCCGTGGCCGTTGGATTTCCCGCCAAGGTTCCTGTGGTTGGATCCAGGTTGATGCCCGGCGGGGGAGTCCCGCCGCCTGCCACCAGCGTATACGTCGAGTACGGCGGCGTGCCCCCCGACACCGCTAGCATTTGGGAGTAATTCGAACCCACTGCGCCATTCGCCAGCGAAGTGGTTGTGATGGATGGGGCCGGTCCTTCCCCAGGCGCCACGGTGAGCGCGAAATTCTTGGTGGTCTGCACGCCGCTGAACTGGGTCGCGATGGCGGTTACAGCGAACGAGTAGTTATTCGGAGTGCTCGGGGTTCCGTTCAGGATTCCTTGTGCCGCGTCGAAGTTCATTCCGGGCGGGATGCTGGAGATCATCCATGCGATGGCGCCCGGTGGCGCGAAGGACACTTGGAATTGCGCCGAGTAAGGCGTTCCCGCGGTGGCATTCGGCAGCGGCGAGGGATTGGTGATCTGCATCACCGTGATATTGAAGGTCGTGCTGCCCGTTTGATTAGTGGGCTGATCGGTGACCGTCACGGTGAACGCATAGGACCCGGCCTGCGTCGGAATCCCGTTGATGTTTCCGGTGGCCGCTCCAAGTTGCAATCCAGGGGGTAATGTTCCAGGGGGAACGGACCAGGTGTACGGTCCGGGCGACTGGGTGGCCGTCAACTGAACGTTGTAGGTTGTACCCAGACCTGCCGGCGGAACGGAATTGTTGACGATCACCGGGGATGCGAGCAACGCCGGAACCGCACTGAGAATAAAGACGATTCCGAGAATTCGTGTATGCATCACCGACCCCATCCTATTCCTTGCTGCTCCCATAGGGGAAGCCCCTGCAACCCATTTTAGCTTCAGTACGTCTCCTTACATAGAGAAGTAAGCAATTCTGACCTTCTCCTCCTCTGGTTAGCGCGATCCCCGATTTCTTGGGGATCGCGCTTTTGTATTACGCCCCGGTAAAAACGTTCGTTTCCCAGCCCCGGTATCTCATAAAATCAAAGACTTAGGCTTTGGAGGACCACTTGCATTAGTCTCTGTAGGGTGACTTTTTATGCATAAGCCTTTTTTCGCATCTTTAGTACTTGCCTCGACACTGGCCATCGGAACTCCCGCTGCTCAGGCTCAACCGCCGATCCGGTACGCGATGGCTAATAATAATACGAATGTTCGGTACGAACCGGTTGTGCGACGTCGCGTCGCCGGACCGCGTTACGTCGTTAAGCGTCGCAGTAAGGCTAAGTCGGCAGCCATCGTCGGCGGCAGCGCAGCCGGCGGAGCAGCTATTGGAGCGCTGGCGGGCGGCGGTAAGGGCGCGGTAATCGGAGCATTGGTGGGCGGCGGCGGCGGTTTGATCTATGACCGCAAGACACATAAGAAAGTGGTTCGCCAGTATTAGGCCGCGGCGATTTCGGAGAACTTCTCGAAGAACTTCTTGATCACCATCTTCGACGTGGTGTCCAGCAGGCGCTGGCCCACGCCGGCCATGGGGCCGCCCACTTGCACGTCGCCTTCATATTTCACTTCAGTGGATGTTTCGTTGACGGAGGCGAGCGAAAGCACGCCTTCGCCTTTCACAAATCCGATCTTCCCGGTGCCGTCCACCAGCAGTCGGAAACTCTCAGGCGGATGCGTCTCTGCGATCTTCACTCGGCCGGTGAATGAGCCTGAAATGGCTGCGATGGCCATTTTCATTTTCATTTCGTATTCGTCATCGCCAATTTTCTTCAACTCGTCGGTGCCAGGCATGCACTTCGCCAGTACCACCGGATCCTGAAGCAGGGCGTAAGCTTTTTCGCGTGCAACCGGAACCGTATAAGCCCCGCTGACCTTCAAGCCGTCCTCGCCAGCGCCGCCGCCAGGGCCCGCGTAGTGTAGACACGCGCCAGATGTGAACGGTAGGACGCCGAACCGTGCAGGTCGGAATTCGCATCCACGCCCTCAGCCACAACCGCCGCGGCTTTTTGCAGATCGGCGAGCAGTCCCCCCGAACCCGCCAGCGCCTGCTCCACATTCTCCGCGCGATATGGCTTGTTTGCCAGGCCGGTGACGCCGACGCGCACGAACGCGACCGTGCCGCCTTCCTTGCGCACGCGCGCGGCAATACCCACGATGGCAAACCCGGAAGCGGGCTGCACCACCTTCTGATAGCTGGTGCCTGCTCCCGAGCTTTCCACTGGAACCACCACCTCGCGCACGATCTCGCCGGGTTCCAACGCGGTGGTGAAGGTGTCGACGAAGAAATCCTGGATGGAAACCGTGCGCTCGCCCTTCGCGCTGACCAGCTTCACTTGCGCTTCCAGCGCGAGCAGCGATGCCGGATAATCGGCCGCCGGATCGGCATGCGCCACGCTGCCGCCGAGTGTTCCCATGTTGCGCACTTGCATGTCGCCGATGTTCGAGGCGGCTTCGGCGAGCAGCGGGCATTTGCCGCGCAACAGCGCCGAGTTCTCCACTTGATAATGCGTGGTGGCGGCCCCAACGTGGATGCCTTCGGCATCTTCGCGGATGTAGTTCAGGTCCGCGAGACGGCCGATGTCCACTAGATGCTCCGGAGCGGCGAAGCGCAGCTTCATCAGCGGAATCAAACTCATTCCGCCGGCCAGCACCTTGGCGTTGCCGCCGTCGAGTAGCGCGAGCGCCTCGCGGAGCGTCGCGGGCGCGGTGTATTCGAATTCCTGCGGGATCATGCCCGGCCTCCTGCCTGAATCAGGTTCCAGAGTTTCTCCGGCGTCATGGGCATATCGATATGCCGCACGCCCAAAGTACTCAGCGCATCCACCACGGAATTCACCACCGCCGGCGAGCATCCGATGGTGCCCGCCTCGCCGACGCCCTTGACGCCCAGCGGATTCACGGGCGACGGAGTCTCGGTGTGGCTGCTTTCGATCCAAGGAATCATGCTGGCCTTGGGAAGCGCGTAATCCATCAGCTCACCCGTGACCAGCTGCCCGTTGTCGTCATACACCGCCTGCTCCCAGAGCGCTTGTCCCAGGCCCTGGACCACTCCGCCATGCACCTGCCCATCCACGATCAGCGGATTGATAATCTTGCCGCAATCGTCGACGGCGACATAGCGCAGGATCTTCACATCGCCGGTTTCGCGATCTACTTCCGTAACCACGATGTGCGCCCCGAACGGAAACGTGAAGTTGGGCGGCTCCCAGAAATACGTCGCCACCATGCCCGGCTCGGTGTTCGGCGGCAGTTTCATGGCTCGATACGACGCGCCTGCGATCTCCGCCAGCGTAACCGACTTGCCGGTTGCATTGTCCACGCATTTGCCGTTGACGAACGAAACGTCCTCGGATTCCAGCAGCATGGCGCCATACAATTTGATCTTCTTCTTCAGCTCTTGAATGGCGAAGTACATCGCGGTGCCGCCAATAGCCGTGCCGCGGCTGCCGAAGGTTCCGATGCCGTACTGCACGATGGATGTGTCGCCGTGCAGCACCAGCACATCGTCGATCCCGACGCCCAGCTCATCGGCGGCGATCTGCGCGAAGGTGGTCTCCTCGCCCTGGCCGTGCGGCGAGCATCCGGTCATCACGCAAACTTTGCCCGAAGGCTCAATCTTCACCGTGGCGCTTTCCCAGCCTCCGGCGGGAGTGGCTGGCGACGGTCCCATGGCGCAGATCTCGCCGTAAGTAGACATGCCGATTCCCATTAATTTCCCGCTTGCCCGCGCCTGGGCCTGATCGGCTCGCAGCTTCTTGTATTCGACGATGCCTAGCGCCTTGTCCAGCGGCGCGGCATAGTTTCCGCTGTCGTAGGTGAGGCCGGTAGCCGTTGCGTAGGGGAACTTGTCGTTGGCCACGAAGTTCTTGTAGCGAATCTCGGCGGGATCCATCTTCAGCTCGGCCGCCAGGATGTCCACCATGCGCTCGATGCCATGGGTCGCTTCCGGCCGGCCGGCGCCGCGATACGCATCGGTAGGGACTGCGTTGGTGAAGACGCCCACGATGTCGGCCCGAATGTTGGCGCAGTTGTACAGGCCCGGCATCATCAATACGGAGAGCGTCGGAATGGCCGGCGTGAGCAACTGGTGATAGGCGCCCAGGTCCTGAATCAGCTTGAGCTTAATTCCGGTGATCGTGCCTTCCCGGGTGGCCGCGACTTCGTAGTAATCCACGTGCCCGCGCCCGTGGATGGTGCACTGGAAATTCTCGCGCCGCGATTCAATCCACTTCACCGGCTTGCCGATGCGCATGGCGATGAAGCCCATCAGCGCTTCCTCGGCGTAAACGTTGAGCTTGCTGCCGAAGCCGCCGCCCACTTCCGGCGTAATCACACGGCAATGATTCTCGGACAATCCCAGCATCTGGGCGACGAGGGATCGCATGAGATGTGGAATCTGCGTGGAGGAATAAATGGTGAGCGCCTTGTCGCCAGTCTTCCAATCCGCCACCACGCCACGGGTTTCCATGGAGGTGGGAATCAGCCGCTGGCTGGTAATGCGCTGCTTCACCACCACGCCCGCTTCGGCAAACGCCTTGTCCACGTCGCCGCCTTCCTGGTGGTAATTGAAGGCGGTGTTATCGGGCCACTCTGGATGGACCGCGGGCGCTCCTGAAGCCAGCGCTTTTTCGGGATCGCTTACCGCTTGGGTGGGCGCGTAGTCGACTTCGACCAACTCGGCCGCGTCGCGTGCAATGTACTTGTCGGTGGCCACCACCACTGCTACCGGATGGCCGAGAAAGTAAACTCGATCGATAGCCAGAATGTAATGATGCGGCACGCGCAAGCCAGGCAGCGATGCGCCGCAGGGGACCGGACCCACATCCTTGGTGTCGACGCCGGTGAAGATCGCCACCACGCCAGGCAATGCGGCGGCTGCTTTGGTGTCGATGCTCCGAATGCCAGCCGCGCCATGCGGACTGCGCACCACGCAGGCATGATGCATGCCAGGCATTTGAATGTCGTCCACATAGGTGGCCGCGCCGGTGATCAGCCGTGGATCTTCGCGGCGCTTGATGCGCTTGCCGACCAGCTTTTCAGTGGTGGTGATGGTGGTCGCCATATTACGCCCCCGCCTTCGCGGCCGTTTTCACGGCGTTCACGATGTGCTGATATCCGGTGCACCGGCACAGATTTCCTTCCAGGCCATGCCGGATCTCGGCTTCGGTGGGATCGGGATTGCGCTCCAGCAGCTGCTTCGACGCCATGATCATGCCCGGCGTGCAGAATCCGCACTGGAGCCCGTGCTCGCTCCAGAAAGCTTCCTGCATGGGATCAAGCTTGCCGTTAGCGGCCAGGCCTTCGATGGTGAGCACTTCGCGCCCTTCGCACTGCACGGCGAACATGGTGCAGCTCTTCACGGCCTTGCCGTCGACATTGACGGTACAGGCCCCGCAGAGCGAAGTCTCGCAGCCGATGTGCGGCCCGGTGAGCGCGACTACTTCGCGCAGATAGTGGATCAGCAGCAGACGGGGCTCGACATCGTCCGAGCGAGGGCTTCCATTAATGGTGAGGTGGATGGTTCGTTTCATGGCTAGAGTCCAGCGGATATGAGGATAGCAAAAGTGGGGTGGGCCAGGCGGTTTCGCCTGCCAGGGCATATCATGGACTGATGCAGCCGAGGGATCTTGTCACCGCTCTAATGATCGGAGGCGCGCTGATCGCGCTCGGTTGTGTTCCCGGCGTCTTCCATAGAGTCCAAGACGGAATACAGAATTTCCGCGACTCGCTTCTTTCTCCGTTCCCCGTTAGATTCGCTCATCAAACCGATTACGACAGGCTCCCGAGACCATTGTGGCTGGCTGGGCTAGGCTTGGCGATGGTGCTAGCATATTCTCATCGAAGGATGAGCCTGAAGCCGGCGGGAAGGTAATCGGGCGGTGAGTCTCCTTTCCGATGATGTCTCGAACCCGCGGGGCCGACCAACGGGAGGCACACGAGGCCTACAAACGT
>JALYHQ010000027.1 GCA_030776455.1 Acidobacteriota bacterium | reverse complement strand
CGTTGAGCGGCGTTTCCGCTAGCAGCTCGGCCATTCCGAGGAGCGCGTTCAGAGGCGTACGAATTTCGTGACTCATGCGCGCCAGAAACTCGGACTTGGCCGCGGTGAGCTTGGCGCTCTGGTCACGTGCCAGCGAGGCTTCATGCGCGTATTGAACCGAGCGCTGCGCCTGCTGGAAGCGCTGTTCCGCGTACTCAATAAGTAAGAGCTTTCGCTCGCCTGACACGGCGATGGCGCAGAAATGACGATCATCCTGAGTCCACAAGTCCGAATAGAGAGCGGAGCGATCACAGGGAGTGGCCCAGAAAGCTTCGGCATCGGGAAGAAATACTTCGAGAAATGGGAAAGCGTCTTCGATCGAACCAGCGGGAAGCCAGTCGGGCGCGGGTCCTGAAAGCTGGAACGAACCGTCCGGAAGGCGTTCAAACACCGCATAGCCGAGAGTCGCGAGCAGGTTCATCGGAGGAGTTCCTCACGTGAGAGCAACTGCTGAGCGAGCCCGAGGAACATTTCTTCGACGCCGCTGCCAGTTTTGGCGCTGGTTTCAAAAACCGCCCAGCCGTGGCCGGAAAAAGCTGTATCCTGGACTTCCCACGCGTCGCGAAGGTCGGCCTCATTCAACACCGCAACGAAGGGCAAGGGACCAAGTTGTTCGACGATGCGCTGCTGCAACTCGACGGCCTTGGCGAGGGACGCGGCGCGGCAGCCATCCACCACCAGAATGTAGCCGGAGGCGCCTCGAAGGTGAGAGACCCTGAGCGGGGCCAGCTCGTCTTCGCCCGCCAAATCCCACAGCATCAGCGTGACCGACGCCGAACCCACCGCGACATCCTTGCGATCGATCTTGACGCCCACGGTGGTGAGATAGCGCTCGTCGAAAATGCTGTCGACAAAGCGGCGCACCAGGCTGGTTTTGCCGACGCCAAACTGTCCCACCATACCGATTTTCTTTTTCAACATCCGGTTAAGGGACGCCGATCACGCGGAATGAGGCGCTACGGCAGAAGAAACGTTGTTCTTCTTTGACGGCGGAGCAGGTTTCTGTTCCAAGATCTTCGGGTACCGCTGTCAGGCTCGCGGCAGGAACGCCCCGTTCGATCAGGAGGGCGCGAACATTCCGGGCACGAGACCTGGCCAGCTCTGAATTCAAGTCCTCGGTGCCGATTGGATCGTGATTCCCGCGCACCTCAATCTGAACGCTCTTACCGAGCGCAGCGCCGGCCTGGATGAGCGCAAGCATCCGCGATGCGACGTCTTCCATGAGCAAGCGCTGCTCGGGCGCAATGTCCGCGCTGCCGGTGTCAAAGGTAAAAGCGCGTCTCTCTAGATACGGCTTCAATTCAACGAGCGTGCGCTGAGCGGCGAAGCGGGGATCGAGCGAATGATACTCTTCCCAGTGAAAATCGACCTGGTTCGACGGCAGACTGGCAGGCACGAGCGATGCGGGATCGACGGCGAGAGGATCGCGCAAACCGGCCACGTAAAACTTCGAGCCACGCCGTTCGGCGTGAGTGACCACGAGTCCCGGCTCGCTCTCCAGACGATGCGCGAACTCCGTCCAGCGGCGCTGCACCGAAACGTTATAGATCCACCAGCCAATCAGAGCCAGCAGCAACAACGCGGGCACTCCGAATAGCAGCGCGCGTGCGCCCCTGGAGACCGACGGCCGTTCGTCAACTTTGCCCTGCCCGAGCAGGCAGGCTTCGAGTTGCGGGCGGCAGCTATCGAAGCGCGAGGTATCGCCCGAAAAGGCGTGCAACTCTTCGGCCTTCCGTTGTTCGATGGTGTCGAGCGTATCGTGGAAGACGCGGCTCAACTTGGGGGGCGCGATGCCGCGAACGAAAGCGGCCAGAATCGCGTCGGGGCCGTAGGCGAGCACCATTTCGATCTCGCCCATGCGAACGATTTCGAGATTTTCGCCTTCTGTGCCGCTAACCGAATCGCGCACAAAGTCCTGGATCGCGGTCAGCATGCCGGAAACCATTTCGGGATCTTTTGTTTCAAGCTGTGAGCGGGCTGCAACATGCTGCAGCAGCAAACCAGAGCTGCGGTGAATCAGGAATACCTGCTCGACGCGGTAGAGCAGGCTGCGCAGGACGATGATTTCGGCGTAAGCCTTGCCGGTGCGCAACGCCTCCCAGCGCCACTGCAGGCTGCGCCACGAGAAGCGCTGCTCGAGCGTCTGGCTGAGCGATTGGAGCATTCCATCAAGCTCAGAGGCGATGGCTTTGCGAATGGCTTTGCCGAAGATGGGGAACAGCGCTTCGGCCAGCATGCGCGGATTGGATTGCACGGAAAGCTGGAGCGCTTCTTCGACCAGCGGCTGCAGAGCGCGGCGCAGCTTGATATCGCTATGACCGCGCGAGCGAAGGCGGACCGCTTCCGCCAAAACACTGGCGACATCTTCGGCGCGGCGGGATGGATTGTCCAGGCGCTGGCGGATGGTTTCCCAGGCTGCGCGATCGGGGCCGAGAATGATGGCGCGCAGGTCGGCGAGCGGCTTATCCTCCGCCGCTGGGCGCTTCGCTGGACCGTCGGTAGGCATGGGATCCAAGAACGCGAGATCAGTCGCCCGCTACTTTAAACTGATCGCTAAGCCGGAGGGCCATTTCATTGAACAGGCCGGCCAGCGCGGCGCGATCGGTCTTGGCATGCTGCAGCTCGTGAACGCGATGGTCGAGCAGCGCGATGAGCTCCTCGCCCTTGCTGCGGATCGCGTCGGTAAGTTCTTTCGATTGCTGGAGCATATCAGTGCGAATTTCGCGCTGGGCTTGGGCTTCCTGACCTTCCATTTCGCCAATTTTCTTGAGGATAGACGTGGAGGTGAGAGAAAGATCGGTGGCCAATCGCGCATCGCTCTCGGACCGCTCGTCGCGCTCGGTGTTGATGCGAACTTCGAGGGCCGCGAGTTCTTTGTGAACGAAGGCTTCGAGTGTTTCGATGTGGCGGCGCGTGGTGTCGCGCAGATCCTGCGATT
>JALYHQ010000026.1 GCA_030776455.1 Acidobacteriota bacterium | reverse complement strand
ACGTTTGTAGGCCTCGTGTGCCTCCCGTTGGTCGGCCCCGCGGGTTCGAGACATCATCGGAAAGGAGACTCACCGCCCGATTACCTTCCCGCCGGCTTCAGGCTCATCCTTCGATGAGAATATGCTCTGGTCCGCGCGGGGCCCCCCGGCCCCGCAGTTTCAGTGCCGCTTCAGCAAGCCGGCCGGGGGGCCGGCTGCGGGCCAGGGGGCCCGCCCTACAATCTCTCGGCGATGGATTTTGCCTGGACGAACTGCAGCAGATAATCCGGCCCGCCCGCTTTTGAATCCGTGCCCGACATATTGAATCCGCCGAAGGGATGCGCTCCGACCATCGCGCCGGTGCACTTGCGGTTGATATACAGGTTGCCCACGAAGAACTGCTCCTTCGCCTGACGGATTTTTTCGCGATTTGTCGTGTATACCGCGCCGGTCAGGCCGTATTCGGAGTCATTGGCCATCTCCAGCGCATGCTCGAAATCGCGTGACTTGGTCACCGCCAGCACGGGGCCGAAAATCTCTTCCTGGAACACCCGCGCCTTCGAATCCACGTCCGCGATCACGGTTGGCTGGATGAAATAACCATCTCCGGCCGCAGCGGATCCGCCGGCGATCAGGCGGCCCTCCCGCTTCCCGGTCTCCACGTACTCGAGAATCGTTTTCTTCGCGCCCGCATTGATCACCGGACCCATATAGTTTTCCGGCTTCTCCGACGGGCCCACCACAATCTGGCTCACCTTGGCCTGCAGCTTATCGAGAAATGCGTCATACACGCTCGCATCCACAATCGCGCGTGAGCACGCCGAACATTTCTGGCCCTGGAATCCGAACGCGCTCCAGACCACGCCTTGGACGGCCTCATCCAGATCGCATTCCTTGTCCACCACAATGGCGTCCTTGCCGCCCATCTCGGCTACCACGCGCTTGATCCAGATCTGTCCTTTGCGCGGTTTCGCGGCCAGCTCATTGATGCGCAGGCCCACCGCCTTTGAGCCGGTGAACGCGACGAAGCGCGTCTTAGGATGCTCCACCAGAAGATCGCCGATCACGGCGCCGCTGCCCACCAGCATTGAGAAGCTGCCCGCCGGGAAACCGGCCTCTTGCAGAACTTCGGCGAATTTCGCGGCCACCGTCGGCGTGTCGCTGGAGGGCTTGATCACCACTGTGTTTCCCGTGACCAGCGCGGCGGCGGTCATGCCCACCAGAATCGCGAGCGGAAAATTCCAGGGCGGAATCACCACGCCGACGCCCAGCGGCAAGTACACCATCTCGTCCTTTTCGCCGGGCAGCTGCACCAGCGGATCGGGATGCGCCAGCCTCATCGCCTGACGCGCATAGTATTCGCAGAAGTCGATGGCTTCCGATACATCGCCGTCGGCTTCCGGCCAGGTCTTGCCCGCTTCCACCACCAGCCAGGCATCGAACTCCATTTTGCGCCGCCGGATGGCGGCCGAAGCGCGCAACAGCATCTCCACTCGATCGGCGGGCGGAGTCGCAGCCCATTGGGGAAAGAATGCCACCGCTTTTTCGATGGCCTCATTCGCCAGCTCGGCGGTGGCTTTGTGATGCAGCCCCACCACCTCACTGGGATGCGATGGATTCAAGGACTTCAGCAAATCGCCGGTCTTCACCCGCCGGCCCGCGATGCGCAGATCGTATTCATGCCCGGCTTGCGCCCGCACTTCGGCCAGCGCTTTTTCCGCCGCTTGCCGGTCCTCCGCTTTCGAAAAGTTCGAGACCGGCTCGTTCTGAAATGCGGGCAAACTGCGCACCGCGTCCGCCACCAGAGTGCTCATTTGGAATCTCTCAATCACCCATCCAGTTTGCCGGCCGCGCCTTCCACCAGCTTCTTGCCGCGATCGAACATGTCCGCCGCTTCGTCGGCGATCTTGCGGCCGCGTTCATACATTTCGCGTCCGCGATCGATCATGTCTTTGCCCGATTGCGCCAGCGCATCCCGGCCCGCGCCCGTGGTATCGGCGATCTTCTTGCGCGTCTCCTCGCCCGAAGCCGGCGCGTAGAGCAACGCAACCGCCGCCCCAATCGCAGCCCCCGCGACAAACCAGACTACTTTCCCTCCAACATCTTCCGCCATTGAAAGTCCCTCCGCATCCATTGTAACTCCGGTCCCGCTGGTATCCTCAAGTTATGATCACCGTGTACCGCTCCCTGGATGCCGCGAACAAAAACGCTTGCGACGCCATCGCCGAACTACTCAGGACGGAAGGACTGTCTCCCACCGTGGTGGATGATGAAGTCCGGGTGCCGGACGAAGAGGCCGAGCGCGCCGAAAAGATTGTCGCTGAAGGGACGGAGATCGACCCATCCGACGAGCTGGATCTGGAACCGATTTTCCATTCCGAAGGCAGCACCACGGCCGAGTTCGAGGCGCTGGAGGTAAAGGGCGTCCTGGAAGCCAACGGCATCGCTGCCGTCATTGTGGGCGACTCAGTGCTGCCCAACCTGGCCTTCGAAGTCCGCGTGGCGCGCGATCTGGTGGAGCAGGCAAAACAGGTGCTGGAAGAGGCCCAAAGGACCGGGCCCGCCGACGCCGAAAGAGCTGAATTGGAATCGGAAGCCTGAACGAAGCTCGACCGCTCTTGTGGAACGCAATTGGCCCAGCTTGTGGGGCAGGCGGTTTCGCTTGCCAGAGGCCGATTGCTAAATCGGCCGCAGGTTGCGGGCCGACCGCTCCGTAAGGCAGCAGCGAATTCGGTGAACCCGGGTATGATAAATTCGTCGGCATATGAAGACGCTTGCCATTGCGTTGTTCGTCACACTTTCCGCCTTCGCTCAGAAGATTGAGATTGAGTCGGATCAGGCGGTGGATTTTTCGAAGTTCAAGACGTTCGCTATCCGCGGCTGACGCCTGAACAGCAAGAACCCGTCGCTCAACAGCGAATTGATCCAAAAGCGTCTGGACGCCGATATCCAGAAAGCTTTGTCGGCGAAGGGGCTCACCTTCGTCGACTCCGGCCCCGCGGATCTGAACGTCCGCTACACGCTGGGGTCGGCTCGCAAGGTGGAACGGGAAGCGTATCCGGCGGGCTGGCGCGGATGGGGCACGCGGGTGGTGAGGGTCCCCTATACCGAAGGAACGCTGGTGATCGATCTGCGCGACCCCAGCACGCAATCGCTGGTATGGCGCGCGATTGCGCGCGAAGAGAAGAGCGACGCGTCGAAGATCGAAGGCAAGCTGGACGACATGGTCCGCAAGTCGTTCGACAAATATCCACCCAAGGCGAAGTAGCTTCTGGCCCGCGCGCAGCCGGGCACGCTCATCGCGGTACAAAGGTAGGGATGAGTATACCTGCCGACGACATTGCGAGAATCCTGACGCTCGCGCAGCCTGATACGGATCGAAGCCTTACCCACCTTGGCGTTGTGGGAGACACGTATACTATTCTGCTCAAGGGCAACGATACCGGCGGGCATTTTTGCCTGATCGATATGCATGTTCCGCCCGGCGGCGGTCCACCTCCGCATCGCCATGACTTCGAGGAGACTTTCATCATCCTGGAAGGCGAGTTGGAGGCAACGTTCCGCGGCCAAAAGATGACGGTGCGTTCCGGCGACACGGTCAATATTCCAGCCAACGCGCCGCATCAATTCCATAACGGTTCGAACCAGGCGGTCCGAATGCTCTGCCTGTGCGCACCCTCCGGTCAGGAGAACTTTTTCCTGGAGATTGGCGTGCCAGTGGAGACCCGGACGACAGCGCCGCCGGCGCTGGATTCGGCTGAGATGGAAACTTTTGTCGCGAAAGTGAAAGCGCTGGCGCCGCGCTACCGAACAGAGCTGCTGGGCAGCGCATGATTCAGGGGATACGGATCGCAATCCAGCCCTGAACGTGGCAGGAGTATCATCGGCAGATGGAGGGATTATGATCCTCAGCGCGTTCACTCTGTTTCATGTCGCAATCAACCTGGCGGGAATTGGCTCCGGGCTGGTGGTTCTGTACGGCCTGCTCACCCAGAAACGATTCGACGGCTGGACGAAGCTCTTCTTGTGGACGACGGTGGCCACCAGCGCAACCGGATTCCTGTTTCCGGTTCACAAGTTCATGCCGGGCCACGCGGTGGGCATTATTTCCCTGGTGGTTCTGACGTTGGCTATCCTGGCGCGCTATCGCTATCACTGGCGGCGCACGTATGTGATCACCGGTATGATTGCGCTGTATCTGAACGTGTTTGTCCTGGTGGTTCAATTATTCCAAAAAGTGCCTGGGCTGAAGGAATTGGCGCCTACGCAATCCGAGCCGCCGTTCCAGATGGCACAACTGGTCACGCCGTTGATCTTTGCGACGCTGACAACCTGGGCGGCGATCAAATTCAAGGGCGACGAGCCGGCTAAAGTTGTGGCGGCTGCGGGGGGGCGTTAGGCAGGCGCATTCCCGCTACAGGGCCCGGCCGAGGCCGCGAGCAATGGCCTTTCCGCCTCGCTCACCGCGCGCGTATACGTTCCGTCTTCCTAGCAGGCACTTCGCGCGCGCGACAGGCTGGGAAGCCTGTCCTACAGTTCCAGCGAAGTCTTGACAACGACACTGAGACCGTTGCACACTAATAGAACGCTACGTAGCGTAGCGGTTTTTTGCGGATGATCAGACCCAGACAAACCAAGACCCGGGATCGCGTGCTGGCGGCGGCGGGGCGGATCCTGGGGCGCGACGGATATTCGGGGCTGACGATGGAGCGGGTGGCGGCCGAGAGCGGCGTGGCGAAGACCACGCTCTATCGGCGCTGGCCCACCAAGGCCGCCTTGTGCATGGATCTGTACATTGACATCTCCGCTCGCGAGTTGAACATGCCGGACACAGGGACCGTGGCCGGCGACCTGTCGCACATCGCCAGCAGAGTGGTGCGCCTGCAGACGCGGACGGTTGCAGGCCCGGCGTTTCTCGGGTTGATCGCGGAGGCGCAGGTAAATCCGGAGACGCGCACGGCATTCCTGGCGGAATTTGCGGAGCGCCGCAGGGAAGTGACGCGAGCCGTGCTGCGGCGCGCGATTCAGCGGCGGGAGATTCGCGCGGACACGGACATCGATCTCTTTATCGACGCGCTCGGCGGGGCAGTTACGTTTCGACTGCTGCAAGGTCACGCGCCGCTGACGACGAAGTTTACGGATGCTCTGATTCTGCTGCTGCTCAACGGCTGCCGCGGGAAGGAAGCGCCATGATTCGCCGCTGCGTGGATGCCGATCTTCCGGCCATGGAGGCGGTGATCAATGAGGCCGCGGAAGCTTACCGGGGCGTGATTTCGGCCGATTGCCTGCACGAGCCTTACATGACGGCCGGGGATCTCAGGACCGAGATCGGCGCGGGAGTCGACTTCTGCTGCTGGGATGAGGCAGGGGTGGTCGCGGGCGTCATGGGAATCCAGCCGGTCCGCGATGTCACGCTGATCCGCCACGCGTACGTGCGGACGGCGTATCAAGGCCGCGGAATCGGCGGCGCGCTGCTTGCTTCGCTGGCGAGTCGGGCTGCGGGTCCATTGCTGGTGGGCACCTGGGCCGCGGCGGAGTGGGCCATCCGATTTTACGAACGGCACGGTTTCAAGCTGGTTTCAGAGGCGGAGAAGGACAGACTTCTCAACACCTACTGGAGCATTCCGGTACGTCAGAGAGAGACTTCGGTAGTGATGGTCCGGCAGTCCTCTTGAGGGCCGCTCATCGGCCGGTCATTTGCTCGAGTCTCTCGGGGTAGCGCGCGCCCTGCACGGTGATCTTGGACGCGGCGCCATCGATGTCGCGCAGATCGGCGGGCGTGAGCTCCACTGAGAGTGCCCCGAGGTTCTCGTCCAAGCGATGCAGCTTCGTGGTGCCTGGGATGGGAACAATCCACGGCTTCTGGGCCAGCAGCCACGCGAGCGCGATCTGAGCCGGCGTCGCCTTCTTCCGCTCCGCGATGCTACCTAGCAGATCGATCAGAGCCTGATTTGCCTTCAGAGCCTCCGGCGCAAAGCGAGGCAGCGTGCTGCGGAAATCGGAACTGTCGAACTTCGCACTCTCGTCGATCTTACCGGTGAGAAATCCCTTGCCCAGGGGGCTGTATGGAACAAATCCAATTCCGAGTTCCTCCAGGGTGGGTATCACTTCTTTTTCAGGAGTGCGGGTCCACAGCGAGTACTCGCTCTGAAGCGCCGTGAGCGGCTGCACTGCGTGCGCGCGGCGGATGGTTTGCACACCCGCTTCAGAAAGGCCGAAGTGCTTCACTTTGCCTTGCTGAATCAGATCCTTCACTGCGCCGGCCACGTCTTCGATGGGCACGGCGGGGTCCACTCGATGCTGATATAGCAAGTCAATCACATCGATCTTGAGCCGCTTGAGCGAACCCTCCACGGCCTGCCGGATGTTCTCCGGCCGGCTGTTGAGACCGGCGGCTCCGGGGCGCTTATCGGCGCCACTAAGGTCGAACCCGAATTTGGTGGCAATCACCAGCTGCTTGCGGAAGGGAGCGAGCGCAGCGCCCACCAGCTCTTCGTTCAGAAACGGTCCGTAGACCTCCGCCGTGTCGAAGAATGTGATGCCCCGTTCAACGGCTGCGCGGAGTAGAGCGGTCATCTCCCCGGTGTCCTTGGGCGGGCCGTAGGAGAAGCTCATTCCCATGCAGCCGAGCCCGAGGGCTGAAACTTCCAGGTTGCTCTTTCCGAGTTTGCGTTTCTGCATTGTGAATCCTTTCGTGACTCTTATCTTGAGGGTAGAACCAAAGGCGGTGGCTGCGGTAGCCGGACAGCTTCAGGTGCTCCCGCGGAGCAGTACGTTGACCGGGACGGAGGTGTATGGGAAAGTCAGTGCATGCTCGGCTGGCATATTAGCGTTTACAGACAGAAAGACGGGGGCTCAGCGCCCGCAACGGCGGCGGCACCCGAAGGAACGCGGCTAGCTGTCTGGCAGACCGGGCCAAGCGGTCTGGGCTGGCTCGACGAACTCGTGAAGTCGGGCAAGGCGATCGATCTCGGTGGCAACGGTTACCCGCGCCGATACACCGCGGCCTCCGAAGATTTAATCCCGCGCATCATCGAAGAGCCGCCGGACGCGCGAACTACCTGGATGCACGACGCACACGACATCCTTACCGGCAAGTGGGAAGGGAAGACAGTGATCGACCGCGCCGTGAGCGCACAATGCCGCTCCGGCGAATGGCTGCTGGTCGAGGCCTGGGACGAGAGTTAGCCGGATAAAACAATTTGCGCGCCACCTGGTGTGATCCGTACTTTAATTCCCCCGCTTCGATTCGCACTGCCAGCGCGTTGATCTCCGGAGGTACCGGGCAGGTAGCGTATTCCGTGAATGCGCAGGGCGGATTGTAAGCCTTGTTAAAGTCCAGTACGATTTCGCCGTCCTTCCCCACTTCCGGATCCAGAAACCGTCCGCGTCGGTACGTTTCCTTGCCGGCGGTCAGGTCTCTGAACTGGAACGACAGTTAGCTCGGCGTTTCACCCACTGCCGTCAGCCGCAACTTCTTGCCATTGATCTCAAAACTCGACATATCCGACGCTCGGTACGTCGGTAACTTGGCCTATGACATTAGGTAATTGACAGCGCCTCAATTGCGCCGACGGTAAGAATGTTGCCTTCCAAACTTGTATGGATATACAATAGGCCAGGTATATCTTTTATGCAGGTTTCCAAATGGGGCAACAGTTTGGCCGTGCGTCTTCCAGCTGTTGTTGTCGAAGCGCTCGATCTCAAAGAGGGAGACGAAATCGAGATTTCCATCGCAGGTAAACGCGACTTCAAGGTGGCCCGTGACCGGTCCAAAGAGAGGGCGATCGAGCAGCTCCGTCAAATGAAGTGGTCGTTCCCTCCTGATTTCAAATTCAATCGCGAAGAGATCAATGAACGATAAGCCGTTCTTTGATACCAACGTCATCCTATACGCCTTCAGCCAAGACGATACGCGTGGCCGAGTGGCCGAGACTCTGCTGGCCGCTGGCGGAGCACTATCAGTTCAGGTTCTTAACGAGTTCGTCGCTGTGGCGCGGCGCAAGCTTGACAAGAGCTGGGAGGAAGTTCGCCGCGCCCTTGACATACTTCGCGTCTTTTGTCCAGAGCCTGTGCCTCTTACGGTCGAGACTCACGAGAGAGCCGTGCACAGTGCCGAGCGATACGGGTACTCAATCTTTGATTCGCTCATCATCGCGGCTGCGCTCCATGCTGGCGCCAACACACTCTACACGGAGGACATGCGAGACGGCCAAGCGATCGATGGGCTTACAATTCGCGATCCATTTTCGCGTTAGACCCACGGAACACGCCCACTGGGGCGTTTAACAACTTCGTTATCGCAGGGCTCGTGCGCTTTGGCGGGAGGTAGCGGCTGGCCACCACGCCAGTTTCTGATCGTATTCGCGGGAAGCCGCGCGCCTGCTCGCCAGGGAGCCTCGTGGCTTGCCCGAACAGCAACCTCCAGCCGCCCTATCCGTTCTGGCGAATGGAGTTTTCGCCGGTTCCGCAAGTATCCATCCTTCACGAATCAGATCGAACGCAAAATAAGTTTTTGATTTTGGAGCGGGAGACCGGGGTCGAACCGGCGACGTCCAGCTTGGGAAGCTGGCATTCTACCACTGAATTACTCCCGCTCGTGGTGCGGCGTCAGCCACAATATAGCATGCCCCGCTCAGGGTTGCTCATTCAGGGGCAGACGCGCTCTGAGCCATCCGGTGGTTTGTTCCGGAAGCGGCAAGCGGCCGTCGAGCAGAGGATTGGCGACGCGGCAGCCGGCCGAGCAGAGGCGATGGTAGTGGACATGCACCGGCGCCGCGCCCGCGGGTTCGATGGATTCGAACATATGGATCGGCACATTGTGCGAAGCGGGCAGAATCCGGAGGGCGCTGCCGCCGGCAGTGACGGCGAGTGAGAACACGGCCTGGCTGGCGCCCCAGTATTCGCTGCCGGCGGCGTCCACCACGCCTGTTCCGGAATCGATGCGCACTCCGGTTCCCGCCAGCGGCTTCATGCCGGCCGAAACCAGGCGCGTGAAGAAGGCGGCGGTCCGCTGGAAAATTCCGCTCGCGCGGCGGGCCGCCAGCAGGCCTCCGTTGTAACTGGCGCGAACGGTCCGCAGGTCCACAGTGCTTTCCAGCAAGGGAAGCCGATGGTAGTCGACGCCGCAGAGCGCGCAAAGAGCGCGCCAGTAAGGATCAAAGGGATCGCCGTCGCCGCAGGTACACATGCCCTTGACGTCCACGGGCCGCGCGGCCGCATCCACGCCATCCAGGGAGAAGTCGGGTTCTCCGACAAAGAGCGTGTCGGAATCGAGTTGCACCACAACCGGCGGACCGGGACGCCGCTCGACGCGCGCGGCCGCGTAGACCTTGTGGGATGGACCATACGCGGGACAAGGGCTGTGAACATCGAGCTCGAGATATTCGGCGCCCAAGCGCCGAAGTTCCCACTGTGTCGCTTGCGACGGACGGCACTCTTTGCGCGGCGAGACAACGGTCACGGCCGCCGCCGAGTACGCACCGGCAAACCGGCGGATGCTGGCGCACAGCAACAGCGCCTGGGCTTCCAGAATGCCCGATTCCGCGATCAGGAAGAATTCGACTTCGCCGGCGCCCACAACATTACACCGCACGTTCCAGCCTGGGGCTGGCGGCGGGAATGGCCAGCACGTCATAAAAGGGGCCGCCCTCGGCGAGTCCGGATAGCTCGGCTAACCGGAACCCATCGTGCCTGGAGTTTCTGTCGCCCACGTTGCGAAAAAAGCGGTAGCCGTGAGGACGCAGAAAGGCTTCGATATCGCCGCACGCCACGCGGTAGCGAGCCATTTGTTCAAGCGCGATCTCGATATAGAGGATGGGGCGGTCGCGGGCAAGCAGTTGTTGCGCGGATCGCAAGACCGCCAGTTCCATGCCCTCCACATCGATCTTGATTACGGCCACGGGCCGGGGATCCGCCAGGCTCAGGTGTAAATCGTCGAGTTGGATGGTACTGACGGCCTCTCCGGCGGGATCGGGTGTGAACCAAGTCGCGCTGGTGTGACCGGAGGTGCGCTGGGCGCGGTGCAGGACGTCCTGCCCGCCGGCGATTCCATAAACGGCCAGCGCACGGTCTCCAAGACCCTGGCGATCGAGGTTGCGGCGGAGCAGCGCGAAATTGTCCGGGTCGGCTTCAATCGCGATTAATCGGCCAGCCGAGCCGGCAGCGTTCGCCAGCGGTATTGCGAACGTGCCGATGTGCGCGCCTGCGTCATAAATGAGATCGCCTGGATCGACGAAGCTCGTAAGAAGAGCGACTTCGTTGCGAGTATGAGCGCCGAAGGCAAGGATCTGCCGGGTGGCGTGATCGTCTTCAAACGCGAGCATCGGACCAAAGATGCTGTTGACAACTATGGTTCGCGGGCCCTCGGGCTGCACTCCTCAATTATCGAGGATTGACGCGCGACTGGTCGCAGGTTGCTCTGGCATACTGGAACAAATGCGCGAACCCAAGGATCGGCTGTGCGTGGCGCTGGATGTCCCGAAGCTGGGGGAGGCGGAGTCGCTAGTTCGGGAATTGAGCGACAGCGTGGGGATGTTTAAGATCGGCCTCGAGCTATATTCGGCGGCCGGCCCGCGAGCAGTGGAACGCGTGCGCGAGCTGGGCGGGCGCGTGTTTTTGGATTTGAAATTTCACGATATCCCGAATACTGTGTCGCGGGCGGCGCGCGTGGTGACGCGGCTGGGCGCGGCCTTTTTCAATATTCATACGAGTGGGGGCAGCGCGATGCTGCGCGCCACTACGGACGCTGTCGCCGATGAGGCGGTGAAAGCCGGCATTGAGAAGCCGGGCGTGCTGGGAGTCACGGTGCTGACCAGCGTGCCGGCGGCTGTGCTGCACGATGAGCTGGCGGTTTCGCGAGAGCTCACTGAGCATGTGATTGCGCTGGCGCGGATGGCACAGGATTGCGGACTTACCGGAGTGGTGGCGTCGGCGCAGGAAGCCCGGATGGTGCGCAATGCGTGCGGCGCGGGATTCACTATCGTGACGCCGGGGATTCGACAGCGCGGCGGAAATCTGGCGGACCAGCGGCGAGTGACTACGCCGGCCGAAGCGCTGGCACTGGGAGCCGACTACATCGTGGTGGGGCGTCCGATTCTGGACGCGCCGGATCGCGCGGCGGCGTGCCGGGCGATTGTCGATGAGCTGGCGGGTTCGCTGCAGCACGCCTGATACGATACAAGCTATGGTTTTGTCCGATGTGGACATCCGGCGTTACATCGCCGAAGGCAGGATTCGAATCACGCCGGAGCTGCCTCCGGAGCAGTTCGGAAGCTGTTCGGTGGACTTTCGCCTGGGAAACGAATTCAGCATCTTCGAGCACAGCCGGCATGCGTTCATCGATTTGCGGGAGAAGAAGGGCATCGAAGATTTGATGAAGCCGGTGGTGACGCTGCCGGGAGAACCGTTCATTCTTCAGCCTCGCGAGTTTGTGCTGGCGATCACAGAAGAATGCCTGGAGTTGGCCGACGATGTACTGGGAAGGCTGGAAGGGCGGTCGAGTTTGGGTCGCATCGGGATTATCGTGCATGGGACGGCCGGCCTGTTCGATCCGGGCTGGAGCGGGAAAGCGACGCTGGAGCTGAGCAATTTAAATCGGATGCCGGTGGCGCTATATCCGGGGATGCGGATTTGCTCATTTACGTTTGAGCAATTGTCCACGCCGTCATCCATGCCGTATGGGAAGAAGGTTGGGAATAAGTATGCAGGGCAGCAGCGGCCGCTGGCGAGCCGGCTGGCGGGGGAATTCAAGGGCTGATGCCCCGCACAAGCTAAACGCATGTGCTACCGCTTGTGCAGTTAGCGGCCTGAAGAGCCGAAGCCGCCTGACCCGCGACTCGAATCGGCGAGGTCGCCTTCTTCCCACTCGACGGGCTCGTAGCGGGCGATCACCAGCTGGGCGATGCGGTCGCCTTTTTCTATTTGGTAATCCGCGGTGCCCAGGTTCAACATGATTACGCGGATTTCGCCGCGATAGCCGGGGTCGATGGTGCCGGGGCTATTGTTCACCGTGATTGCGTGCTTCAACGCGAGTCCGCTGCGAGGACGCACTTGCGCTTCATAGCCGGGGGGCAGCTCAATCGAAAGGCCGGTGGGGACAGCGACGGCGACATGGGGATGCAGGGTGGCGCGATCCAAAGCGCGCAGGTCCATACCGGCGTCCTCCTGCGGGCCGTGGGCATATTCGGGGAGCGCGGCGTCGGGGGATAATTTCTTGATTCGAATTCGCATGTAGAATCCGATTATGTCTCGTCGAGTGCTGACCGTGGGGCCGATGCCGCCGGAGAAGTGCGCGTATGCGCTGGCGCGTTACAGCCGGTCGCCCGATTCCATCCGGGAATCCATCGAGTGGGTGCGCACGCACGATTCGCGGAAATTTCTGGAGAGCTTCTACTTTCAATACGGGCACGCGTCCATCGCGGACCTGGGGCACGTGGTGATGTGCTTTGAAGGCATCAGCGAACTGGCCGCGGCGGAAGTGGAAGATGAGCAATTGTGGGACGGGCAGGCGCGCAGCTCGCGCTATCAGGATTTTTCGCGGTCCGGCGTGGTGACGCCCCCGGAATTCGACGAGGCTCAGGCGGCGGCGTATCGGCAGGCCGCGGGACGGCTGATTGACGGGTACCAGCAAGTCCACGGGCGCGTCGCCGAATATCTGGCGGAGCGTCTGCCGCGTCCCGAGGAGATGAAGGCGGACGCATATCGAAGGAACATCGCGGCACGGGCGTTTGACGTCGCACGCTATCTGCTGCCGTTCGGAATCCCGACCGGAGTGGGACAGGTGACCAGCATCCGCACGCTGGAGCGGCAGGTGCGCAGGCTGAAGGCGTCCGAGTACGGCGAGTTGCGGGAACTGGCGGAAGAGATCGGCGAAGCGTGCGCCAGCGAGCCGGCCTGCGCGTGGAGCGACGGCGAGAATGAAGCCGTGGCTCCGACGCTGGCGCGGCACGTGGATGCGGATGAGTACACGGTGCGCATGCGCGGCGATCTGCGGGCGTGGGCGCAGGGGAATCTGCCCGCGATGGAGGCGGTGGAATGCGACGCGGTGGATTTGATCCGGCCGGAGGACACGCAGGCGGACATCGCGGCCACGCTCTTGTATCCGGTGACGGAGCTCCCGTACCGGCAGCTTTACGAGCTGGCGCGGGGCTGGAGCGCCGCGATGCGCAAAGAAGTTGTGGACGCCGCGTTGCAATCGCGCTCGAAACGCGATGAGCTTCCTCGGGCCTTCCGTGGCGGCGCATTCGTATTCGATATCGCCACGGATATCGGAGGGTGGCGCGATCTGCATCGCCACCGGCGCTGCCAGCAATTCCGGCAGGCGTTCACCAGTGAGTTGGGTTATGAGACACCCGCCGCAATTGCCGAGGCGGGACTGGGCGCGCTCTACGATTCGCTGGTACTAGAGGCGCTCTCGGTTCAGGCGGCATTGCCGCGGCCAGGATCGCATTATTTGCTTCCGTTCGCGGCGAAGTCGCGCTTCCTCTTTAAGATGGACTTCGCCGAGGCGGAGTATATGGCGCGGCTGCGGTCCGGCGTAAAGGGGCATTTCAGCTACCGGGCAGTGGCCTGGGAGATGAAGCAGGCGATGGAGCGGGAAGCGCCGGAATTGGGGCGTTTAATGCAGGCCACGCCTCCGTGGGTAGAAGATCCACTGGAAAGATAGGCCAGGTGTGGTAAAACTTTCCATATAGTTCGGGCCAAGCCCTGGCGGAATCTCTCTGTAATCAACCACTTCCATTTGGCACGCAAGCTGCGACTAGGCTATTGCGGTCGCAGCATGCAGGCGGCCCAGGAATTTAACTGCGCTCTAAATATGATCGCGGTGATACATCAATCAGGAGGAGTGTTACACATGAACCGTTTAGCTCTTGCAGTAGCATCCATCGGGTTGTTAGGAGCCGCGCTTGCTCCCAACGCCCGGGCGGATGAATGGAATAAAAAGACAATCTTGACAGTCAACGAACCGCTCCAGGTTCCCAATAAAGTGCTGCCTCCGGGCAAGTACGTCATGAAGCTGATGGATTCCCCGTCGAACCGTCACATCGTGCAAATCTTCGACGGCGATGAACAGCATCTCCAGACCACCGTGCTGGCGATTCCGAACTATCGTCTGCGGCCGACGGGCAAGACCCAGTTCGGTTTCTGGGAAACGCCTCCGGGACAGCCTAAGGCTCTGCGAGCCTGGTTCTACCCCGGCGACAACTTCGGACAGGAATTCGCGTATCCGAAGTCTCAATCCGTAGTGATCGCGGCGTCCGCGAAGGCTATCGTCCCCACCACCTACGCCGAGAACGAGACCGATCTGGCGACGGCGCGTGTTGGTACGGTAAACGAGACCGGGCAGGAAGCTCCGATGCAGGAGACCACGACCGTAGCGGAGACCACGACTCCGGCGCCCGCCCCGGCCCCTGAAGCCGAGCGCGCCGCTCCGGCTCCCGAGCCTGCTCCGGCTCCCGCCCCGCAGGAACTGCCGAAGACCGCAAGTCCGCTGATGATGATCGCGTTGGCCGGACTGCTTTCGCTGGGTGCTTTCTCGATGTTGCGCCTGGCACGTTCGTAACTACCGGACCACCAAGGTAAGGTAGGGCGGCGCCGGGAGAATTCTCGGCGCCGCTTTTTTATTTACCCAAGCTTTATTAATTGAGGCATCCGCTCCTGGCGGTTGCAGGGGTGGGATCCTAAGAGGAGGAAATGCAGCGATGCGAACGATTGCTTGCATGCTTTGGATCACACTGGGGATCACACTGGCACTCATTGGGCAAGATCAGAAGCCCGATAAGAATCCGAAACCTGAAAAAGAATTCACTATCTCCACCACCACGCGGCTGGTGCTCTTGGATGTGAGCGTCAGAGACAACTCGGGGGGGTTTGTCTCCGGGCTCACCAAAGACGACTTCAAAATTATGGAGGACGGCAAGCCGCAGCCGATTACCCAGTTCGCCGATCAGGATATTCCGGTAGCCGTGGGGCTGGTGATCGATAACAGCGGCAGTATGCGTCCGAAGCGTTCCGAAGTGGTGACGGCCGGGCTGGCGTTTGTGGCGGCCAGCAATCCCCAGGATGAAGTCTTCGTAGTGAACTTCAATGAGAAGGTGTACCACGGGCTGCCGGATGAAGTGCTGTTTTCCGACAACGTGAAACAGTTGCGAACGGCGCTCTGGAAAGGCGAGTCCGAGGGGCGCACCGCGCTATATGATGCGCTGGCTTATTCGCTGGGCCACCTGGACATGGGACGGCGCGACAAGAAGACGCTGGTGGTGGTCAGCGACGGCGGAGACAACATCAGCAAGCACTCGTTCAAGGAAATTATGAACACAGTGTTGTCATCGCAGGCCACAATCTACACCATCGGAATCTTCGACGAAGACGACCCAGACCGCAATCCGGGCGTCCTGCGGCAGCTGGCGAAGGTGAGCGGGGGGACGGCGTATTTCCCGAATAAGCTGGAAGAGATTGTGCCGATTTGCAAGCAGATCGCCAAGGAAATCCGGACGCGGTACACCATCGGGTACATTCCGGCTGTTGAAGGCAAGAAGAATCGTAATATCAGAGTGGAAGTCTCCGCGGCCGGACGGGGCAAGCTGACTGCTCGGACCCGGACGAATTACCTGTTCACGGACGAGAATAAGTGATGCAGGTCCGGATCACGAGAGTGCGTCCGGCGTGGACGCGAGGGTGGCGCTGGGCGGAATATTTCTTCCTCCTGGTGGGCTTAGGAGCCATCGATTATTACATTTGGGCTAATGCGAACTCCGCACTGTATCAATCGTACGAGAACTGGCGGTTCGATCAGGAGCTGGCGGGGCGGCCGGTTTCCGTGCCTCGGTTTATCGCGGCGGAGACCGGGAGCAGCGGGCTCTTCGGATGGAACGCGTCACTGCCTTCGGCGCCGGCGGTGGAGGAGAAGTCGGCGGATGAACAGAATGGGCTGGATCGCATAGTGCCGAACGTGGCGCCGCCGCAGAAGACGCTGAAGGAACAGCGGGGTCTGGTGGGGCGCATTGAGGTTCCCAGGCTGAACTTGACCGCAATCGTGCGCGAGGGAGTGGACGCCAGGACGCTGCGGCGCGCGGTGGGACATATTCCGTCTACGCCGCTGCCGGGGATGCCTGGGAACGTGGCGATGGCGGGGCATCGCGACACCTTCTTTCGCAAGCTGCGGGACATCAAGAAAGAAGACCGCATCACGGTGGAGACGCTGCACGGGAAATACGAATACGCCGTGGAGTCTATCGAAATTGTGACGCCGAAGGATGTAAGCGTTCTGAAGGCCGCAACTGGGCCGTCATTAACGCTGGTCACGTGCTATCCGTTCAACTATGTGGGGTCCGCGCCTAACCGGTTCATCGTGCATGCGCGGCAGGTAGGCACCACGACGCCGCCTGCGATGCATGCCGGATTCTAATTCGCAGCTTAAAAAGGGATTGGTGGACGGCACGGGATTCGAACCCGCGACCCCGGCGTTGCGAACGCCGTGCTCTCCCAACTGAGCTAGCCGCCCACGTTGCCGGATCACTTCCAGTTTACTCCAATTCGTCGACGCGATGGAGTGAGAAGACTCGGCAGCCGGAGTGTTCCCGAACGGAGTAATGGATCCGGACGGGAATGTAGCGATGGCGGCGGGCTGAATAGATGGCCGTTACGCGGATGATGGAGACGGGAGAAGTGGAGTACATGTCGACGCCATTCTCCGCCCGTGTGTAGCGTGCTACGCGGAGGGAATCCGGTATCTGGTTGAAAAGATGAGGTGAAAAGTTTGGGGGCGACGGTGACCCAGCGTACCCGCGGAGGTGCAAGTCGGAAGACAGGCCGGGAGGCCTGTCCTACTTTGGGGCCATCCTGATCGCGCCATCCAGACGGATCACCTCACCATTCAGCATTGGATTCTCGATGATGTGGCGTGCGAGGGCGGCGTATTCCTCCGGGCGTCCGAGCCGCGAAGGGAACGGGACCATGGCGCCCAGGGCGGTCTTCACGTTGTCCGGGAGCGCGGCGAGAAGCGGGGTGTCGAAGAGGCCGGGGGCGATGGTCATCACCCGGATTCCCGTGCGTGAGAGGTCGCGGGCTAGCGGCAGCGTGAGTCCCACGATTCCGCCCTTGGACGCGGAATAAGCCGCCTGGCCGATCTGGCCGTCGAAGGCGGCTACCGACGCGGTGTTGATAATCACGCCGCGCTCGCCTTCGCCGTCTGGGGGATTACGCGCCATCGCGGCGGCGGCGAGGCGGGCCACGTTGAAGGTGCCGATCAGGTTGACACGGATGACGCGGATGAAACGCTCGAGATCCGCGGGGGCGCCGTCCTTATCCACAATCTTCTGCGGGTCTCCGATGCCGGCGCAGTTCAGGTCAATGTGCAGGGCGCCGAAGGAATCGAGTGCCAGCTTAACGGCGGCCTCGGTCTGGGCGGGATCGGCGACATCGCCCCGGGCGAATCGGGCGCTGCCTTCACCGAGTTCGCCGGCGAGCTGAAGGCCGAGTTCGGCATTGCGGTCCAGGATGACCACCCGGCCGCCGGCGGCGACGATCATGCGGGCGGAGGCCGCGCCCAGGCCGGACGCACCCCCGCTGACGATTGCGACTTTCGATTGGATGTTCACAGTGGGTTATCTTATCAAGTTGCAGCCGCCTTCCCAGCTTCGGCGCGTACTGTCGCTGCGGGATCTCTTGTTTTACGGGATCATCCTGGTGCAGCCTACTGCGCCCATGCCGTTGTTCGGCGTGGTGAGCCAGGAGGCGCGCGGGCATGTGGTGACGGCAGTGCTCATCGGCATGGTGGCGATGATGTTCACCGCGGTGAGCTACGGGCGGATGGCGCGCGTGTATCCGCAAGCGGGATCGGCTTACACGTATGTGTCGCGCGAGCTGCATCCGGGGCTGGGGTTTCTCACCGGATGGAGCATGATCCTGGATTACATCGTGAATCCGCTGATCTGCGTGATCTGGTGTTCGAAAGCGGCGGGGAATTTCGTGCCGTGGATTCCATACTGGGGCTGGGCGGTCTTCTTCGCGACGCTGTTCACGTGGTTGAACCTGCGCGGTGTCGAGGTGTCGGCGCAGTTGTCGAAGTGGATGGCGATCGTCATGGGCGCCGTGGTAGCGCTGATGTTCGGGTATTCGATTCACTATCTGATGGGGCAGCCGCACGTCTCGCTGCTGCGGCCCTTCTACGACCCCGCTACGTTCTCATGGGCGTCGTTGTCTACCGGTACATCGATTGCGGTGCTGACGTATATCGGATTCGACGCTATCTCGACGCTGTCGGAGGAAGTTGAGAATCCGCGGCGGAACATCATGCTGGGGACCGTGCTCACGTGTTTGTTCTGCGGGCTGTTCTCGGCGGCGGAGGTTTACATCGGGCAGCTGGTCTGGCCGGATTTCCGGACATATCCGGACGTGGACACGGCGTACGTGTACGTGGCTGGGCGAGCGGGCGGGCTGTTCCTGTTCAACCTGGTGAACTTGACGCTACTGGTGGCGTCGGTTGGATCGGGAATGGGGTCACAACTGGCGGCGGCGCGGATGCTGTACGGGATGGGACGCGATAATGTGCTACCCAAGCGGTTCTTCGCGGCCCTGGATCCAAAGCGGGCGGTGCCGCGGAATAATGTGCTGCTGGGTGGGGCCCTGGTGCTGGTGGGGGCGTTCGCGATGAGTTATCAACTGGGGGCGGAGCTGCTGAACTTCGGCGCGTTCATCGGATTCATGGGAGTGAATGCATCGGCGTTCGCCCACTATTGGCTGCGGGGGAAGGATCGGAGTTGGACGCAGCTGGTGGTGCCGCTGGCGGGGATCGCGGTGTGTTTTTATATTTGGCTGAGTTTGAGAACTCCGGCGAAGATCGCGGGCTTTGCGTGGCTGGCATGCGGGGCGGTGTACGGGCTGGTGCGGGGGAAGCTGAGTGCGGGTGATCGGCCCTAACGGAGCCGCGCGCGTCAGCAAGCGTACGGGTTCTGCGGGCGTGAAATGAGTAGCTGTCGTTGCGCTTCCTTCAGGCGCGGCTCCGCTGGGGGGAACTGCGATAATCGGCCAATGGGCAGGCTACTGGCGGTGGTCCTCGTTGCTTGCATTTGCTGCGCTCAGACAAAACGCAAGACTGCAAAAGTCAGCGGTCCCGTCAGTTGCGCGGCGCGCCAGCGGCGGTTTCTGATTCAGAACAACTTGGCTACGGACATGTGGCTCGGCCTTAGCGCGGGGGCGCTGTCTTGCAAGGCGGACGCCGATTGCCCACTCAAGCGCCCGGATCCTGCGTGGGGGCGGGTCCGCCGGCCGCGGGAGTCTGTCATTGTCCCACGGGGAAAGAGTGCGGCACTCTGGGCCAGTGCAGGGCAAGCAACCAGATGTGCTACTGGAATCCTCCGGCGATGGACGCGACGCAGGTCCACTTGCAGAGCAACACATCGGCGGCAGTTTGCTTTCCGGCGGCGGGCGCGGCCAGCGGCATCCAATGGAGCGGAAGCATGTACGCCCGCACCGGGTGCGATGCAAACGGGCAGAGTTGCCAGACGGGACCGGCTACCACCATCGAGTTCACGCTGAGCAACTTCGCGCTCACATCGAACCCCGACGTGTACGACGTCAGTATCATCCATGGAGTAAATGTCGCGGCGTCGATGTCGCCGGTGGCCAAGACATTCCAGGCGACGGCGCATGATCCGTATTCGTGCGGAAGCCCGGGGAGTCCGAACGCCGCAGCGCCTTTATCGGGCTGTACATGGAAGATCCAGCCCACTGTGGGCAAGGCCGACCAGACGGCTTTTCTTGCCGATGTCGCACCCGTTTCATTTTCGGGGAAGACATGTCCGGTGGGAGCCACTGGATCCGCGCCCCGGCCGAACTCGCTGGGCTTTTGTCCGTGTACCGCGACGTCCGATTGCACGGCTGCCGGGCTGGCCTGCGGACTGGCGGTGAATGCAGCCGAGAATGTCCCGTTCGCCCAGGTGTGCGGGAACAAGATTGGCTGGTGGACCGCCGGTCAGATCTGCGGCGCCAGTACGTCCAGTCCGTTCGGCGTGCCGTTCAATTGCGCGAGCAAGGTGACGAATAGCGATCAGAGCACTAGCAGCTATACGAATTTGTTCGGCTGCACCGGCGGGAAGGAGCAGGGGCAGTCCTGCTACGCGGCCGGGGCGTCCGCAGATTGCTGCGGCTGCGCGACCAGCGCGCAGGCGGACCATCAGGATTGGCCGTCGGCGCTGAGTCCCTCATTCGGGGGCGGCGACCATGGGTGCTTCAGCAACAATCCGAACTGGGTGACGTACGCGCAGCCGTGGCTGGTTTTCCTGAAGAAGGCGTGCCCCACGGCGTATACGTATCCGTACGACGAAGCCACGAGTACGTTTACGTGTCAGGGACCGGGGAAGGTGGGTCCGCAGTATCAGGTGACTTTCTGGGCGACGCAGTGATGGCGTGGCGAGCCGCTACTGTTTGGCTAAGCGGGCCTTCAGGGCGTCGACGCTTTTTAGCGGGGACGAGCACGTGGTTTGGGTGCACACGAAGGCGGCGGCGGTGCTCAGCTCGGGATATTGGACGTCGGGGTTAGGCAGATTGCCTTCGCGCTTGTCCCACCACTCGATGCGCTTGTAGCCGGACGGGAGCGCGGCGGCCGTGGCGAACAGCGTACGGGCAGTGGAGTCGTCCTTATGGCCGACGATCGTGACGTGCAGCGGGTCCGACGAGAATTCGAGGTTCGCCAAGAGGACGCCCGCGACCGGAAAGGTTCTGGCGACGGCGGGGGTTGACAGAAACTTCATGGACAGCTCGGCCATGGCGCGGTACTGTTCGTTGCCGGTGTACCGAGCCAGCAGATTGGCGGTGCGGACCAGCGCGATATTCTCATCGCGCAGGGGGCGCGGCGTGTAGGCGCGATCAGTGGAGGTCTTCGAGGTCACGTAGCCGGCTTGCAGGTCCTTGAAGTTGGCCTGGATGAAGGCGAAGGCCTGCTCGGTGGGTGCAAGCCACGCGCGATCGCCTGTGGCGCTGTAGAGCGTCAGGAACGCTCTGGCCATGGAGAGCGTATCGCCGAGGTAAGGGCCGGTTGCGTCTTTCTCGCCGTGACTGAAGCCGCCGCCGGGAAGGGCGCGATTGGCGGCGATCCACCCGGCCGCGCGGGTGGCTTCGTCCAGATACTTCTGGTCGGATGTCACGGAGTACAGCGTTGCGAGGGCATTGATGGCCCAGCCGTTCTCGCGAGCGTAGACGTGCTTGTCAACGCGTGGAACTCCGAGCTTGCGGCGGCCGGCATCGTCAAGTTTAAAATATGCGGCCGAGTGCTGGCCTTCGATCAAGTCGGCGTCCTGGCTGGTGTAGAAGGCGCCGTCGGGGCTGCCCAGAAAGGTTCGCAGGAAGCGCTCGATGGCCAGCGCATTGTCCAGGTACTGCTGCTCGTGAAACTGCGCGTAGCCCAGGGCGTAGATGCGCAGATTCTCGGCCTGGAAAGCCATGATCTTTTCGAAATGCGGTTCTTGCCAATCGCCGCCAACGGAGTATTGATAGACGCCGCCCCATACCGGATCGATGAGAGCGCGCTGGGCATCCAGAGTCTGGCGCGCCATGTGCTCGGCCTGCGGGTCCCCAGCGCGGGCCTTCGCCATGGCGTACTCGACCGAACTCCAGTCCAGGTATTTCTGAACAAAGCCCCAGCTGCCATGAACTTTGTCGTACTGGGAGATGTAACGTTTTTCCAGATCGTCGCGCAGGGCGGCGGCGAGCAGGGGCGAATCGCCGAATTCGATCTTCGCCTCGGGCTGGACGGAAGGGCCCGGAGTGGGGTCGGCGATGATGGCGCGGAGCATCGCCGACATGGCGCGCGGCGGGATGTAACCCGAGCGCTTCACGATTTCCTGACCCTTGCCGTTGAAGACGACGGTGGCGGGCCAACCGTAGTCTTCATAGCGATTGGAGAGATCCGGGCGCGAGTCCTGATCCACGCGCACGGGGATGTACTTGGAGGCGATGAGCGCGATGACGGCCGGGTCTTTGTAGCTAGTCTCATCCATGACGTGGCACCAGTGGCACCAGATGGCTTCGAGGTCGAGCAGGATGAACTTGTTCTCGCGGCGGGCTTGTTCGAAGATTCCGTCGGACCAGGACTGCCAGGCGATGGCGTTGGGGGCGGCGGCGCGGAGGGGCAGCAGGGAGAGGGTGACGAATAGGATCGCAGCCGGCTTGTTCATACAGTCAGAGTACGCAAATCGGGGGCGCGTTGGATGTGGGGCAGGTTAGCAACAGTTAGCAACCTGCGCGCCGATTAGCAATCGGCGCTGTACGCGTGGACGAGATTGCACGATGCCTGGGGAGGGCCGCTTGGAAAGCGTCCCGCAGGTTGTTAACCCGCCCCACGGCTGTTGACGCCGAGGCCGAGGGATTTCTTGGCGTAGTCGAGGCTGCGTTCGAGATCGACTCTCTGCTGCTCGCGGAGGGCGGCGGTGAATTCAGCGGGCGCGTTCTTCATGCCGTCCTCGATCACCATGAATCCGCTGAAGGGGTGGCCATGCTTGGCCAAGGTGGTGAAGCGGGCGAATTCGGATGCGGGCGTTTTGGGGAAGGCCTTCCAAAAATCCGGCTCGAGGTACGGGAGGATGCGCGGCGGGCGGCCGGTGATGATCTCGAGTTGCACGGCAGCTTGCGGGCAGAGTTCGCGGTAGCGGGTGAAGAATTTTGCGAAGTCCACGTCGCCATCGCCGAGCGCCACCCATTGAGCGGCCGCGCCGCGCGGGTGTTCGAACACGGCGGAATCGCGGACGTGCGTGGTGAGCACGTACGGGCCCAGCACTTCAAGCGTCACCAGTGGATCCTCGGCAACCCACATCGGATTGCCGGTGTCCAGGCACGAGCCGACGGCATCCTTGCCGGACTCCTCGATGATGGTGCGCACCTCGCGGGCCTGCATGTCGCCGGCGTGATTCTCGAGCGCGATCTTGACGCCGAGGTCGAGCGATTCCGCGCGGACCGAGCGAAGAATTCCGATGGTCGATTGCATCAAGGCCTCGATGGGGCGCGGGCCGGTGCGGTCCTTATCGCTGCCCATGAAACAGCGCAGGGAAGGAGCGCCGATGGCCTTGGCCACTTTCATTCCGAGGCGCAGATACTCGGCGGGCGAGCCGTGCGTGGGCCTCCAGCTATCCGAGAGCGGACAGATGCAGCCGATGCCGGCATCCAGCGCAAGGCCCAGCTGCTGGGCATGGGAACGCACCTGGGCAAGGTGGGCGGGCTCCAGCGATTCAAAGTCGCCAAGGCTCGAGATCTGGATGGTATCGAGTTTCTGGGAGGCCGCGTAATCGATGAGCTGAAGCGCTTTCCATTTGAAGGCGCGCAGCGAGTAGGTATCGAAGCCAAGGCGGATGGGCGCGGCTGCGGTGGATTGGGAAAGGACGCCGCGTGTGGAAGCGATGGCGGCGGCGGAGAGCTGGAGGAACGAACGACGGAGCATCAACCAGAGTGTACAGCAATAAAAAAGGCCCCGATCTCTCGGGGCCGTGCATGAACCCTATACTTCAGGAAGCCCCTCCGCGGGGGCGCTGCGCCTACTTCTTTTTCTTCGGCGCGGCCTTCTTCTTCGCGGGGGCCTTTGCCTTCTTGGTTGCGTTCTTCATCGTTTTGATTCTCCCTAACATCAGATTTGCGATCTGCTTGCGCAGACCGCAGTGTGATTCATATATAAGGTGCTTTGAGATGAATGTCAAGCAAAAAATGCATTCGGGGACCCGAGGGCGGGGACGGGCGATGCGGTCCAGAGGCCAAAATCATTTCAATCTTCAAATGTTGTGGAGCGAAAACGACATGGAAGAGTGATTTTGTTCTTGCCCGCCGGGGCGCGCTCGCGTTAGCATCGGAGCAAATGGCGGTGCGCGCTATTCTCGCGACGGCTCTGGCAGTGTGGTGCATTTTCAGCGCCGGGTGCGCGAAGAAGAAGTACGCGACAGCGCGGGTTCCTACTAGAACACGCAGCGCTCTGGATGCGCCTATCGCGAGCGTCGAGACGGGACTCGCGAGCTGGTATGGAAACCCGTATCACGGACGCGCGGCCGCGAACGGCGAGATCTACGACATGGAC
>JALYHQ010000025.1 GCA_030776455.1 Acidobacteriota bacterium | reverse complement strand
AAGCCATTTTCCCCAGTCCCGTCGTTGGCATCGTCGGTCTCATGGACACTGGCCTTCCGACCCCGATGCACTTCCAGCATGCCGAACGCGCAGTGATCCTGCTCGGGGGATTTGGCGATTCCGATCTGCTCCACTTCGGTGGTACTCAATACGCCAAAGTGATCCTCGATTCACTCTGGGGCTTGCCCCCGGCGCTCGATATGAATATCGAGAAGCGCGTCCAAATCGCCATCCGCGAAATCGTCCGCGCCGGACTCGCCGAATCCGCCCACGATCTCAGCGATGGCGGACTCGCCGTAGCGCTCGCTGAGTCTTCTTTTGGCCCCAATTCCATAGGTGCGTCACTTGATATTGCGCCCTCCGACATCACGCTGGCCCTGTTCCACGAAGGCCCGTCGCGCATCCTCCTCTCAACTGCGGCGCCCGAGAAGATCTTCCAGATCGCCAACACGCACGGCGTCGATGCAATCCGCATCGGTGTTACGATGAAAGAGCGGATACAGATCCGCCACCGTTCCCAAATGGTTCTCGACTGCGCCATCGCGGACCTCAAACAGCCGTGGGAAACGGCCTTGGAGCACCTTCTGCATCTTGAACATGCCTGAGCCTCTCGACAAGTTTCGCGACGAGTGTGGCGTGTTCGCCATCTACGGACATCCGGAAGCAGCTAATCTGACCTACCTCGGCCTCTACGCCCTCCAGCACCGCGGGCAGGAGAGCGCCGGAATCGCCACCAGCGACGGCCGCCATCTTCACTGCTACAAAAACATGGGTCACGTGGCTGACATTTTCACTCCGGAGAAAATCGGCAGCCTCCCGGGCGAGCTGGCCATCGGCCATACGCGCTACTCCACCGCGGGCGACACCGTCCTGCTCAACGCCCAGCCCTTTTCAGTCTCCTGCAACAAGGGCGAAATTGCGGTCGCGCACAACGGCAACATCACCAACGCTCTCGATCTGCGCCGCGAGCTCGAGCGCGAAGGCTCCATCTTCCAGGCCTCCAGCGACACCGAAGTGATCCTGCATTTAGTGGCCCGCTCGCGCGAGCGCACGCTCACTGGCGCGCTCCGCGAAGCGCTGCTGCAGCTGGAAGGCGCGTTTTCTCTCGTCTTCCTGGCTCAGGACCGCGTAGTGGTCGCGCGCGATCCGCATGGCTTCCGCCCCCTGGCCATCGGCCGCCTCGATTTTGAAAACGGCCGCAGCTCCTTTGTCTTTGGTTCCGAAACCTGCGCCTTTGACCTGATCAATGCCGACTACCTGGGCGACGTCAATCCCGGCGAAATGGTGTCGGTTGGTCCGGAGGGTCTGGTGCGCGAACGTTACGCGCCGGAAAGCCCGCATGCCCAGTGCGTCTTCGAGCATGTTTACTTCTCGCGCCCGGATTCCATCGTGTTTGGCCGCCCCGTGCAGCGCTCCCGCGAAATGCTCGGGCGCCTGCTGGCCCGCGAAGCTCCCGTCGACGCCGACCTTGTCGTCCCCGTTCCTGATTCCGGCGTCACCGCCGCCATCGGCTATGCCGCTGAATCCGGCATTCCCTTCCAGCAGGCGCTGATCCGCAACCATTACGTGGGCCGCACATTCATTGAGCCCTCGCAAGCCATCCGCGATTTTGGAGTGAAGCTGAAGCTCAACCCCATTCGCGCGCTCCTCGAAGGCCGCCGCATCATTCTGGTAGACGATTCCATCGTGCGCGGCACCACCAGCCGCAAGATCGTCCGCATGGTTCGCAGCGCCGGCGCAAGCGAAGTCCACATGCGTATCTCCTGCCCGCCCACCGTCGGCTCCTGCTACTACGGCGTGGATACTCCGCGCGAAAGCGAGCTGATCGCCAGCACCCATTCCATCGAGGAGATCCGCCGCTACGTGGAAGCCGATTCCCTGGCCTACCTCTCGCTCGATTCGCTCCGCCGCGCAGTCGAAGACAATCACGGCGATTACTGCTACGCCTGCTATACCCACGATTACCCCACCGAGCTGGTGCAAATCGAAGAGCTGGCCGCCGCCAAAGCCCGCCCTTGATGGCTATCCTGTTCTAAGATGACCACCGGCCTCCAGACCAAAGCCGCCGTTGCCGCTTCGGCGCTCCGCGTCCCTCACTCCCGCATCCGCGAACTCGCCGAGATCGCCATGTCCATGGACGGCGTCCTGCGCTTGTACTTCGGCGAGTCGAATCTGCCAACTCCCGACTACATCAAGCGCGCCGCCCAGAAAGCCATGGCCGACGGATTCACGTTCTATACCGAGAACGCCGGCATGCCCTCGCTGCGCAAAGCCCTCGCACGCTATTATCAGGAGCTCCACTCGGTCGAGCTCGACCCCGCCACTGAAATCGTGGTCACCGCCTCCGGTGTGCAGGCTTTGAATCTGGGCATTCGCTGCGTGCTCGATCCCGGGGATGAAGCGCTGGTGCTCACACCGGCTTGGCCTAACGGATCGTCGAATATAGCCCTGGCCAACGCCATTCCCATCGAGATTCCACAGCCGCTGCAAGGCGACCGCTACCAGATCGACTTCAATGCTCTTGAAGCCTCCGTCACCCCGCGAACGCGCATGCTGCTCTACACCTCGCCGTCGAATCCGCTGGGCTGGGTGGCCACCATCGACGATCAAAGACGTCTCCTGGACTTCGCTCGCCGCCACGGTCTTTGGCTGATGGCCGATGAAGTGTATGAGCGCCTCAACTACACCGGCGCGCAAGTCACCACGCCCGCGCCGTCCATCCTGAAGCTGGCGGATCGCGACGACGCCGTGATCGTGGTCCAATCCTTTTCGAAAACCTACTGCATGACCGGCTGGCGTCTCGGCTGGCTGGTCACCCGCCGCGATCTCGCCGCCCGCGCCACGCAGATCAACGAATTTGTCGTTTCGCACGCGCCCAGCGTCGCCCAGCGCGCGGCGGAAACCGCGCTGCTCTGGGGTGAGGACATCCTGCGCGACATGCTGGTCCGCTTACGCGCGAATCGCGACTTCTGCCTCGACGCGCTGCAAAAACTCCCCGGCGTCACCGTCCCCAAGCCCGATGGCGCGTTTTATTTATTTCCTAAAATCGACTCCGCGGCGGATTCGTTTGATTTCTGCCGCCGCCTGCTGCTCGAAACCAAAGTAGGACTCGCCCCCGGCGTCGCTTTCGGCGCCGGAGGCGAAGGCTCGGTGCGAATCTGCTACGCCGCCGAACGTTCCATCCTCGAAGAGGCGATGTCCCGCCTCGCATCCTTCTTGCAGTAGGATTTACTAGTGCTGTCCGTCGTGCTTCTGCTTGTAAATATTCCTGCTCAGGTGATTCTGCTCCCGGTTCACCTGCTTCTTCTCCTGCGCCGTCAGCTTGCCGCCGTTCGCCTTGCGATCCTGCCGGATCTGCTTGTTCAGCCCGGCTTCCTTGTGCTCCAGATGCGCCGTCTCCTTGGGCGTCAGGCTGCCGTTCTCGACGCCTTCACCGATCCGCTGCTGCTGCCGCTCCTTCCGGGTCTGAATCTTTCCATCCGCCGCGCTCAATAGCAGTCCCGCGGTCAATAAACTTGAAATCAGGGTTCTCATTTCACTGCCTCCACCTCTCTAAATACAAAAATGGGTTCCAAGTTCCGCCCCGATTCGTTAAAATCCCCTTACCTCCGTGTGGGAGCGCGCCGTCCGCTTTTGTACGGCGGACCCCCAGGTCCGCGCGGCGCTCTTCCATCGTAGCCGCGTTCTTCAGCCCCCCTACTCCTGCCTCAGCGCCCTCATCGGATCCACCCGGCTCGCCCGCCGCGCCGGCACAAAACTCGCGGCCAGCGCCGCCATCACCAGTACCCCCACCATCACCGCAAATGTCCCCGGCTCCGTCGGACGCATCCCCGCTACCAGGCGCTCCAGCAATCGCGCAGCCGCTAGCGCCGCAGCGATGCCCACGCCCACTCCTATCGCAATCATCGTAAGGCTCTGGCGCAGCACCATCCACAACACTTCGCGCCCGCTCGCCCCCAGCGCCATGCGCACGCCGATCTCCGGCACCCTCTGGCTGGTCAAATAGGCCAGCACGCCATAGATGCCGATACACGCCAGCAGCAATGCCAGACCCGCGAAGACTCCGAACAGCACCAGCAGAAAACGCTGCCGCGATAGCGAATCCTTCACCAGCTGCTCGATGGTATTCACCTCGTACAGCACCTGATCGTTCGTGGGCCCGCGCACCTGGCGCTGCAGCGCGTCAATCATGTTCAGCGGCGCTATGCTGGTGCGCACTGAAATCGACATCAGCTCAGACCAGCGCCGCAGCAGCGTGTCCGGCACTTGCGCGAACGGATAATACAACTGCGCTCTCACCCTCGCCTTGTCGTCACTCGCCAGTCCCCATTGCCGCACATGCCCCACCACTCCCACCACGCGCGCCGGATCTGGGCCCACGCCGATCCACACGTGCTTGCCGATCGCGTCCTGCCCCCCGAAAGCTTCACGCGCCATCACATCGTCGATCACTACCACCGACTCGCTTCCCACGCGATCCTGATCGGTGAAGAATCGGCCCGCCAGCTGCCGCAATCCCATCACCTTTACGTACTCCGGCGATACGCTGTTCGCCAGCACCAGCGGCTGTTTGTCATCCGGTACCTTAGCCGCACTCGTCGTGTATCCCATCGGGTTGCTGCCTTCCCGCATCGGCACCGTATCCACCGTCGCCACCGCTACTACTCCCGGCACCCTCCGTATGCGATCAAGAATGTCCTGCCACGCCGCGCGAGTCTGTGCCGCATTCGCCAGCGTTGCCGCCGAGAGCGCCATCCGCGCGGTCAGTACATTATGGATATTCACTCCCGGGTCCAGCGAGGAAAGCTGCAGCAGCGTGCGTCCCAGCAATCCCGCCGCCACCAGCAGCACCACCGCCAGCGCGATCTCCGACACGACAAAGCTTCCGTGCAGCCGCCGCGAGCTTCCCACCAGTGACCGCCCGCCTGCACGCAACGCCAGCTCCAGGTCACGCGCGGGCGCGCGCAACGCCGGCGCGAGTCCGAACAACAAACCGCTCAATAACGATGCCGCGATTGCGAACACCAGCACCCGCCAGTCCAGATGCACTTCCTCCGCCCTCGGCAAGCTGCCCGGCCAGAGCGCGACAAATGGCCGGATCCCGATCGCGGCCAGCAGGATTCCGAGCACGCCTCCCGCAACGCCCAGCACCGCGCTCTCCGTGAGACACTGCCGCACCAGACGGCCCCGCCCCGCTCCCAGCGCGACGCGCATCGCCAATTCGCGCTCGCGTGAAACCGCCCGTGCCAGCATCAGGCTGGCCACGTTCACGCAGGCGATCAATAGCACCAGACTCACCGCGCCCAGCAGCAGCCAGAGCGTGGAACGCACGTCGCCGACATCGGGCTGCACTGGATCGGCGATGAAGGTCCGCCCCTTATTCGATGCCGGATATTGTTCCGCCAGACGGCGGCCAACCACCGCCAATTCTCCCTGCGCCGCACCCCGGCTCGCCCCCGGCCGCAGGCGCGCCCACACGCGCAGACGATGCCCCGCGCGATACTGCATGAACCGCGCTGTATCCTGGCCCAGCGGAGTGAACAACGCCAGCTCCTCGCCGTTCAGCCGGAACCCCGGCGGCGTGATGCCCGTGATCGTATAGTGTTTTCCGTTCAGCACTAGCATCGCCCCCACGGCGCCATCGCTACCCGCGAAACGGCCTTGCCACATACTGTGACTGATGATCGCCACCGGCGTCCCGCCCGGCCGGTCTTCCTCGGGAAGAAATGCGCGCCCCCGCATCAGCTTCACGCCCAGCATCGAAAATAGTTCCGCCGATACTTGGCGCCCGTTCACGAATTCAGCCGCGCCCGGTTCGCTCACCGTCCCGCCGCCGAAACTCCACGCCGCCATCTCCAGCGAACGGATCTCCCGCTTGCAATCCAGAAAGTTGGGATACGAATAGGCCCACAGGTCGCCAAACTGAGTGCTCCAATCCGTTTTCTCCTGCAGGGCCACCAGCCGGTCCGGATCGGCGTAGGGCAGCGGCTTCAGCAGCACGCCGTTGATCACCGTGAACATCACCGTTGTAGCGCCGGTGCCCAGTGCCAGCGTCAACAGCGCCACGGCCGCGAACCCCGGCCGGTTCCGTAGCGTGCGCAGCGCATAGCGGAAGTCCTGCCACAAATCTTCCAGCCAGCGCGTCCCCCGCGCATCGCGACACTCCTCTTTCACTTGCTCCGGCCCGCCCAGCGCGATCTTGGCGCGCCTCCGCGCCTCCCCAGCCTCATAACCCTGCGCCATCAAATCCTTCGTGTGTTGTTCCAGATGGAAGCGCATTTCTTTCTCGAGTTGCTCGTCCAGCTCGCTCCGCCGCCGCAGCCGCTGCCACCACGTCATTTCGCGCCTCCTTCCGACAGTCTGAGAATCAGCCCCACCGCTTCCGCCAGCCGCTTCCAGCTAGCGGTCTCCGTCTCCAGTTGCGCCCGCCCCTTCCTCGTCAGCCGGTAGAATTTGGCCTCGCGCCCCGTCTCCGTCTCCTTCCATTCCGCTGCCAGCAACCCCCGATTCTCCAGCCGGTGCAGAGCGGGATAAAGCGACCCCTGCGGAACCTGCACCACATCGCGCGACACTAGCTGCAGCCGCTGCGCAATCGCATACCCATGCACCGGCCCCAGCGCTGCCACCTGCAAGATCAACAAATCCAGCGTCCCCTGCGGTAAATCCGATTTCATTACACAATAGTAAATCGAAACATGTAGAAGGTCAAGGTATACCGCATCCGGCCGCGCAGGGCAGGCATCCTTGCCTGCCTCGGGCGACTTCCCAAGTACGTTACCCTCTCCTCATGCTCCCCGGACGCTCCACCCTCGAAAGCCCCGCCTATCGCCAGCTCCGCGACGAACTCCTCGCCGCCGAAATAGCACTCAAGGACCAGCGCGAGCGCGTAGCCGCACTGCGCCGCACCCTTCCCCTCGACATGACCATGCCCGACTACGAATTCCACGAAGGCCCCGCCGACCTCGATAAAGACGGCCCCTTCCCCATGGTCAAGCTCTCCGCCCTTTTCGACGATCCACAAAAACCTCTAGTGGTCTATCAATACATGTTCGGCGGCGCGCAAAAGAAACCCTGCCCCAGTTGCACCATGTGGGTCGACGGATTCAGCGGCGTCATGCACCACCTCCACCAGAATCTGAACTTCGCGATCATCGCCCAGGCTGGAATAGCAGAGTTCCGAGCATGGGGCCGCGAACGCAAGTGGCATTCCTTGCGCTTAGTGTCCAGCGAAGGCGCCGATTTCAAGACCGTCTTGAATTTTCAAGACAGCGAAGGAAAACAACGGCCCGGAATGAGCGTATTCATGCTCTCTCCCGGCGGCTCGGTAAAGCATTTCTATTCGTGCTCCGCGCAGATGACCCCTGAGATCAAGACCCGCGGCATTGACCTCCTGTCCCCAGTCTGGAATCTTCTCGACCTCACCCCCGCCGGCCGCGGCAACTGGGACCCGAAATTAGCGTACTAGTCGCCCTCGCAGCCCCCGCGGCGTCAGCCCTTCACTAGCCCCCAGCCCCTCCAGCAGATGCGCCGGCCGTCCTTTCGGCGTTTGCGACAGCCGCCGGTCCCACTGCTCCAGCGTCTCCTTGATCGATTCACGCGACGCCATAAGTTCCGCGATCCTCTCCTCAATGGCCGCCAGAATTTCCGCCCCCGCTGCCCGGACGTTCCTGCAAGGCGCGCCCCCCGCCTGCCGCACTCCCAGAAATGCGCCCACCTGCTTCAGCGAAAACCCGAACCTCAGCGCGTTCTGCACCAGCCGCACGCGGTCCTTCGCCGATTCGCTGTACACACGGTACCCCGCCGCATTCCGCGCCGCCTTGGGCATCAGACCAATCCGTTCGTAGTACCGGATGGTGTCCGCGCTTACACCCGACCGCTGCGCCAGCTGCCCTATCCTCAGCCGCTGCTCCATGTCATCTTAAACGCGCTGCCCCGCAAAACGACAGCAAATGAAAATAGTGCTTGACCTTGGAGTCGTACCAGGCTTTACGCTGAACATATGTCATACCACTTGCTTCTGGCGGCATTGCTTCTTTCCGCGCAGCATGACGAAGAACACATGAAGCTAATGCACAAGCGCGGCAACGCGGCCATGGGATTTGACCAGGATAAAGTCACGCATCACTTCATCCTGACCGAAACCGGAGGCCGCATCGAAGTTACCGTCAAGCAAGACGCCGATGACGCCACGCGCCGCCAGATCCGTGAGCACCTCAAAACCATCTCCCGCGATTTCGCCGCCGGCGTCTTCACCAGCCCCGCCGCCACCCACGGCGAAGTCCCGCCCGGCGTCCCCGTAATGCGCGATCTCAAATCGCGAATCACCTACACATATGAGGAAACCCCCGCCGGCGCCCGCGTCGTCATCGCCACCTCAAACCGCCCCGCGCGTTCCGCCATCCACGACTTCCTCAAATACCAAATCCGCGAGCATGCCACCGCCGACCCCCTCCCATAAAATCACCGTGGGACAGGCCTCCCGGCCTGTCACGTTCACACCCGACCCTCAGATCACCAAACCCTTGTTCCCCTCAGGTGGGGCAGGCATTCAGCCTGCCAAACTTCACATCACCAAAGTCTTGGTCGCCCGCCCGCGCCCACGGAAGCAGCCAGGTTAGCCATCCAACCTCCACCATCGGCGCACCGCCCCCCAGAACCTCATACCGCGCACCCCGCTCAACAATAACCTCCGGCCTCAAAGCACCCTCCACCCGACAAATCGATCTCTTGCGGCGCCCCCCACGCTTCCATCCCTCCCACTTCCAGACGATACTTCCCAGCCGGCAGATTGTCGAAGGCAAAGCGCCCATCCGCGTCCGATAGAGCCTCTCGATGGAAGGACGCCCCCGCCAGCCTCAGCAAGGCGCTTGGCAAAGGATCGATGACTTGACCATATATCCGCGGCGTCATCGTCTCACCCGCTTTCCGCGCCCGCAATGCCCTCAAGTCTTGTTGAGCATCCACTGACTCCACCGGAGCGCTGCGTGAACAGGCCCCTGTCGACCACCGGCCTGTCTCCTTATTCTCATGGCTCACCACGAGGTACTCTCGCCCCACTTGAAACTCATACCCGCAACTGGTCGCATCGGTAAATAGCTCGAACTCTTCACCCGCGCTCCCTTCCAGTTCTTCCCTTACCCGGAACCGCACGCGCCGGGAATACATGCTCAGGTCCGAAACGCGCAACAAATCCGATGGAACATTCGCGAGCTCTATGATTCGCACCTCACCGGTCGATAAAATCGACCCCCAGTCACGAAGCATTTGCGCCTTGGTTCGCTCGAGCGCCCCACGCTCACCCTCAAACATGGCCCGCTCCAGGCTGCAATCTCGTCCATCGATGCAGGGAATACCTCCACCGCCGTGCCAACGAAAATCGTCCGCTTTTCATCACTTGCCGCCTGTTGGCTGCACAGCGGCACCGAGAAACACATGCATGCGCGGCCTGCTTGCACTATGAGCGGCGAGATTGCGAGGCAAGCCGGCACGACAAACCGCCGCAAAATTCCCGAAGACATGAATCTGTTCTCCCGACTGCTCTTGACACCGTTCGCACTCAGTCAGTTCCCGGTTGATGCCCCCAGCGTCCCACATTACCGATATTGGGTCATTCATTATTCAGGCCAGGATTCTTTGGATATACAATATGAACCGTGAGACGCGGCCTGTCATCCTTTGCGCTCTTCCTTTCTGGTCCAATGTGGAGTCTGGCCAATGGCGGCGAGATTCGCGGATCAGTGGTGGACTCCAGCGGTCAGCCTGTCGTGCTTTCCAGCGTGACGATCACCAACACTGGAGGCGCCTCCCCGGTAGCGCTGCCGGGCCGAACGGAAAGCAGCGGGGCTTACCGTTTCCCGGCCGTTCCTGCCGGCGAATACGACCTCACAATCCGGTCATCGTGGTTTTATGAAGCCACGATTAAAGCCGTTCGCCTCGGGACAGAAGAAGTCCGGATCGTACCCACCATTCAACTTGATTTCATTGGGCTGCCTGCCTGTGATGCGTTCGAGAGCCGCCCACTACACTATCGTCTGTCAAATGCTGCCGCAACTGGATCTCTCAGCGGGATAATACTTGACTCACAAGGGAAGCCCATCGCGGAAGCCACCGTCGTTCTCTACACGCACAACTCTGGCAAGTTCGGAATAACCAAGAGCGACAACTCCGGCGGGTTCTCATTCAAAGGATTGCCGCCCCAGAATCAATACTGGATTTCCATTTCGGCGGAGGGCTATTTTGCGGACGAACTACTCGGTTTGGCAGTGCAATCGGGCCTGGACGCTGCTCACACCAAAACGCTCGAGTCATGCGCTCCAGGCCGTTGCCAGCCGCACCTGAAATCTATACGCGTCTTGCCAGCGTGCACTTGATCCCCCTCACCCCTCCATCCCCATCTGCGTCAGTCGGTACCTCAACGCATTCCTCGTCAATCCCAGCATCCTTGCCGCCTGGCTCTTATTCCCATTCGCCCTCTTCAGCGCTTCCCGGATAATCGACCGCTCATAATCGTCCAGCGTCATCCCATCCGGCACGAAATGCTCGCCTGCCGCTGCTGGACGCACCCGCGGCGTCGTGTCCAGCCGGATATCCGCGGCCTCCAGCACCGGATTCGACGCCAGCACGATGCTCCGCTCTATCACGTTCTCCAACTCGCGCACATTCCCGGGCCAGTAATACTCCATCAACTTCTGGATCGCGCCTTCCGAAATCGCCGTCACCGGACTCCCCAGATCCTTCCCCAGCTTCCGCACGAAATGTTCGGCCAGAAACGGGATATCTTCCTTGCGCTCGCGCAGCGGCAGGATGTTGATCGGCAGCACGTTCAACCGGTAATACAAGTCCTCGCGAAAAGTCCCTTGTTCCAGCGCCTCGCGCAGGTCCACATTCGTGGCCGCCACCACGCGCACATCCGTATGCAAAGTTCGATTGCTCCCTAGCCGCTCGAATTCGCGATCCTGCAGCACCCGCAGCAGCTTCACCTGAATCGCCGGCGGCACGTCTCCTATCTCGTCCAGAAAAACCGTTCCCGTGTCCGCCTGTTCGAACTTGCCCGGCTTGCTAGTCGTCGCGCCCGTGAACGCGCCCTTCTCATAGCCGAACAGCTCGCTCTCCATCAAGTTTTCCGGAATGGATGTGCAGTTGATCTTTACAAATGGCCGACCCGCGCGCGGCGAGTGCTGGTGGATGGCTCGCGCGATCATGTCCTTGCCCACGCCGCTCTCGCCGCACAACAGCACCGTGGCCCGCGTCGGCGCAACTCGCGATACCGTGGCGAAAATCTCCCGCATCGATGCGCTGCGTCCCACCAGATTGTCGAACTGAAACCGGTACTCCAGCTCTTCGCGCAGCTTCTGGTTCTCATCCCGTAGCGCCCTCAGCTCCAGCGCCTTGTTCACCACCGCCATCAAATGATCCAGCGAGAACGGTTTCGGAAGAAAGTCCACTGCCCCGGCCTTCATCGCTTCCACCGCGGCTTCAATGGTGCCGAACGCCGTCATTACAACCACTGGCGTCAGTAAATTCTGGCGCCGCAATGTCGCCAGCAACTCCAGGCCGTCCATGCCCGGCAGCTTCAAATCCGTCAGTATCAGATCCGCCCGGTCGCTGCGCTTCAGCGCCTCTTCCGCCGTCCCCGCCTGCTCCACTTCGAAACCCCCGGCCTTCAACTGCAGCTCAATTACGCGCCGCAGTTTCTCCTCGTCTTCAACCACCAGCACCGTGGCTTTCGTCATCCTTCGCGCTCCTCCGCCGGCAGGTACACCCGGAATACGCTTCCATTGCCCGGCTCGCTGTCCACCGAAATCTTCCCGCCGTGCTCGTCCACAATCTTGGAAACAATCGCCAGGCCCAGTCCCACGCCGGTTGGCTTGGTGGTAAAGAATGGATTGAAAATGTTCTCCAGATGCTTTGCGTCGATTCCCGACCCGCTGTCGATCACCGCTATCTCCACCATGTCCTCAATCTGCCGCGTCTTCACCGTCACCGTTCCGCGCGGCGGGCTCGCTTGGACGGCGTTCAAGATCAGATTGTAAATCACCAGCTCCATCAGCTCGCCATCCATCGGAAACGGCCGGATATCCGGCGAGTAGTTCTTGTAGATGGCCACGTCGAACGGCGGCTTGTGCCACTCCATCTGCTGCACCGCGCGGTCAATCACCTGCGTCAGCTCGGTGGTAACGCGTTTCAGTTTCAGCGGCCGCGCGAAATCCAGAAAGCGCGTGATCAGCGAATTGCTGCGGTCCACCTCGCTGATGATGAACGTAGCCATCTCCAGCGCCAGCTCGTTTGACGGCTCGATATTCTTCATCAGCAGTTCGGCCGAGCTCCGCATGGTGCCCATCGGATTCCGCAGCTCGTGCGCCAGTCCCGCTGACATCTGCCCCAGCGCCGCCAGCCGCTCGGATCGCCGCATCGCCGCTTCGGCCGCTTGCAAGCTCACGTTCGCTTCCGCCAGTTGCTCCGCCACGGCCTGATACTCGCGCGCCGCTGACCGGCTTGCTTGCGCCAGCTGATTGGTCAGGAATCCAACCACCGGAAGAATGATGGCGCGCAGCACCAGCTCGCGCACCTGGTCCGGTTCAATCACCTGGCCCGGCGCCAGAAATAGAAGAAAGGAAAAGTATGCACCGAACGCCACCGCCGTCGCGATCAGCGTCCCGATCAGACCCAGCGATGTCGCCGCCGAAATCACCGGCAGCAGCAGGATCCAGTAGTAGCTGCTCGCGATCCCGTCCGTCCACCCGATCAGCAGGTAGCACAACACCAGCTTGATCCCGAATGAAACAGCGCTCCCTTGCGGCGACGCGAAGTAGCGGATCTTCGGCTCCACCACCTGAAACACCGCGAGTCCCGCTAACAGCGATATGGTGGCCGGGTTGCGGTCCGGCCCGAAAAACGCCAGCGCCGCGAACAACAGGATCCAGACCGCGTCCTGCGCGCGCACCAGACCGCGCGTTCGCTTCCATACCCGCTGCTGATCCGCGCTGGTCCCCACGCTGAATATTATCCGGGATTGTGACAGAATAGTTGTACACACTCGGTTTTCATGGACAATCTCACCCCCCCTGTAACCTCGCCGGACGCTACTGCTGCGCCTTCGGAGGAAACTTCATTTGCGGATATGCTCACGCAGTTCGAACAGGAGCATCATCCCGACGTTACCCAGACGCTGGAAGGCACCGTGGTTTCAGTGACGCCCGAATCCATCTTCGTCGATATCGGACGCAAGATGGATGGCGTGCTCCCCTCCGAACGATTTCGCGACGGATCCGGCCAGATCACCTTGAAGCCGGGCGCCCATGTGCGCGTCACCGTGAAGGGCCGCGAGCAGGATGGCTCTTACCAGCTCTCCACTACCAATGTGGAGCAGCCCAAGGACTGGAGCGGCCTGGAGCGCGCATTCGCCGAGGGACTTCCCATAAGCGGCACCGTCACCGAACTCGTCAAGGGCGGTCTCCGCGTCGATGTCGGCGCGCGCGCCTTCATGCCCGCCTCCCGCAGCGGCGCTCGGGAGCAAGGCGACCTGGAAAAACTGGTGGGCCAGGAAATCCAGTGCAAGATCATCAAGCTGGATACCGCGGCCGAGGACGTCGTGGTGGATCGCCGCGTCGTGCTCGAACAGGAAGAAGCCCAGGCGCGCAAAAAAGCCGTCTCCGAGCTGCGCGAAGGTGCGGTGATGAAGGGGACCGTTCGCAGCCTCACCGATTTTGGCGCGTTCGTCGAGCTCGCGCCCGGTGTCGATGGCCTGCTGCACGTCGCCGATATGGCCTGGCATCGCGTGGCCAAGCCCTCTGACTTTCTGAAAGCCGGCGATCCGGTGGAAGTCAAAATCCTCAAGCTCAATCTCGACACTCGCCGCATTTCACTCGGCATGAAACAACTCCAGCCCGACCCCTGGACGCTGGCCGCCGAACAGTTCCAGGTCGGCGATCGAGTACAAGGAAAAGTCTCGCGGCTAACCGATTTCGGCGCCTTCATCGAGCTGGTGCCCGGAGTGGATGGCCTCATCCACGTTACCGAACTGTCCTGGTCGAAGAAAATCCGTAAGGCCAGTGATGTGTTGAAGGCTGGGGAAAACGTGGAAGCCGTGGTGCTCGGCGTCAATGCCGCCGAACGCCGCATTTCCCTCGGCCTAAAGCAGGCGCTCGGCGATCCCTGGGAAGAGGCCGAAAGGAAATTTGTCCCCGGCTCGGTAGTGGAAGGTCCCGTCACCAGTCTCGCCCAGTTCGGCGCTTTCATCGACCTCGGCGGTGGCATCGAAGGCATGATCCACATCGGCGACATCAGCGCCGAAAAGCGCCTCAATCACCCGCGTGAGATGCTGGCCACCGGAAAAACCGTGCGCGCTCAAGTGCTCGAGTTTGACCGCGCCAAGCGCCGCATCCGCCTGGGCATGAAGCAGTTGGAGCCCACGTCGGCCGATCAGTACATCGCCGAGCACGCCCCTGGCGACACCGTCAGCGGCCGCCTCGTCGAAGTCTCGGGAAGCCGCGCCCGCGTCGAGCTCGGCGAAGGCGTTTTCGCCGAGTGCCGCATGCCCACGGAGAAAAAGGCCGCCCCCCCGCCCGTCCCAGAGCCGGGCCGTGCCGACCTTTCATCCATGACCGCCATGCTGAGCGCTAAATGGAAACAGGGCCCCGCCGCCGGAGCCCAGGCTTCCGAAGAGGCTCGATCTGGCCAGATCCGGTCCTTCCGAATCTTGAGCTTGGACGCCGCGAAGAAACGGATTGAACTCGAACTGGCGGGTTAATTTTCCCCGAATAACCTCGTCAGCGGTATATAACAGCCCCTGATTGCAACTATTTGACCAGCCGGAGCTCGGGCGGCTGCCGGCTGGGCCGTCCAAATCAGCCTGCGCTCGCTGGGGCGCTCATGGCGGCAACGCTGCCGTTTCTCCTGCCGCGAAGCGGCATTTTCTTGCCCACAATGGTCCGAGCCTCCATGATGGCCTTCGACGGCCTGCCCCGGGGCTTTCTGGCAGCCACCAGCTGCTCCACACTCGCTATCGTCGCGTCGATTAACCGGCGCTGATTGAGGAGTTCCTCTAACATCTTCGATGGGTCCATCTTTTGTCCTTTCCCTCCTGTTATCCTTCTCGGCCGCGCGGGCGGCCCTGTCTTCGAACTTAATCAAACGCTCAAACCGAAGCGTTTTGGTACTGGTACCAATGGGCGGCGAAAGCCAGTTGATCTAACTGGGATGTCTCTGGAAAATTACACTTGATTTCTGTCTCCGAAGTAGGATAACTTGGATGAGATATTACGTCAAGCAAAATTATGCTACCGTTCTATCTCACCCGGTGGAAACGCCGCGAGGAGGACTTCTGGCCCAAGCCGTGATACGCTATCTCCCAGTGACGAAGAGCAAGCCGGCACTCGCCGCGAGGGAATCGGACACCGTCCGCAATTGGCCGAAGCTCGGCCATGCGGCGCGCCCCGAGACCAAGCGCCTGCTGGACGCCATGGCGGAATGCCAGGGACGGGCGGCGTGGCGCATCATCGATGACGCCCTGCACGCCTGGTTCGCGGCGCTCCCCGAGTCTGATCGGGCCGCCATTGCCGCCGAAATTCACGGTGTTCCAGCCGAAGGTCTTCCCAAACTGATTCGCGCTGAATACCCGCCCGACGTCGCGGAAGCGGTCAACGCGTTCGCGAAGTATTGGCGCGAGCCCCCGCGCGACGAAGTGGAAGAACACACGCGTTCCCTGCTTGCATCCATCCTCAAAGTCCCGGTTCCATCGAGGAAGCCATGAAACAACCCATCATTATTGAGCGGGAGGAAGTGGAGCAGGCCTTCCACGCCTGTAACCTGCTCGCGGCCCAACGCGCGTCGCTGCTGCGAAAAATCGAGAGCGGCGCGGTGGTCGAGGACGGCAACTTACGTCTCGATCTTTCTCAACTGATAGTGCCCGTACCGCAATTTGTCGTTGATACCTCCAGCGCGCCCGGCCGCGGCGCTTCCATCGCCCGCCTGCTGGAGGGTTCCGATGTCGCTTTTCTCCGCGGGCGCGGCTTCCATGACGCGGCCCGCATACGGCGTCGCGAAAACCTCGCCGAGTTTCAAGCGGCTGTGCGCGCCCTCCAGGAGCGCGCGGTCCGCGCAGTGGCCGATTGTCGGTCTCGCCTCGAGCGTGGCAACGATTGGAGCAACATGGCCGTGCTGCTGGAACTCGATTCGGCCATGCGCAAGAACCTGCTCCGCCTCCGTCTGGCGGCGGGCCTCTATTGGATCAGACTCAGCGCCGGCCAGCTCGCGTCCGACGCCGTCGAATCCTTCGACCGCTCCTTGATGGGCGTTCGCGAATTGAGCATGGGCGCCCGGGTGATTCCTATCCGAGGTTGAAAGCGATGCTTCGTGAGATCGTCAGCGTTCTGTGGATAGTGGACACAATATTGTGCGCTATCCTCCTGGCGCGTGTGATTGCGCTCCGGCTGCCCTATCCATTTCTTGCCGCATACATGGGTGCGCATGTCGTCAGGTATGTCTTTCTGTCCCAGTTTTCTCTGTGGTCAAACAGCTACTACTGGGCTTGGCTGTGGAGCGAGTTGATAGTCCTGGGCCTGCAGGTAACGATCGTGGAGGAGTTCTTCAGGCTGCTCAAAACCGGTTATCCCAATATGGGCCAGTTGGCAACGCGGACCATTGCGCGTTGCCGCGGCGTCGCGCTGGCGATCTGCATTGTTGGAGGAACACTAACCCTCGGCTTGCTCGACTGGAGCAATGCGGGTTACCGGCTATCGTTCCTGTTGAAGCGGGGATTTGCGACGACACTCGGGCTTTCGTTGATCGCCGTTTTGTTGTGTGTTCACTACGCCGGCAAGGCGCACCTGAAGCCGAACCTTCTCCGGCATGCCCGGATCATGGCCGCTTACTTCACCGTCAACGCGCTGCTTTGCTTCCTCTCCGACACAGGCAGATTCTCTCTTTCCATCCTTGAAATCATCGCGCAAGTATTCAACGTGGCATGTCTGGTGGCGTGGATCTGCGCATTGGGACGGGCGGGCGAGATCCGGCCAACTCTGGAACCGTTGCTCCCCGGCGAGATGCAAGCGTCTATTGCCGAATTAGGGGAGACAGCGGACGACATTGCCGCCGCCGTCCCCCTGGCTCACTGATGTTAGCGTCTGCTCGGCGGGATCGGCCACGGCGCGTCTTTCGAAACCAGTAACGGCTTCCCTGGCGGTATGGGCCACGGCGCATCTTGCGTGATCGTGATCGTGACCGGCTTGCCCGGTGGTATGGGCCACGGCGCATCGTGTGCACGAAGCAAAGGGGTGACCGCACCCGCGAACTGCAGGGCGGCGAGGAGAAGAAGCAAACGTCCATGTCTCATGGGAACTGACCTCCTCATACATTGTCGGCTAAGCGGCTCGTAAAGTGATGACATTCCGTCGTCAAATTTCAAATTTCCGCCATGCCCGACCGGCTTACCTCGAGTTTACCGAGCTTCCCGTAATGCGGCAGCTAAAGCAGGTGGCCTGATGACAATCCGCCGATACTTTATATCCCCAGTGATTGCTATATTTTACGGGCCTGTCCTCCCCGTTCGGAATCCGTTCTCTTCCTCCCCTAGGCTATTCTGTTAACAAAGAGGAGGTTTTCGCCTCAATTGGACCGCTGCTCGAGGGGGCCGGAAAGAGGCGAGTCGGTCGGGCCGGGATCGGACGTTGCCCCCGGGGACGGGGCTTTCGCCCCTTATTCAGGGCCGGTCACCCCCTTCTCCGGGCAAGACGTCTTGGCTTTGGGACCGTCTGATCAAGTGTTGCAGGGAAGCTCGGATTCTAACCTGTGGACCCTCGGGTTCTCGATGTCTGAAGATGTTAACAGCATGGAACGCTCAACACGCCAATCGAGTGTTGACCTAATTGCTTCAAAGATGCTGCGTCCACTACGCCGTCCGAAGGTGACGTTAGGCTCATTCTGGTCGTATTGCTCTCAGTCAGTATCAGTCTCGTCGCGATATGGATATTACATCCCCCGCCGGACCGTCACAGTGTGGTCGAGGCAGCAGGATTAGCGGCGGCGGTACTTGGGTTGTTGCTGACAGTTATAACCCTCCTCGGCGCAACTGAACAGCTACGTTCTGGACAAGCGCCTCCAAGACTCTGTGTGCAGTGTCGACACGGACAAGAGTCCACGCAGGTGCCAGCGTAGAGCGCGAACCCAGGTGGGGCAAGTATTTGGGTGTGGCCATGTACACCACTTCTGATCTCATTGATACCTTTTTCAGATCAAGGCGGTCGCCCTTATTGGCCGCCATCTTTTTGAAGGTTGGCGAAATGGACCTTGGGACTTGGTGTGGGCGCAGGACAATCGGGATTCACTGACGTGGATTACGAGGAGTGAGACAGACATGGAAGAAGGTGCACGTCTTTCCCTTCCGCCAATTGCTCTTGCGGTCAAGGATGCTAAGCGTGCCGCTAAGCGTGCCAAGGGGCTACTGGAGAAATACCGCGTTGTATGGCATATCGATCTAGTATTCCACGCCTCGCGCCGCTACCAGACGGCGAGCTTGAAAATGCGTCTAGAACGTTCGTAGGAAGAGGCGGTTTTTTGGTTGGGACCTCTGGAGAGGGAAGCCTGGAGCGGAGCGACGAGCGTCCGCAAGAAAATACGATTTTGCAGAAAAGCATGACTGAATGTTCGAACCCGCCGATGATGGGAGCCGCACGCCGGCGGCACCAGTGTTGGCACGTCGTTAGCGATCCATAACGGCCGGATCGGCGGCATGGACATAGGCGCGTCGTGCGCGATCATTAGCGGCTTGCCCCGGCGGTATGGGCCATGGCGGACCCTGCGCGCGCAATGAAGGGGTGACCGCACCCGCGAACAGCAGAACGGTGAGGAATACGAGCAAACGTCCATATCTCGTGGTAACTCGCCTCCAACTTACATTGTCGGGTACACGGCTTGGCAACATGATGAGAGTTCGCGCGTCCAAACGAGGCGGCAGATCACTGCCTGCCCTATCCTGGAGGTTGTTCACGGTTCAGGCCTGCGCTACACTGTAAATCAGCCGTATTCAACCCCCACATTAGAAATAATTCCTACGAGTCGCTCGAAACAATTCCCATAATTTATTCTTGACACGGAGACAAATCTATGTCTTACTTGATCAACACTTGCCGAGCTGCCACGCTCCCCGAGCCTGCGTCCCGGTGTTGACCGGACCGAGAAGATCGTGTCAGGTGAAGGCTATATGTGGAGGCACACAAGGGTGTTCATAGCGGTCAAGATCGTCTCATCGCTTGGCGCAGTTATGCGAGCGCGAGCGGAGAGGTCCGCGGAGTCGTCGGGATACCGTTTGAAGGACAACGGCCCGGCAAGTGAAGTGCATCATGGCATTCCATAGGGGAACGAATCTGGTGACTCGCTGTCGGCGTGTTTCCAGCGTTCTAGTGGGTGTGGTAGTGCTAACGGCTGTCTGCCTGTATGGTCAGGCGACCAGCGGGCGGGCCAAGCGAACGTTCACGCATGATCGCGATATAGAGACGTCCTCTGTGTGGAACAACTTCCCACTGTGGGGCGGTGAGATACTCGCCGGGTACGAGAATAACTTCTCCAACGGACCAATTATTTACACTATCGACCGGAGCGGGAAGCGCGATGAAACGCTGTTTACGGTCCAGGATGCAGGCCGAATCAACATCTATAGTATTGCCGCGTCGTTGGACGGCGAGATCGCGATTGTCGGAAGCGCATTGACGAACGATAACCGGGGTACTACGTTCCTCGCGCGCATTGCACGCGATCGCCAAAGGCAGATCATAACTCGGACTTGGCCCTACTGCCCGATGGTGGTAACGTTCGCCCCTGACAGCTCGATCTGGACGGTCGGGCACATGAAGGACGATGAGAATACCCGCGACCTTGAGAGGAACGTCCTCCGCCGCTTTGACCGCGCCGGAAAAATGCTCGGATCGACAACAATCCAGGTGAGCGGATCGAAGACGGCAGAGACCTCGTATCTCCGTGCCTCTAGAGACCGCGTCGGGTGGCTGGCGCGCGGCGGGGAATACATCGAGTTTTCTCTGGACGGTTCGGAGATCGGCCGGTATGAGCGGCCAGCCGGAGCTGCCGAACGGGATATCACTGGCTTGGCCATCAGCGACGACAACGATGTCGTTGCGGGCTGGTTTGGAGGCGGAAAGGCTGAGTTCGTGGTACTGGACCGGGAAACGCGTAGCTGGACTGCGGTAGTACTTCCGAAGGAACACGCTCCGAAGTGGGCTCGAGTGCTCGGTTTCGACGGATCGACGCTCGTAACCTACAGTCAGAACGGGCGTCTGACTCGATTCAAGACGAAGTAGAGCGCTGTTGAGCGAACCTGTCTATTAG
>JALYHQ010000024.1 GCA_030776455.1 Acidobacteriota bacterium | reverse complement strand
GCGTAGGCTGGTGGTGTTTCAGGGTTCCGGCCAGATCCTGGCGGGAGGGGTACGAAACCAGTTCCTGCGCCGACAATCCTGGGGCGTAGTGGGCCAGCATGGGAGTTAAGTCCCGCCGGATTTTGGGATTAGGGCCTACGAACAGCGCGCGACACGTGCCGCTGAGGCGTGGAGTCTCGGAATCGGTCATGCGGAGATCGGGCAGAGTGTTCCCTTTAGTACGTTCCACCCATCAAATCGGCGGGCCCCTACGATAACATGAGAGCGTTCGCCCCCAACTACAACTATTCCTACGAACGCCCTCGCCGATAAGGTTCACTTGGTCCCATCCGGGCTACCAAAGGAAGGGCAGCAATCCGATTGCGGATTCAGCAGGGGAAAATGACTCAAGAGACGGACAAAAAGACCATAGTGATTTGCGACATGCAGCCTGTGACCTCAGAGGGTCTAAGGTTTGTGCTCAACGCGGACCCCGGCCTGACCTTCGCCGGCTCCCTGGATTCGCTGGACTTGGCGATGCTCGCCGCGCGTACCCAGCATCCCGATATCTTCCTGATCGATAAGGGTTTCGGCATGCAGACCGTGCTGGACTGGATTCCCGCCCTGAAACTCCCGGGCTCCCCATACCCCACTCCATCCGTAGTCGTATGGGGTGTCTCGATGACCGAAGCCGAGGCCCTTCGCCTCCTCCAGGCCGGCGCTCGCGGAATTGTGCGCAAAACCGCCGGCATCGCCGTCATCCTCGACTGCCTGCGCGCCGTGGGTGCGGGAAGAAGCTGGATGGAGGACCGTATCTCCCGCGATTCCTTTCACAACGGCCGCCACGCCCGATCCAGCCTCACCGCTCGCGAGCAACAAGTCCTCGGGCTGGTGGAGCAGGGCTTCAAGAACAAGGAAATCGCCCGCGAACTCGGCATCCGCCCCGGCACCGTGAAGATCCACCTGAAGCACGTCTTCGAAAAAACCGGCGTCCGCGGCCGCTACGGCCTCGCCCTGACCGGCTTACGCGAAAAAGGCTTAGTCTCCATCGCCTCTTGACTCCGTTGCGGGGGGCGTTAGCAACCTGCGCCCGATTAGCAATCGGCCCTGTACAGGTTTCCCGGGAAACTCAACCCGCCGCGTTCTCTCTGTGTCTTGAGAAGTTGACTCCCCATCCTCCCCGCGTCAACAGGACATTTCTACTTGGCAGATGAGGTCACTATCATTCGGCAGTTACTCCTCGATTGACCCGCACCCCCGCCACCCAGTATCCTACCCGCATGCGAGAAGCTGTCATTGTAGACGCAGTCCGGACCCCCGTCGGCCGGCGCGACGGAGCCCTCAAAGGCTGGCACCCCGTTGACCTCCTGGCTCACACGCTGAAAGCCATCGTCCACCGGAGCAAACTCGACCCGGCGCTCATCGAAGACGTAATCGCCGGATGCGTCAGCCAGACCGGCGAGCAAGGCTACAACATCGCTCGCAACGCCGTCCTCGCCGCCGGTTTCCCCGAATCGGTTCCCGGCACCACCGTGGACCGCCAGTGCGGCTCCAGCCAGCAGGCCGCCCACTTCGCCGCCCAGGGCGTCATGGCCGGAAGTTACGACATCGTCATCGCATGCGGCGTCGAATGCATGACGCGCGTGCCCATGGGCTCCAGCGGCGCAGGCCCCGGCAAGCCCTTCGGACCGCACGTAGCCGAACGCTATAACAATGTTCCGTTCAACCAGGGCATCGGCGCGGAAATGATGTCCGAACGCTGGAAGATCAGCCGCGAGGAGCTGGATGTTTTCAGCCTCGAGAGCCACCGCCGCGCCGCCGCCGCCACTGACGAAGGCCGCTTCTGTGACCAGATCGTTCCCGTCCCCATCGAAACCGAAAACGGCATCGCGCACATGACCCGCGATGAGGGCATTCGCGCCAATTCCACCCTCGAGAAAATGGCGACCCTCAAGCCCGCCTTCAAAGCCGACGGCGTAATTACGGCCGCGAATTCATCTCAAATCAGCGACGGTGCCGCCGCGGTCCTCATCATGGAACGCGACACTGCAGAGGGACTCGGCCTGCGCCCGTTGGCCCGCTTCGCCGGTTTCGCCCTCGCCGCTGAGGATCCGGTGATCATGCTCTCGGCCCCCATCCCGGCCACGCGCAAACTCCTCCACCGCGCCGGCCTAGGCATCGACGATATCGATCGCGTCGAAATCAATGAAGCCTTCGCCAGCGTCGTAGTCGCCTGGCAGCGCGAAACCGGCGCCGACCTCTCGAAAGTAAACGTCAACGGCGGCGCAGTCGCCCTCGGCCACCCGCTCGGAGCGAGCGGCGCCCGTCTGATGACCGGCCTGGTCCACGAGCTGCAGCGCTCCGGCGGCCGCTACGGCCTCCAAACCATGTGCGAGGGCGGCGGCATGGCCAACGCCACTCTGCTCGAACGCATTGAGTGACCATCCAAAAAATTTTATTTCTCCCGCCGTTGCTATCGTTTACGCGTGCCCCACCCGCAAATTTCTAGCACCATACCCTTATTCTGGTAACGAAAGAGCAGGGGCTCTCGCTTGTCGGACCCCCTGTTACCGCTCTCACCCGGAAGCACTCGAGCAACCCTGGGTGACGGTCAGCGACATGTGTTCGGCTCCGATCTTGCGGAGTGGCCTGCCACCGGGCTTGCTAATACAGTGCGCTAAGGGGCCCCTGAATACGGAAACCGACCGGCAACAGAGCCGCGACCAAAGGAAGCGGTCCGCCCGCTGATGCGCGTGTCCATACCAAGAGAGGAACGCACGCCGCGTGGGGCAGGATAGTATCCTGCGGCCGATTAGCAATTGGCCTCTGGCAGGCGAAACCGCCTGCCCCACAATCTAGAGCGGAGAACTGCGTCTACTCATTCCTCTGCCCCGGCATCGCCACAAATCTATATCCAACGCCCCGCACCGTCAGCAGGTGCCGCGGGCGCGTAGGGTCGTCCTCGATGTATCGCCGCAGCCGCACGATGAAATTGTCGATAGCGCGGGTGTCGGTGTCTTCGTGAAGTCCCCAGACTTCCTCGAGCATCGCTTTCCGCGAGACGCGCGCGCCTTCGTGCTCTATCAAATAGCGCAGGACGTTGGTCTCCATCAGCGTCAGCGGGAATACCTGGTCGCCAACGCGCAGTTCCAGCAGGTCGAAATTTACTGACTTGTCTCCGAAGGTAAACGTGTCCTTGGCCGCCGCAGCCGCCGGCTTCCGAAGCCAGTCGTGCCGCCGCAGCAGGCCGCGCAGACGCGCTATAAGAATGGACAGCTCGAACGGCTTGGTGAGATAGTCGTCCGCGCCTGCGGCGAAGCCTCGCAGTACGTCTTCCGAATGCCCCCGCGCGGTCAACATCAGCGTGGGAATGAACAGGCCCGTTTGCCGCATTTCCGAAATCACAGTGAAGCCGTCCACACCCGGCAGCATCACGTCCAGCACCACCAGATCCACGCCCGGCGATTCGGCCTTCAGCAATTCGAGCGCTGCCTCGCCGGTGTCCACCACCTGTACTTGATAGCCCTCGGCCTCCAGATTGAAACGCAGCCCCTCGGCAAGGTGCTGCTCGTCTTCCACCACCAGGACGCGGCTCATTTTACGATTGGAAGCTCCAGAACGAACGTGCTCCCGCGCCCCAACCCCTCGCTTTCCGCCCAGACCCGGCCCCCGTGCCGCTTGGCCACTGAGCGCACGATGTAGAGTCCCAGCCCGGTTCCTTTCACTCGTGTCGCAAGCGGCCCGGGTACGCGGTAAAAGCGCTTGAAGACCTGCTTCAGCTCCGTTCTCGGAATGCCCGGACCTTCATCCTTAACGCGCAGGCATACGTATTTGCCGTCTACTTTCGATGTCTCCACCACAACATTCGCATTTGGTCCGGAGTACTTTACCGCGTTGTCCACTAGATTGGAGACCGCCGCCTGCACTTCTTCCAGGTCCGCCATCACAATCACCGGTGGTCCTCCGCGATACTGCAGCGATTCCGGTGAAACGTGGTGCACCGCGCGAATCCGTTCCAGGCAGCCTTGCACCACCTCCACCAGGTCGAATCGCGAAACGTTGAGGGCCCGGGATGCCCCCCCAATCCGTCCGGTGCGCAGTACCTGCTCGATGGTGGAAAGCAGCCGGTTGCTATCCTCCAGCATGATGCGATAGAAATCCTGCCGCTTCGCTTCGTCCACGTTGCGCTTCTGGAGAGTCTCTAAATAGAGCCTGATCGAGGCGACCGGGGTCTTCAGTTCGTGCGTCACGGCGTTGATGAACGCGTCGTGCTGTTCATTGCGCCGGATCTCGCGGACCAGAAAGATGGTGTTCAACACGACGCCGCTGATAATCATCGCCAGCAGCATCACACCCAGGAAGAGCAGGATTCCTGTGCGCCAGTTGAGCAGCACCCAGCCGACATAAAGCAGCAGGATGACCAAAATCAGCCCGGCGCCCAGCGCGATAAAGAACGCCACCGATTTCTGCCGCCCAGCTACCACCATTACTTTATTGCCACCCGCTTACGCCCCCAGCAGCCGGCCCAGCCGCCCCAGCTCTTCATCCGTCGAATCGTTCGGCACGGAACATCCCGGAGTCAAAATAAATTTGTTCCCCGCCGCGCTTTGCGCTTCCAGGTATTCGTGTTTCAATTCCGCCTCTGGAAGCTGCCGGTACTTCACCTCATCCAGTCCGCCCAGAATCACATCCGAATACTTCGCGCGGACCGCCGCAATAGGCACACCTGTTCCATGCATCGAATAGTTAATGCCTGCCACCGGCCACTTCTCATAGAACCGGTCCAGGTACACTTTGTCGCCGTGGAGATGCAGCAGATTCATCGGCGCCCCCAGCGCGCCCTGGAGAACCATCTTGTCGAACGGCTCGCTGAAGCGCGCGTACTCGTCCTGCGTCAGAATCCCTGTCTGCGCGTTGGCGATTGCCAGGAACACGCCCGCCGCTCCCTCGTCCACCGCGCGTTTGGCATGGCTGGCCTCGGCGCGCGCGATCGTCTCCAGTGCATCCAGCAGTTTCTGCGGCTGCGTATGCATCAACGCCAGCACCGCTTCCTTCGACGACAACTTCTCGGCGACGTTCCACGGATTGAAAATCGTCTCTACAAAGTACGCCTTGCCTCCCAGGCCGTCGCGGATCAGCCCCAGCGCGCGAATCTGTTTCGGAAACGGATTGTTTTCGGCCTTCACTTCATACCACGCGCCCTTTGGTTTCGGATACGGGTAATCGCTCATCACCTTCACTAGATCCGTATGGAACTTGTCGTGAAAGGCCAGGGTCGATTTAGCGTGCTGCTCGGGAGGCTTGGCCTCGTCCAGAAAATGGTGCCAGAGACTGAACGGCGCCCGGTCGAGATCTTCGCCGCGCAACGCGCGATCCACGCGCTGCTTGGAGGACAAGGTGGCCCCGCGCAGCACGGCGGCTGCGGCGGAAGCGGCAAGGAACAGACGGCGAGAGATCATACCTGAAGTGTAGCCCCATTACCTCAGACCACCGTCGCCGCCTGAACCCCGGATCATGCTGCCCATTTCGGAGCCGCGCCCGTCAGGAAGCGCACCGATAGCCGGGTATCCCACGCTTGCTGACGCGCGCGGCTCAGACGACCATCGCCGCGGGCTGCCGGATCTCCATGCACCCCTTACCCAGCGGCAGCACTTTCCCAGGGTTCAACCTGCACGCTGGATCGAACAGCGTCTTGAATCCGCGGATCATATTCAGGCTATCGTCGGAAAACTGCTCGCCGATCAGTTCGGACTTTTCCATCCCCACGCCGTGCTCGCCCGTGATTGATCCGCCGGACTCAATGCAGAAGCGCAGGATGTCCTCGCCGGCCGCGATCGCGGCTTCGAGCTGCCCCGGCTGGTGCGGATCGAAAAGAATGATGGGGTGCATGTTGCCGTCGCCCGCATGAAAGATGTTGCTGATCGTAAGCCCGTGTTTTTCCGAGACCGTCTGGATGAAGCGCAGCGTGGGAGCGATCTGTGTCCGCGGGACCACGCCGTCCTGCACATAGTAGGACGGGCTGACGCGTCCCACCGCGCCGAAAGCGTTCTTGCGTCCCTTCCAAAGCAGCTCGCGTTCCACGGCTGACTGCGCCACGCGCACTTCCCGCGCTTTGCACAGGCCGCACACCTGGCTGATCTGTTCGGTCTGCTCCTCCACCGCTTCGCGCAGCCCCTCCAGCTCAATCAACAGCACCGCCGCCGCGTCCATCGGGTAGCCGGCGTGCGTGGCCTCTTCCACCATGCGCAGCATCACACCGTCCAGCATCTCCACCGCCGCCGGTGTGATGGCGCGCGCCGTGATTTCGGCCACGGTATCGGCGCAATGATCCACGGAATCGTAGATCGCGAGCAGCGTCTTCACCGTCTCCGGCTGGCGCATCAGCCGGACCGTGATTCTGGTCACCAGCGCCATGGTGCCTTCCGATCCCGTCAGCAGCCCCGTGAGATCGTAACCCGGCTGGTCGGGAGCATTGCCGCCGGTCCGGATGATGGATCCGTCGGCGAGCACGGCTTCGAGTCCGAGTACGTGATTGGTGGTGACGCCGTAGGCCAGCGTATGCGGGCCGCCGGAATTTTCGGCTACGTTGCCGCCGATGGTGCAGGCCTTCTGGCTGGAAGGATCGGGCGCATAGAAATAGCCGCCGGCCTGCACCGCCTGCGTGATCTCCAGATTCACCACGCCCGGCTCCAGCACCGCCCGCTCATTGTCCAGATCGATCTCGAGGATCCGGTTCATGCGAGCGAATGAAATCACGATGCCACCCGCGCGCGGAATCGCTCCGCCGCTGAGCCCGGTACCGGCGCCGCGCCCCACCAGCGGCACGCCATGGCGATTCGCGATCCGCACGATGGCCGCGACGTCGTCCGTCGAGCGTGGGAACACCACCAGATCCGGGATGGCTTTGTCTATGCTGCCGTCGTATTGATAGAGCGCCAGATCCTCGGACCGGTGCAAGTAGCCGCGCTCCCCCAGCACCTGATGAACGGCTTCGACGACGCCGGGATCCATGCAGCCAGTTTAGGTCTTCGCAAGGTACCCGCGCACTCGCGCCAGCATCTCGGGGTCGGTCCAGCCCTTGGGCGGCGAGCTGACGATCTTGTCC
>JALYHQ010000023.1 GCA_030776455.1 Acidobacteriota bacterium | reverse complement strand
GGGCCCGGGGCTCCCTGGCCGGCCTGGGAGGGCCACTCGCCCGGAAAGGACAACTCGATGTAACCATTGCGCCAAGTGCCGCTTACTGGGCGGCCTTCGCCCAGGCCTCCGGACCAGCTGCCGGTGACCTTGTTACCCTCGCGGCTCAGCTTCATCACGCCTGCCAGCGGGCCCGCGTCGCCGCCGCCGCGAACCTCCCACGTGCCGGCCACGTCTGAGCCATTCTTGATCGGCTGAGCCGCGGCGGGGGTTATCCGCAGATTAGAGAAATATGCCTCTTCACCCGAGTATCCCCACAGCGCTACCCCGCCCCGCAAGTCTTCGCCCTTTAAACCGTCCACCATCAGGATCGGTTTCTGCGAACCATTCAGGTACAGTCTGGCTGAGCGCCCCGCAACCTCGATCCGCAGGTTGATCCACGTCTCCGGTTCAATGTCGGCGGCCGATTCGTAAACCCATGGCCATTCCCGGCGTAACGGATACCATCCAAAGCCCGGCTGTGCGGAATACTGAACACAATGGTTATGCATCGCCTGGTCCTTGGCGATTCCATTTCCGGGGCGCAAGTAGAAGAGCTCGTAACCGGATGCGTCGGACCGGGTCCGGAATGCGATTCCGATAAAGCCTGGGAAGCGAACTCCGGGCGGCGTCATTGGCTTCATGGCGACATCGGCTTCAATTACGCCGTCTTGGAATTCGGTTCCGGCCAGCAACACGAGGCCGTCGCCGTCCACTGCTTCGGTCGTGAGCCGGACGGCTTTGCGGCCTTGATAGGTCACAGCTTCCGTTTTTACATTCGGCCGGGAGACCAAACCCGTCGTGTCCTGGAGGGAAAAGGTCAGTTTCGCCAGGGGCGCTTGAGCGAACGCGGAGCTTGCCGCCAGCGCTAGCGCGCAATATTCCGAGATGCTGGGGTGCATGTAGTGGCGATGGTTATGCATTTGGCTGACCAAGTGCCGGCGGTAATTTGGAAGGAGTTAGCAGACTGCGCCCGTTCGCATCTGGGAAGGCTCGTTCGCGAATGGACACCAACGGCGCCGCTAGCTGGTTTGAGATTTATGCGCCGTGACGTCGATGAAGACATCCGCGACTACCGGCATCGCGGCGCGAATCTTGCCGTCCAGAGCGTCCATTGCTTGAGCCAGCTCCTTGGTATTCATGCCCGCCGCTGGATGCACTTTCGCCATCACAACTACCTCTTCGGGCCCAGAATACAGTGTCCGAAGTACTAAGACTTTTTCAATGGCCTCGTCCTTCTGAAAGATCCCTCGCAACTGCTCGAGATACGGTGCAGGGATTGACCGTCCCACCAGGAAATTCGCGAAAGGGCGGGCCAAGCCAAACGCCGTGACCGCGAGCAGCACGCCAATCACCAGCGAGGCAATCGAGTCCGGTACGCTGGTTTGGAAAATCTTGCTGAGCAGCAGACCGGTCGCGGCGATGCCTAGACCGACGAGAGCTGCGCTGTCTTCGACTACCACCGCTCGCACTACCGGGTCGCTGGCGCGGCGGAGATATCTCCAGACGCTTAGTTTGTATTCTTTTGCCTGGCGGCGTGCCTGCCGCATACTCTGTAGCCACGACGCGCCGTCCGCCAGAAATGCGACGCCCAGCACAATCCATGCGGTCAGACCGCCAGCCACCGGATGACGCGCCTTGAGCTGCAGTAGGGCCATCGCGATGGAGACGCAGCCACCCACCAGGAAGGAGGCAATCGCGGCCATGAAGGACCACAGGAATCGTTCGCGCCCGTGACCCATCGGGTGCTTGGAGTCGGCGGGCTGGCGGTCGCGATGGAGACCTATCGCGAGAAAGATTTCGTTCACTGAATCGGCGGCGGAGTGAGCCGCCTCGGCCAGCATGCCGGTGGATCCGGAAATCAGGCCGCCGAATAACTTCGCGATCGCGATAATGATATTGGCAATGAGCGCGATGATGATCGTGCGCTCGCCTTCTCCGGTCGCGGCGCGCCGTATCGCTGTAGCGGAACGTCGCTGGGGCGGAACTCGCGGCATCAGCCGGCGGAACGGCCGCGCTTCATCTCGGCCACGCCGGCTTTCTTGGCTTCATTGAAGGACCGGTGCAGCGTGCCGGCAACTGTTCCGACGGTCTTGGATGCTCCCTCTACCTTGGCATTAAATCCTTCAGCGCCTTTTTCGACGATCCGCGTGGCCCACGCCACTACTGAAGGCACGATCATCGCCGCGCCTACAATACCCAGACCGATCCCAGCCGCGATCAGGCCCGTCCCAGCAACCGCCATCTTGTGTTTGGATTCCATTTCCCGCTACCTCCTGATTCCCATTGAAGCAGAATCCAGAGGCCCGCCCTGCGGTTTCCGTACGACAGGCCTCCTGGCCTGTCTCACCCGGCAGCCCCGCCGCCCGCCCCAGAATCAGGATTCACCAGCCTTTCGGACGACTTCTACCCATCCGTCCAAGTTGATCGCAGCCTGCGCTCAGTCGCCCCGCTCAACTAGATGAAGTTATCCACGTTGGTTTTGGCAGTCCACGAGACCGAATGCCACCTGTTTCTTGCGGCCCGTTTCGGCATGTGCTTGAACCCGGAGTGAGGTGATTTTAGGAACTCTTGCGCTATGTGGGCAGCAGGGTACGTTTGCCCACGGAAGGAAGCAACTCATGAAACTCCCACAGCCAGACAGACCGCGTTCCATTTTGACGGGCATTGTCCTGCTGGCGATCGCTGGCTCCGCCCTCCCGGCCAGCGCCGCGAGCGTGCCGTTCGCCCTAAACTTCAGCGGTTCCGCATCCACTGACACGGGATTTGCCCCGGCAGTCTCGACTGGCACTATCTCGCCCTTCGGGCAAGCCACCGCCGCGTTGATGTTTAGTGGCGCCGTTACGGTCAGGGGCACTTTCACGCTCTTAGACGGAAGCTCCTTCACCGGAACGTTCACCGGCCCGGCGCCCGGAGCTTTCCACCCTCACGATAACGTGGTGATTACGTTTGGCGGAGACATCACCAGCGGCACGGGCAATTTTAAAGACGCCACGGGGACGCTCCAGGGCACTGTGACGATCTACGACATCAACCCGGGCGTGCCCTCGAACTATACGCTCACAGGATCCGGATCCGTCACGGTACAAGACACCGGCAGCGGCGGCCTCTCCGCGCTGCCGCTTACATTTGGATTCCGTCTGGCCGAAGGGGGCACTTCCTCCGCGAGCCAGGGCCTGACGCTCCAGAATCAGGGACTCAGCGCGGTGGCATTCCAGGCGGTAGGCTCCGTCTCCTCCGGTAGCAACTGGCTCAGTGTCGCTCCAGCCAGCGGTTCCGTGCCGCCTGGGTCGACGTTTCTCTTGAATGTCACTGCGAGCGTGTCCGGAGCCCGGGCCGGCATTTACAACGGGCAGGTGGTTGTGACATTTGCAGGCGGCTCGCTCACTCTCTTTGTTCAATTGGTGGTCGCGCCGGCGGGTCCGAACCTGCAACTCTCGCAGAAGGGGATCACCTTTGACGCTATCTCAGGGGCCTCCCCGCCGCCGGCGCATACCATCGTGGCCGCAAATACAGGGACGGGCTCGCTAGCGGGCTTGACGGCAACTGCCACAGTTCTTAAGTCCGATCGAAAGTGGTTGAGCGCTGCCGTTCTGCCATCGGTGGACGGGCAGCGATTCCAAGTGAACATCTCTGTGGATCAGACAGGCCTCATGCCAGGTACGTACTCGGGACGCGTCGATGTTGCGGTCAATGGCGCCGCGAATTCCCCGCAAAGCGTCATCGTAGTGCTCTACCTTAACCCAGACGACTTGTACTACGGCGCCTCCATCAACGTGGACAGCCAGAGTTTTTATTATGAGCCGCCAAGTCCGCCATCGGGTCCCAATCACGTGGTGATCACCAACTTGTGTAAGAGGCCGCTGACGTTCAGCACTCAAATCAGCTACGCCACCGCCGGGCTGCCTGCATGGCTCAGCGCCTCTCCAGCCAGCGGCGTCGTGGATCCGGGGAAGTCCGTTACCGTGCTCCTATCGGTCTCGCCTCTCAACCCGCTTCCCCTCGTGCCCGGAGCGCCCCCCCATGGAACACTTTACAGAGGTTTTCTTCAGATGGGCTTCGCGGAAATTAAACAAACTTGGGGAATCGCGATCGCCTACGCAGCCGACCCCAACCTGACGGCCACGGGCGCGCCGCAACCGATGCAGCAGACAACCGCGTGCACGACTACGCAACTGGCAGCCCTGTTCGCCCCGCTGGGAGATCCGTTCCAGATCAACGTTGCCGCGCCCGTGCCTTTGCAGGTCCAGGTCTTAGACGATTGCGGGCGGTCAGTGGACACCGGTTCGATGGTGGTGACGTTCTCCGCGGGTGATCCACCGTTGCCCCTTGTTCCCATCGGCAATGGCCGCTGGGCGGCAACCTGGGTGCCCCGCAAGGCGGGTCCACAGACCATTACGGTGAATGCCCAGACGAATGCTGCTTCTGGAACGGCTACCCTGAATACATCCGTTACGGCGAACACGAATACGCCGGCCATCGGCGGCGTCGGCAGCGCAGCCAGTGGCGCCACCACCATCGCCCCGGGCGAGTTCATCGCGATCTACGGATCGAACATGGCGAGCGCCACCACCGTTACCCAGTCGGTCCCCTTTCCGCCATCCTTGGGCGATACTCAAGTGATCATCGGAGGACGCGTTCTCCCGCTATACTTCACGAGCACGGGCCAGATCGACGCCATCGTACCTTATGATCTTCCACAGAACTCGGTACAGCAGATCATCGTTCAGTCCGGCGCGGCTTATTCGCAGCCCGAGGTGGTGACCGTGAGCGCCGCGCATGCGGGCGTGTTCACCCAAAACCAGAGCGGTACGGGGCCCGGAGCTATCCTGGGTCAGAAGCCAGGAGGCGTGCCGGCCTTGAATACGCCGGCGAATCCGGCCAGCGCCGGCGACGCATTGTTGATCTTCTGTACGGGACTCGGCACGGTCAGCCCGAGTGTACCGGCAGGATCGGCGGCGCCGTTTGCGCTGTTCAGTACCGACAACCAGGTGACCGCGACGGTGGGAGGCCAAACCGCGCAGGTCCTCTTTGCCGGCCTCGCGCCGGGGTATGTGGGTTTGTACCAGGTCAACCTGATCGTACCTGCGGGGATTACGCCCGGCCCGAACGTGCCCGTGGTTCTCAGCGCTGCCGGTGCGGATAGCGTGCCGGTTACCGTGGCGATCAAGTGATCGAGCGGCCCGGACCGGCACCGGCACGGAACCACAGCCCGAACTCGCGTAAGATAGTTGGGAACTGTTGGATCCATGCTCCCGGACGGTCCCATCCAAGCTGACATCACTAAGCTGTTGCACTGCTGGAACCAAGGCGACCGAGAAGCCTTGGCTAGCCTCGCCTCGGTGGCCTATGACGACCTGCGCGCCATCGCCACGGGTTATCTCAGGCGTGAGAGCTCCGGCCACACCCTGCAAGCCACGGGATTGGTAAACGAGCTGTACCTTCGTCTGGTCAATGTAAAGGGGGTCACGCTCACCGACCGGAAGCACTTCTTTGCGTTTGCGGCGCAGTTAATGCGGATGATCCTGATTGATTCGGCACGCCACTCCCGCGCCCAGAAAGGACCCGGCTCCAAGATTCGGGTGCCGCTGCACGAGGAGATGGCCTGGATCAACGCGGCCAGCGAAGAGATGCTGGCGTTGGATGCGGCGCTGGATGAATTGGAGGCTCTCGATGAGCGCAAAGTACGCGTGCTCGAACTGCGGTTCTTCCTCGGCTGCACCAGCCAGGAGGCGGCCGAGTTGCTCAAGGTTTCCCACGCCACCGTGGAGCGCGATCTTGGTTTCGCGAAAGCCTGGCTCTATCGGCGGCTCTCGGGGCAGCCGGGTGCGTGAGGTGAGAAGGCCTGCTTCTGCGCTGAGTCAGTGAAGCTTCCCATGTCCCGGCTTGACCAGATCGAATCTCTGTTTCACGAAGCGCGTTCGCTGCCCCCCGCGATCGATCCAATCCAATGGACCGCGGAACATTGCCAGGGCGACGGCGACATGCTTGAAGAAGTCCTCTCCTTGCTGAAGGCTCACCAGGAGATGGAACGGGAGCCCGCCATCGCACCCGAGCCTGAGCCCGGCCTGCCCACCGCCCACTTTGGCGCCTGGCGTGCCGTCGAGCTTCTGGCGCGCGGAGGTATGAGCGTCGTTTACCGCGCCGAACGCGCCGACGGCCCCTTTGAGCAGACTGCCGCGCTCAAGATCATGGCCGCGTTTCTCGCCGGTCCGGAGTTCCTGCGGCGATTCGATACCGAGCGCCGGCTTCTGGCCTCTCTCAACCACAACCATATTGCCCGTCTTCTGGACGGCGGTGTTTCCTCAGCCGGCGATCCATTCCTGGTCACGGAGTATGTCCACGGTCAAACAATCGATGGTTATTGCGACCAGCGCAAACTGGATGTGGGAAGCCGTCTCCGGATCTTTCTCCAGGTCTGCGACGCGGTGGATTACGCCCACCGCAACCTGATTGTGCATCGCGATCTGAAGCCCGGCAACATCCTGGTCAACCAGGAAGGAGCGGTCAAGCTGTTGGACTTTGGAACTGCCTCCCTGATGGCCGCGCAGGACGATGTCACCGTAACCCGGGCACGCATGCTCACGCCGCGCTATGCCAGTCCGGAACAACTCAGGGGCGAACGTCTCAACATCGCCACTGACGTGTATTCGCTTGGCGTGATTCTATATGAACTGCTCACGGGAGCGTGGCCGTTCGGGGATCCGAGCTCGGTCCTGAGCGGGCTGAATCGCGTCACCGGATACACTTCCGCGAAACCGCCCGCCACGGCCATTACGGATGACGCAGCCAAGAGCCGCTCGATATCAAAGGAGCATCTCAGCGGGATGCTCAAAGGCGATCTCTCTCCCATCGTCCTGAAAGCGCTCGAAAACCAGCCGTCACTCCGCTATGAATCGGTTCGCCAATTGGCCGCCGACCTCGAAAATTTTCTCGAAGGACGTCCCGTTCTGGCGCGTCCGCAAACCGTCATTTATCGCGCACGTAAATTCTTGCGGCGGCGCTGGCTGCCAGTCACCGCGGCGGCCGTGTTTGTCCTCGGCCTCTCCCTCGCGAGCGTCGTATCACTGCGCCTGGCCCAAGCCGCGCGGGCAGAGGCGCGAAAAGCGTACGACGAATCCCAGAAGTCAAACCGGGTGACCAGGTTTCTGCGCGGCATGCTCAACTCCAGCGTTCGGGCCGGAGGCACCGACGTTACCGTAATCCAGATGCTGAATGAAGCCGAACCTGGCATCGAAAAGAGTTGGAAAGACGATCCGCTTGCGGAGGCGACGCTCCGGGCCAGCCTCGGCGCCACCTACGTTACCTTGGAGCAGCGCGATCGAGCCAAGCTTCAGTTGCAAAAGGCCCTGACGTTGTTCCGGTCACTCGGCCGCCATGTCGACGCCGCGGACACGCTCTTAGTGCTCGGGATCAATGCGCAAACGGTAGGCGAGTCCTCGGCGGCGGTGGAACATTACGGCGGCGCTCTCGATGAATTGAAGCTCGCCGGCAAGGATTCTCCGCCCGCGCTGCTGTTTCGGGTGAAGGTGTATTTGGCCGGCGTCTTGGTGGTAAACTTTCACCGCGTAAAGGAAGCGCGAACGCTGCTTGACCAGGCCCTCGCCCTTGCCACCGCCAATCCGGGGTTCCCCTCCGAGCAAGTATCCGCGGCCCTGGAGCATCGAGGCGAGACAATGCTGGAGGAAGGACGCTTTGACGAAGCGGAGGCACTGTTTCGCCAGGCGATAGCTCTGAATCGCTCCGAATTCGATGCGTGGTCCATGCTCGCCCGCTCGAGTTCTCTCCAACAAAACCCTGCGGCTGCGGCCAGCTTCGCGCGCCGCGATTACGACCTGGCAGCGGCCTACGGTCAAGAGGACAAGGCGGAAGCGGGTGTCACATGGGCGCGATACCGAGCCGAGGCCGGCGAGCCTGCCGAGGCGCTGGCGCAGATCCGCGAAGCCATGCCGGTGGTACGCAAATATACGCGCCGTGGCTATCTTTTTGGCTACTACGTGCAGTCCGCCGCCCGCGTGTTGAATAAAGCCGGGCGCTTCGAAGAAGCGGCGCAGTATGCTCGCCATTCTCTTGACGCCTTGCACGAAGATCAGATCCCCGAGTTACATCCCGTGTCTGCGGAGGCGATGGAAGACCTGGGCACGGCGCTCCGCGGATTGAAACGAAAGCGCGAAGCTATCCCAGCCCTGGAAAAAGCCCTGGACGTCTATCGCCAGCTCGGTCCGGCTTATGCTAAGACGGCCGACCGAGTCCAGAAGATTCTGACTCAGGCGAAGGCTGGGTAGGCTACGCCTTAACCGGCTTTTCGGACGACTTCCACTTCTTGTCGTCCCAGTACATGACGCGGCCTTCGCGATAAGACTGCACGGCCAAGTTGATCACGGCCTGCGCGCGGGCGCCGGTTTCGACGTCGAGGTGCGGCTTCTGACGCGTGTGCATGCAATCCAGGAAGTTAGCAACGTGCGTCTCCATCACGTCCTTCGGATCCACCGCGATCTTGATGGGCTCGATACCGAATTTGGCTTCATAGTCCGGTCCGCCGATGGCGTGCTTCTCGCCTTTCACGCGGCCGACTTCGGGGATCACCTCGATGTGATCCGTGGGACTCTCAAACTTGCCGTGATCCACCATGATGATCGTTCCATGGTGCCCGCGAATCAGACCCGGGATGTGGTGGGAGTTGGCCATTGATGAACTGAGGATCAGCGTGTGGCCGGCGGGATAGTCCGCGACCAGGTTGAAGGTATCGGGGACTTCGCGCTCATCCTTGAACGAATAGATGCCGCCCGAGCCCAGTACCTTGTACGGGAACTGCGCTTCCGGCCAGCAAATGTTGAGCGGGGCCACTACGTGATAGAACAGGTCCGTCGCGATGCCGCCGGAATAGTCCCAGTACTTGCGGAAACGGAAGTAGCGGTCGGCATCCCAGGCGCGCTTGGGAGCGGGGCCGAGCCACATTTTCCAATCGATGTAGTTATCGCCTTTCCCTTCCGGGCCGGCTTCGGGTTCGATCTTCCAGTTCCACTCGCCTTCGGTGGAATTGCGATGGTAGGATCCCTGGCTGGAGATCATGGGGCCGATCATGCCGTCCGCAATCGCCTTCTTGGCTTTCCACCACTGGTCGCCGGACGTGGTTTGCGAGCCCACCTGCAGGACGCGCTTGGTTTCCTTCACGGTGCTGACCAGCTGACGGATTTCGTCGTTGGTGTGGCACATGGGCTTTTCCAGGTAAACGTCCTTGCCCTTGTCCATGGCCTCCAGCGCGATCTTGGCATGCCAGTGGTCGGGCGTGGCGACGATCACTGCGTCAATATCGGAACGGTTCAGCACTTCGCGGTAATCGAGGAAGCCATCACACTTGAAGAGCTCGGCATTGGTGCGGCGCCGCTTCTCCCAAACATCGCTGACGGCGACAATCTGGCAGGCATTGGCCTTCTCCCCGTATTTCTTGAATACGCCGGCCACGTAATGGCCGCGCCCGCCTACGCCGATGGCGCCGACGTTGATGCGATCATTGGCGCCCAGCACGCGCGCGTTCGATGCGGCGGATTTGCCGCCTCGTGCGGCCAGGGCCGATCCAGCCATGCCCAGCGTCAATCCGACGCCGCCGGCGGTTTTCAAGAAATCTCTGCGATCTACGGACTCCTGCTGATCGGACATGGGCAGCTCCTCTAAACGCTGGTCTCGCGGACTCTTTCGTACAGCTTACATTTTACTCTCGCGGGCGAGGAGGAGCAAGCGGCGAAGGTCTCTTGGGACGCCCGAACGCAAGCACCCAGGTCACCAGGCAGATGATCTCGGAGACCATCAGCAGAGTATCGGGCAGCCAGATCATTCCCGGAGTCCGCATGAAAGTGCGAATGGTGTGGCCAATCACTTCGCCGGTCACCTGGATGCCGATTCCCGCGCTGATAAACAACAATAGCCGGTCATAATCGCGGTTTTGTATGAGCGCGGTCCACAGCATGAAATTGAGGATTTCCTCCGAGAAACTCAGATTGCGGCTCACGGGGGTCATCCACACGTTGATGCTAGCGTCCCGAAAAGCCAGCGCCGAAACGATGGCGATGGCCACCATGGACAGCGGCAGTACCCAGCTGGCGAGCCGCTTGAGATCGGGCCGGCTTCCAAGGCTTTCGCGAATCAGCGACACCAGAATAAGAGTAATCAGGGCGTGGGTGATTAAATCGGCCCCCCAAAAGATATTCTCGTAGCGAAGTCCGCGCGGACCCAAGTGAAGGTAGCTCAGACTTCCGATGATGAAGCCCACGGCTTCTACCAGGCAGTAGCAAAACACGAAAACGAAGCGCCTGAAAGGCCCGCGTACGAGGTAGAAGATTACAAGAATGTCTAGAAGGAGACCGATTAGTGCAGGAACCATCCATGCGGAGAACATGGCTCAGGTCCCATCGCCGCAGCCGGCGATCAGGTGGGATGAAACTCTAAACCAGCCAGGGATCTGGCGTGGGCAGGGGGATTCCCTTGAGCCTGAGCCAGGGATCGGGAGTCGGCAGCGGAATTCCTGCGATCCAAGGGTCCGGGGTCGGCAACGGGATGCCCTTGAGCTTGAGCCAGGGATCCGGAGTCGGCAAAGGAATTCCAGCCAGCCCGAGCCAGGGGTCAGGCGTGGGGAGCGGAATGCCAGCAAGCTTGAGTAAGCCATTTTCGTGGGCGACGCCACATACGGCCGATGCGGGGGTTGGTCCATGGGAGGCAGCAACACCGAACGTTGAAACTGCAAGCAGAAGGATACCACAGATCGCGGACTGAATAGACCGCCAGGGCATATTGTAATCTTCCTTATACATTCTCTTAGAGGCGAACCATAGGACTACAGCGGACTACAGTCCTAAGGTCTCCATCTTAGTAGACTTCTAAGACGATTACAATAGTACGTGCAAATTTATTTGGGTAGTCCTGCCAGGGTATTAGTGGCAGCTCAACCGAAAGTTCTCAGCGAATCTATTCGCCGCGAGTGAGAAATGGGGCGTTTTCGAGGGGTTCTTCGGCAAATCGCGAGCGTTGACCTCGAGAAGTTCGACGGCCGGGCCACTCGAGACGCATATCCCGCGAGACCTCATCGAGCATGTCAATGTCAGCCACCTTACGTTCCATGGCAAACGCAGTCAGCAATAAGTTGTCACAGAGCGCATTGATGACGCGCGGAATGCCCTGAGAACGGAGGTGCACTTCGGCAATTAGCGCCGGGGGGAACACAGTCTGATTCGGCATTCCGGCTTTGGTGAGCCGGGTATTGATGTACTCGGTGGCATCTTGTAGTGTAAACGGCTCCAGCGTGCACCGCAGCACAATACGTTGCTTCAAATTCCGAAGATTAGGAGCATCCAGCTTGCGGTCCAGCTCAGGCTGTCCGGCCAGGACTACTTGGATCAGCTTTCCTTGCCGGTCCTCCAGGTTGCCCAGAAGGCGGATCTCCTCAAGAACGTCGCTATCCAGATTGTGGGCCTCATCCACAATAAGGACGGTGGTGCGGCCGCGGTCATTCTGGTCGATCAGGAGCGAATTCAAGGCGAAGAGCACTTCCGTCTTCGAGGTGCGTTCGCAATGCAAATCGAGATCGTAGGCGATCATCTCGAAGAACTGGCCGGCGTTGATGCGGGAGTTGAAAATGAACGCGAACTCGATATATTGGGATTCCAGGTAATCGCGCAGGCATTCCAGCATGGTGGTCTTGCCGGTACCCACTTCGCCGGTTAGTACAATAAACCCCTTGCGGCTCTGCACTCCGTAGATAAGGTTAGCCAGGGCCTCCTCATGCTGTTCGCTCCGATAGAGGAAAGCCGGATCGGGGCTTAGGCTGAAAGGACTCTCGGTGAAACCAAAGAACGCGTTGTACATGCTGATGCTTTCGGGCTTTCACCCTTTAGTGCATCTTAACACGCATTTGTCCCAAACTATCTAGAACCAATGGGGTAAGTGATACTGGCCGTTGGGACGGGGCGGGTCCCGGCACTACGCCGACACGCGTAATTCGACGAATCCGGGGAGCGTGGCGGGCTGGTTCCCCAGGAAGATCACGCGGCGGGTCTTGGGGAATGGGAGACCGGACCGGATCGCCTGGCTGTACAAAGGCAACTGGCGCAGGACCTGGCGCAGGGGCTCGTCCAAGGTATTGGAAAAGGCGATCTTCGAAAGGAGGCCGGCGCCCCATCCGAGAGGCAGAATGCAGGCCAAGGGGTCCTGCCGGATCTGGTCGAGGCGGGCGCGCAACGCCGCGAGGTTCTGTTGCATCACCGTCATTCCGGTCCATTCGGCGTAGCGCTGGTGAATGTCCAGCGCCTGGATGGACCAGCCGTTGACGTCCCGGAATATGGAGGCAGTGTCAGGGCGCCCGCGGCGGCGAAGCGAACGGGCGATCTCCGCCTGCGACAGGAAAGCGTCCTCGCGCCAATCGCCTTCAAAGGCGGTATCCGGCACAGCCATTTCGGCGAACACCGGAGTGGCATCCTCAAAGCGCTTGACCGCGCCGCGAGGGCTTTGCTTCCAGGCCAGCTCGAACTTGCCGGCCCCGCGCGGCTCGAGCGTGGAGGTGCGCAAGACGTAGACCTTGAAGCTGGACACCGGCACTGCGTTCGAATCGCTGGCGCCGACCAGCCGCATGACGTCGGCCCCGTACGTACCCAGAGCCGCGTCTTCCACGTTGCCCGCGGGATTCCGGGGCACCCGGCTTTCCGCATTTACCTTGGCCGCAAGATCCTTCAAAATTTGCTCCCCGGCATGCGCGTGAACCACGCCGGTGCGCAGAGCGCCCTTTACCGAAGTCGCCGGCAGATAGGGACCGCCGGGACCGGTGGCGAAAGTCGGGATGAACAAATGCTCGGCGCGGGTGCGCTCCCAATACTGAGTGGAACTGGCGTGCTCAAAGGGAATGCGACGGCCGGCATAATTCTGAGCGAATCCGCCCCATGACGCGAAATCGAGCTTCTCGGCCTTCTTGAGCTGGACCAAGTAGCTTTCCAGGCGCGGCCCTCGCGCCAGCAGCCGGAAGATCCGATGCTGATCGAGCACGTTGACATGGTCCTTCCAGACCATGTAATCGATAGGCGCTAGCTTCTGGCCATCGCCGATGAGCGTGGGCGTGAGAACCGTGACGCGATATCTCATCACGACGTTCTCCATGGGATGGGCCAAGCCACGGCGAATCCGGCGCGGAACACCGGATGCGGAAACCCGGGCGGCGCTATATCAGTGGCCTGACCGGAGGGGCCCGCCTCCGCGGATGCCAGCAGCACCGAGCCTTCGGCGATCATGCGCGTTTCCGGTTTGGGATGACCCCAGTGCTGTGCGCTTTCGATGCGGCCGGAGCGGAGCACGGTTGAGTAGCTGCCTCGTTTCCAGTCAATCCCATCGCACTCAGACGCCGTATATACCGAAAGCAGCCACCACGCGTTCTCGGCCGCTTCGGTTGCCGGCGCGGGCGACGGCTTCCATTCCGGATCTTGCGAACGGCCCCAGCCGCGGGAACGTTCGCCGCCAAAACCGGAGTCCGCCAGCAACCGGAAGGCGGAGCGCACCGGCGTTTCCCACTTCTCGCGGTCTTCTTCGGTGGCGAAAACCACCAGCGTCCAGAGTCCACAATCGCGCGTGAACTCCAGACATGCAGTGGAGTGAACGTCGATCTTGCCGCAATCGAGCCGGTCCACGGAAGCGTTGGACCGCAGCGTCACGCGAAAGGGTCCCGCATGCGGACGATCGGCCGGCAGCAGGCATTCATTCTCGCCATCCACTGTCCAGCGGTCGTCATCGAGGGGCTGTTCTGCCAGCAGGGATTGCACCAGCGTGAGCGGTATGAACCGGGCGCTCTTGTAGCGAACTTTCGCGGACGGCGGAGGGGGCCACACGCTGCGCGGGGGGATCACGTAGAGCGTATCGCGATGGAACGGGAAGAACGAGCTGAAACGAACGGCCGATGCGCTGCCCTCACGCCGGGCGGTGGCATCCAGCCATGCATCCATAAGATCGAGCCGCGCCATGGCCGAGGTGACGGCTGAAAACACGGCATCGCTGTGATACACGCGTCCCGCGCGGTCGCGGTCTCCGGACGCGGGTCCGAAACGCCAGGGGCCGATGGGTCGAAACCGCACGGCGAAGGAAGGAGACGGCATCGTTATTGGGAAAGACTTCCGGCGAAATCTTCGGCGGAAACCAGCGCTTGCAAGCCGGCCAAATCGGAAGCGGAGAGCAACTGCTGTTCGGCGGCGCCGGTGGCGTAGAAGCCCCGGCTGCGCCACACCAGCGACAGGTTAGAGAGGCGCACGCGACCGTTGCCGCGCGAACCGCCGCCGCCAAGTGTGTCGTCTTCCAGCAGGCGCAACCCTTCGACAAAGCGCGCGATCAGCGGGCGGTCTTCGTCGCACAGCACGTCCAGCACCATGCGGAAATGGAACCTCGCGCCAGCCGGAACGCGCTCCAGTGTGCGCGGGTTGGCCTGCGAGGTGATGCGGTCAATGGCGTTCTCACTCTTCACTTCGGTGAGCTCGTCGTCGAGATTCTCACGCATCTGCGGCGTGATGGACTCGCCCACCAGCGGCGCGTCGTACACCGTCAGGCGCGCGGGACTGGCGCTGTTGGTATCCAGTGTCTCGCCCACTACGCGATCCATGCGGCCAGGGCTGCGGCCGAACAGAAGACAGATCTCATCGTCCGGGCGGTCACTCTGATGAATCCGGACTTCCTGTCCCTTGCGCTTCGACAGATAGACCAGTTCGGCGGGCACTGCCAGACCGCTGGAGCGCTCCAGCAACGAGCGAATCTTCCCCCGCAGCGAACTGCCCGGGACATAGGGCAGCCCAAAAGCGTCCTTGACCACCGGGTTGTCGGCGCCGCCGATTTCGAGCGCGCCCTTGCCGCCTCCGATGTGGAGGCCCGTGAGGCACTCAAGGCTGCCTTCGAGGATCAATTTTCCAATCAACTTCAATTCCGTCTGTGCGGTGTGCGAACTCATGAATGGTTTCCTGGATTCCTGGTTTCAGTTTTGGGGCGGCGTGCCTACTCGTTGTACGCGATGATGGCTTCGAACAGGTCGCGGAACCGCTCATAGCCCTTGGCGTCGTTCTTGCGAGTCACCTGCAGCAGCAGCTTTTCGATGGTATCCAGGCTGCGCAACGAATGACGGGCGATGGTGTAAGCCAAACGGGCGCGCAGCATCACGAAATGGTGCTGGCGTTCGCTTTCCGGCGCTCTCACTGCCCGGCGCACCGCGTTGTAGAGCCGCCGGAGCTGGCTCTTGGTGGCCGAATCCAGATCGCGCATGCGGCTAACCACGGCGTGCGCCTGATTGTCGAGATACAGCGGATCGGAGATGAGTTTTTCCAGATCGATGTCGAAGGGACTGTCGAAGCGTCCGCCTCCGGCGCCTTCGCGGCGGGGGCCGCGATCCCCTCCGCGGTCACCGCGGTCGCCGCGGTCTCCTCCGCGATCACCGCCGCGGCCGGGCGGGCGGTTTTCCCGAGGTTTGTGTTCTGGTTGGGCGTCTGGCATGGTGTACCTTCTTATTCTAGTGTGGGAACGGTTTGAGAAAGCTGGCGGCCGGCTGCGGGGCGGGCGCCCCGGTTATGTGGAGTCGGTGGAAAGGCGGGCCCATTCGAGGGCTACCCTGCCGGAGGGGCGGAGCTTAAGGTTAGCCGTGTTGCGGCCCGCCAGGTCGGTTACCAGGGCGTTGCGGGCTTTTTGAAAGTCGCGGCTTCGCGACACGCCCAGGATCCGGTTGAGACGGCGGTGAAAACGCCAAGGGCGCTCGACGCGGCGGCCCCGTCCGCTCTCGGGCGCGGGACCGCGCCTGCTGTCGCGATAAATGCCGCACAGATCGCGCAGATACTGCGCTGGAATTCCGAACTCATCCACCATGCGCGCCAGCTGGTCCTTCAAGTCGGCGGCATCGGCGAGCTGCTTCCACTCGAGCACGCGGCCAAGCAGCGACAGGCAATCCTTGCTGGTACACTTGGCGATCTCCAGGCGGTCCCCCGCCATTTCATAGACCGACCCCAGCGTGCTGTCGCGATCTGGCGCCAGCGCGAGCGCCATGGTGAGCGTCTTGCCTTCCGGGCCTGGAAAATCCTTCAGGTGCTCCTCGCCGAACCGCTGGAACAGGCGCTGCAGCTCGCGAGCGAACGAGATCAGCGAGTCCCAGGCGCCGTACAGCGCGAAATCGTCCCCGCCGGTATAAATCAAATTCACCTTGCGCCAGAACTCCGGAAGCGAGCACAACACTTCCAGCTCGCCGGCGAAAAATTGTTTGTACAACACCGAAAGCTGGACGTGCTCTTCGATGGTCTGGACGCGGCGGATACGGATGCCGAAATTGTCTACATCACCGCGCAGCACGCCCCATACGGCTCGGCCCTGCGCGCGGGCGGCGAGCGTGGCCGCATCCGCGATGTGATGGCCGTCATCCGCCAGCGCGGTGTGGCGCGCGAACGGTATGGAATCGGCTGCACTGCCGAGCGTCCAGGAGTGCTTGCCGGGTCCGGTGGAGATGGCGGCGGGCGCATCCGGAGACCAGCTTACCGCCGCCGCATCCTTCAGGCTCACCGCGAGTTCACGCATGGTTTCGTCCGCATCGGATTGAGCTTCGGTGCCGCTCGCGCCGCCCAGCGACAAGGGAGTATCCATCTGGCGCTGCATGTCCTCCAACAGCCGCTTCCGCACCACGGTCCAGTCCCCCAGATTCTCGGTATTGGACCACCGCAAGTGCAGCCGTCCGTGGCTCATGCTTTCGATTCCTTCGCGTGCCGCTGAGAGGAACTCGTCAGCTTGAGTACGAAATTCGCTCGGCAGCACGGCCAGGAACTGCCCGCCGCCGCTCGACCCCAGCAGCATCCGCGAAAGTCCCAGTTCGGCGATCAAGGCGCGCGGAAGCACTTCGCTCAACAGGCTCACCC
>JALYHQ010000022.1 GCA_030776455.1 Acidobacteriota bacterium | reverse complement strand
GGCCTCTCGGCCTGCCCCGGCTCTTTCGGGCACGTCCTATACTTTCCTCTATGACCCGCCGCGCCTTACTCGCCTCCACCCTGGCCCTCACCCTGCGCGCCGCCGATCGCAAATGGCCCCTCGGCATCAACACCTACTGCCTCCGATTCCAGCGCTGGAACGATCGTCAATTGATAGACTACTGCGTCGAAAAGAAGCTCGACGCCATTTTCCTCCAGGACTCGCTCGATCCCGGCGTCATGGACCCGAAACACTGGGCCGACGTCCGCGCCTGGACCAAAGACGCCGGACTGCGTCTGGAAACCGGAGGCGGCGCGATTCTCCCCAAGACCGCCGACGCGTTTCCCCGTTCGGTAGCCACACTTCGCAAGAACATCGAACGCGCTTCCGCCATGGGATCGCCCATCGTCCGCGCGCTGCTCGCGGGCGACCGCTACAGCCTGCCCGACGACGGCCCCGTGGAACGCCACATGGAAACCGCGATCCGCATCCTGCGCGAAATTCGCAGCCAGGCTCTGGACGCCGGAATCAAGATCGGGATTGAAAATCACAAGGAGTTGCAAGCCTGGGAAACGCGCCAGCTCATCGAAACCGCAGGCAAGGAGTTCGTCGGCTCATACCTCGACACCGGCAACCCCGTGTTCGTCGCCGAGGATCCGCTCACCACAGTCGAGGAACTCGGCCCGTATGCCGTATCCTTCCATCTCCGCGATTCCGTGGTGTACCAGCATCCGGACGGGATCGCCATCCAATGGGTCCCTTTGGGCGAAGGGACCGTCGATTTCAAGGCGCTGGTCGCGCGCGCGGCTGAGATCCTGCCGCAGGTCTACATCTATTGCAAGCCCATCACCGCGCGCCCTCCCGTGGTGCTTCCGGTTTATTCACCCGAGTTCTGGACAAAATGGTTTCCACGGGCGCGCTCCCGCGATCTGTCGCGCTTTCTCGCCCTCGCCCGCAAAGGCCGCCCTTACGACAAGCCGCACATTGAGGCAGACGTGAACGGCCAGCGCGAAAAGTACATGGACGCCCTCAAGATCCAACAGCTGGACCACATGCAGCGCAGCCTGGAGTATTGTCGAAAGCCACTGGATTTAGGAGTCCGGTGGCGTGGATGAACTCTGGCAACGAATTCAACTCCCTACCTCCGCCTCCCACACCCCCTCGAAATCCACAAAATAAGCCTGAATCTCCAGCCCCGGAATATCCTCCAGCAGATTCGCGGCCGCGCGGCGCAGCTCTGCTTTGTGATGCTCCGCTTCCGCGTGTGCGTCGCCGCCGAAGCCTGCCGCCAGCCCGTTGTACGCGCCGCAATCGGAATGCAGCATCAGGATCACCCGCGTGGTGCCGTGCAGCCGCATGGACGTGCGGATCTGCTCTACCACGAATTCCCGATCGCCTCGCCGGTCCGGCGATGCCAGCCCCTTGGCTCCGCCCGCGAGCTTGATGGGGTCCGAATTTACGACGCCGATATGCTTGAGAAACTTCCGGAATCCCAGCTCAAAACGGTTGTCGAAACACCACACAATGGCTGCGTCGCAATGGTATTGCTCGCGCGACGCTTCGAAATGAAAAACCTTCTTCACTCCTTGGACTCGATTGTCGTGGGCGACAGTTCCGGAAGGTTCCGATCGCGCAACATGCGGTTCGCTTCCGGCAGCTCACTCTTCAGTGTCTCGGCCAGCCGAGCCTTCTGCGCCGCCAGTTGATCCGAAAGCTCTCGAAACACCGTATAGGATCCCGCCGTGGGCGTCCCATCGCCGGTCTCGATGCTGCGCCGCAGCGCCGCCAGCTTATTGTTCAGCTTGATCGGAAAATTCAGCGGGTCCTGATTGCTGCGATTGCGCACCTGGTACACTTCTTCCTCCACCGCGTTGAGTTTGTCGCGAAAGCGTTCCAGCGCCGCTCTCAATGCCATGTCCTGATTCTTCTTCAGGCGATCCTCCATTTGCTTCTTCAGCTCGCGCGCCAGAATTACCATTTCATTCGCCTCGGTGGTTTTATCGCGCACCGCGATCGCCAGCTTGAACTGCTCCGTCAACCCCGCCACCGTTACGCTGTCCAGCCGCGGGTCCTTCTCCACGTCAAAGCGTTCGGTCAGCGTCTGGCCATTCGCCGAAAGCCGCACTTGATAGGGCCCCGGAACAGCCAGCGGCCCTGAATCGCCGCGCGCGCCCCACAGGATCATTCCCTGGAATCCCTTCGCCCCCGGATAGCGCAGGTCCCACGCGAAGCGGTTCAGTCCAGCCTTGCGCGGCACGGGCTTCGCTCGCGGCGGCCCGAATTCTTCATCTTCGCCATCGCCTTCGCCAGCGCCCGGACGCTTCTTGTCGTCGTCCGCCGTGCCGGTGAACGTCCGCAGCACCTGGCCCTTCAAGTCGATAATCTCGATCTGAACTTTGTCCGCCGGCTGTTTCAGGAAATAGTCGATCTTCGCCTGGCTCACATTGCGCACCGCGGTTGGCGGCCGGAACAGATGAACTTCCTCGCTCACCGTACCCGGCGTAATCTGCCGCAGCGGATTAATATCATCTAGAACATAAAATGACCGCCCGTGCGTGCCGATCACCAGATCGTCGCCTTCCACCACCAGATCCGCCACCTGCGTATCCGGCAAATTCAGCGCCAGCGATTGCCACTGCCCGCCGTTGTCGAACGATGCGTAGATCCCGTGTTCGGTGCCCGCGAACAGCAACCCCTCGCGCTTCGGATCCTCGCGCACCGCGTGAACATAATCGTCCTCGCGGATGCCGTTCACAATCTTCGTCCAGGTCTTGCCGTAATCGCCGGTCTTGAAAATATACGGACGCCGGTCGTCCATCTGGTAGCTCTTCGCCGCCAGATACGCCGTGCCCGCGGCGTTCGGCGACGCGTCGATCAGGCTGATGCGGCTGAATGCCGGCAGCTCACGCGGCGTGACATTGCTCCATCTCTTGCCGCCGTCGCGCGTGATGAATACCAGGCCGTCATCCGATCCCGTCCAGATGGTCTTGGCGTCCTTGCGTGACGGCGCAATCGTGAAGATGGTCCCGTAAATCTCCGGACCGTTCTGGTCCTTTGTAATCGGCCCCCCCGAATCGCCGAGCGTCTTGGGATCGGCGCGCGTCAGATCTTCGCTGATTCGCTCCCAGCTATGCCCGTCGTCCGTGCTGCGCCACAAATGTTGCGAGGAAGTGTACAGCACCCCGGAATCAAGCGGCGAAAACACGATGGGGAAAGTCCACTGCCAGCGCTCCTTCAGCGTTCCCGCGGATTGGCCGGAGAAGAACATCGGATACACCTGTATATCGCGCGTGTATCCGCTGCGGCGGTCAAAGCGAGTGAGCAGCGCTCCTTGGCTGCCCGCGTAGAACAGATTCGGATTCTCGGGATGCGGTGCGATGTAGCCGCTCTCGCCGCCGCCCACCGCGTACATCGCGCCGGCGGTCCGCCCGCGCCCGGCGGCTTCGCTGGATACGCAGATCGTCGTGTTGTCCTGCTGCGCTCCGCACACATGATACGGAACATCGCGCGTGGTGGCCACATGATAAAGCTGCGCCGTCGGATACGCCTGGCCGGTCCAGGTTTCGCCGCCGTTGATGGATACGTTTCCGCCGCCGTCGTTGCTGTTGACCATGCGCTGCGGGTCATTGGGCGCGATCCACAAGTCGTGATTGTCTCCATGCGGCACGCGAATCGTCTTATAAGTCTTGCCGCCGTCGATGGACTTGTAGAATCCCGTATTGAGCACGTACACCGTATCGCGCGCCTTGGGATCGGCGTAAATGCGCGAGTAGTAGAACGCGCGCTGGCGCAATCGGCGGTCTTCACTCACTCGCTTCCAGGTAGCGCCCGCGTCGTCGGAAGCGAACACCCCGCCGTCCTCGGCTTCCACAATCGCGTACACGCGGTTCGAATCGCCGCCCGAAACGCTGACTCCGATCTTCCCGAGAGTGCCCTTCGGCAGTCCGGCATTGCGTGTGATTTCGGACCAGGTATCGCCGCCGTCCGTCGATTTGTAGAAGCCGCTCTCCGGCCCTCCACTGGACAAGCTCCAGGGCGTTCGATACACGTCCCAGATCGCCGCGAAGAGCACGCGGGGATTCCTGGGATCGATGCACAAATCCACCGCGCCGGCCCGATCCGTTCGAAACAACACCTTCTGCCACGTCTTGCCGCCGTCCCTTGACCGGAACACGCCGCGGTCCTGGTTCGCTCCATAAGGATGCCCCAGCGCCGCCACATAAACCACATCGGGATTGGACGGATCCACGCGGATTCGCGCGATGGCCTGCGTATCGGCGAGGCCCATGTGCTTCCAGGTCTTCCCCGCGTCCGTCGATTTGTACACCCCATCGCCTTGCATGATGTTCCCGCGCAGTTCCGTCTCGCCCATGCCGATGTAGACCACATCCGGGTTCGATTCCGAAACCGCGACGGCGCCAACCGATGAGCTGTGAATCTGCCCGTCGGTCACCGGTTTCCACGTAGTGCCGCCATCCGTCGTTTTCCAAAGCCCGCCGCCCACCGCGCCGAAGTAATACTCAAACGGCCGGCCCGGACTCCCCGCCGATGTGATCGATCGCCCGCCCCGGTTCGGTCCGATACTGCGCCACTGCATCCCGCTGAACCACGCGGCATCGTAAGGCGGCGCGGCCGAGGCCGAGCAAAGCAGCAACGATAAGGTGAGGATGCGCATGAAACAGTCCATTATATGTGGGGCAGGCCCCCTGGCCTGCGGTCGGCCCCCCGGCCGGCCTGGTCGCGTGCTGCGATAGCGTAGCGGAGCCGGGGGGCTCCGCGCGGGCCAGGGGGCCCGCCCCACAACGATTAACCTGTTCCCAGATAGATAAACCGCGCCAGGAACAGCGCCGTCAGCACATACACCAGCCAGTTCACGTCGCGGAACTCGCCGCGCGCCATTTTCAATACGGTATACGCCGTGAACCCGATCGACAGTCCGTTCGCGATGCTGAACGTCAGCGGGATGGTCACAATCGTCAGGAACGCGGGAATCGCCACCACGGTTTTCGACCACGGAATCTCGGCCACATGCGACATCATCAGCGAGCCCACTACGATCAGCGCGGGCGCGGTGGCGGCCGCGGGAATGGCCCCTGCCAGCGGCGCGACGAACAGGGCCGCGAAGAACAGCAGCCCCGTCACAATGGCGGTGACCCCGCTTCGTCCGCCCGCTACCACGCCCGCTGCGCTTTCTATGTAGCTGACCACCGTGGATGTTCCTGCCAGCGATCCGGCGATGGTCGCGCCGGCATCGGCGAACAAAATGCGATTGATGCGCGGGATCTGGCCGGCCTTATCGAACAGCCCCGCCTTCTTGCCGACCGCGACCAGCGTGCCGACATTGTCGAACAGATCGACGAACAGGAATACGAATACGATCTCGAGGAATCCGATGCGCAGCGCGGCCGGAATATCCAGCGCGAATGCTGTCGCGCTAATGTCCGCCAGCGAGTACATCGTCGGATGCCATTCCATTTGTCCAAAGGCGATGCCCAGCGCCGTGGTGGCCAGCACGCCGATCAGAATCGCCGCGCGGATCTTCCAAGCCAGCAGCGCGGCAATCAGCAGCAGGCCGAAGATCGCCAGCAGCGTGCCCGGGGCGCGCAAATTTCCCATGGCGACGATGGTGGCGGCATTGGGAACCACGATTCCCGCGTTGCGCAATCCGATGAAGGCGATGAAGAGTCCGATGCCGGCGGCCACCGCCGAGTAAAGTTCAAAGGGAATCGCGGACACAATCATGCGGCGAACGCCGATCGCGGTGAGGATCAGAAACGCCGCACCCGAAAGAAACACCGCCCCCAGCGCGGTTTGCCAGGGGACGCCCAGGCCTTTCACCACCGTGTAAGTGAAATATGCGTTCAGGCCCATGCCCGGCGCCAGCGCCATGGGATAGCGCGCCAGCGCGCCCATCAGGATGCTCCCGAACGCCGCGCACAAGCACGTGGCCGCCACCACCGCCGTGAACGGCATCCCCGTTTCGCGCAGGATGGACGGGTTCACGAAAATGATGTACGCCATGGTCACGAACGTGGTGCACCCGGCCAATGCCTCAGTGCGCCAGTTGGTTCCCAGCGCTGCGAACTGGAAGTATCGCTCCAGGCGCGCGCGCACTTAAGCGGTGCGAGGGCTGCGCTTCAGCGTGACTTTCGCTTTCATCAGTTCGCCCTCTCTCTCCGCGGAGGCACGCCCACTGTCGCGGCCCTCCGACATCAGGACCCCGGTCAGCTCCGTACCCGACTGGCGCAGCTAAAAGGCAATGTCATGGCTCTCGCCGCCGTTGCCGATCTCCACCTTGCCGGTCCATTCTTGCATATTTCGACCTCGATTGGCAGATCCTTTGGGTGCGGCCATCAGCGATGTTCCCGAGCTACGCAGGAAGGTCTCCGGCATCCTTGCGATCGAGTTTTCCAGAAGCTGATTCCGTCACACCGGGATGATCTTGGCGCTCTCGCCCACATACAATCACAACTCCCCCATAACTGAAAGCCCCAACACTACAACAGCTTGCAGCTTTCCCTCCGCAGGACCGCAATATACTCGGCGTATTCTGGACTCGTGCAGCCTCCCGCCGTAGCCCGCAACCCACCTCGCAGCAACCCGTCCGCGTCAAAGCATACACGCGTGACAAATGCTCCCCCAACATTTGTCACTTTAGCCCCTTCCGCGCCCGCAAGCATCTTCCCTGCCATAACTTACGGACTGCGCATCACAACGCGAATTATCTGGGAAATCAGCGCGTCAGCTTCGCGGGACCGTTCGCGGCACAGCGGCAACGGGCGCCGCGCTCTCGGGCTCAATTGTGATATCGCAAGCGGCGGACATATCGGGGATCAGGTGCGGGTCCGAGCCATCGATCCAGATATTCACGGGGATATTGCGGATGTAGTAATTCTGCATCCAGCCGCCGACGGCCAGAGCGCCGATGCTGTGGACAGTGCCAGTGAACTCGATGCCGGGGAATGCATCCAGGTGGATTTTTACTTTCTGGCCGACCCGCAGGTCGCTGCTCTCGGCCTGATTGGCCTTGGCTTCGACTTGCATGGTGCTGGTGTTCACCACTTTCATGAACAGCATGCCGGGCCAGATTTGATCGCCTTCCTGGATCTGGGTCATGTCACCGCCGCGGAACATTTGCTGCATGACGGCGAGGCCGTCCATGGGCGCGTTAATGGTGTAGTGGTCAAGGTCGCGCTGGTGGCGCAGCAGATGGCGCTCCTGGCGGTCGCGAGTAATTTCAAGAATGCGGATTTCGGCGGCATTCGCGGCGCGGTGGTATTCCAAATCCTTTTGCAGCTGCTTATAGCGCGCGCCGGTTTCTTCCACGGTGAGCTGCAGCAGCTCGCGCTCAATCTCGGTAAGGATGCCGGCGGTGCGCGCATCGAGCTGGGCTTTTTCGTAGTCGGCCTTGGACTGGCGCAGGTTCTTTTGCACGATTTCCCATTCCACCGCCTGCTCGGCCTGCCGCTTGACGATATCGGACTTGGCCTGGCGCACCATGTCGGCCACGTCGTCGACATGGTCCTTCACGGTTTGCGAATCGATATCGGCGATCAGCTGACCCTTCTTGACGGCCGCGCCGGCTTTCACCAGCTTCATCAGGATCATCGCCTGGCTGCCGCCTTCGGGACCGCCGCGCAATTTGGGAGCGTTGATGTTGACGAACTGCCGCGCCGAGGTGAGGCCGGACAATCGCAGGACGCGAGCGCCAGCGGGAACGGCTGTGGCCGGCTGAGATTTCTCCGCTTGCAGCCAGAGCGCTCCGCCGCCGGCGGCGAAGACTGCGAGCGCACATCCCAATTTCGACAGCATGTGGACTTTCTCTCAGGATACTATGGAGTCCATGCCGCGACCCGTTGAGCAGCGCTGGATGGCCGTGTGGGCCGCGATGATCGGCTACATGCTGGACGCGTTCGACGTGCTGCTGTACGTCTTCGCGGTGCAGACCATGCGCGTGGAATTCGGCTGGAGCGCGTCCACGGCGGGACTGGTTACATCCGCCACGCTGCTCTTTTCGGCGGCGGGGGGGATTCTGGCGGGAATGCTGGCGGACCGCTTCGGAAGGACGCGCATGTTGATTTACGCCATCCTCACCTACTCTCTGGCGTCGGCGGGCTCGGCCACCTCCACGGGCCTGATGTCGCTACTGGCGTGGCGCGGCGTGGTGGGATTGGGACTCGGCGGAGTGTGGTCGGCCGGCGCGGTGCTGGTGTCTGAAAGCTGGCCGCCGCGGCACCGGGCGAAGGCGATCGGACTAATGCAATCGGGCTGGGCGCTGGGCTACATGCTGGCGGCGGCGGTGACGGCCGCGGTGCTACCGCGTTTCGGCTGGCGCATCCTTTTTCTAACGGGCGTGCTGCCGGCGCTGCTCACGGTGTGGATCCAACGCAAGGTGAAGGAGCCGGCTATCTGGTCCGCCAAACGCGAAGCCGCGCCGCTGTCGATTTTATTCCGGCCGCCGCTGCTGCGTAATACGGTGCTGGCAACGATGCTGGCCACTTCGGTGCTGTTCGCTTACTGGGGACTGTTCACGTGGCTGCCGGGATTTCTTTCGGCGCCCGCATCGCAAGGCGGCGCGGGACTGAGCATCCTGCGCACCAGCGGCTGGGTATTTACCATGCAAATCGGAGCCTTCTTCGGATACGTGAGCTTCGGCTATCTCGCGGACCGGTTCGGACGACGGCCCGCGTTCGTGACGTACGTGACGGCGGCGGCGATTCTGGCTCCCATCTATGGGTTGATCCCACGCTGGGCGCCGGGGTCGGCCGAAACCTGGCTGCTGGCGCTGGGGCCCCTGGTGGGATTCTTTGGAACCGGATTTTTTTCGCTATTCGGCGCGATGCTGGCGGAGTTGTATCCGACGGCTATTCGGGGGACGGGGCAGGGTTTCGTTTACAACTTTGGGCGAGCCGTCAGCGCGCTGGCGCCGTTCGTAGTGGGGGCCATTGCGGATCGTCAGGGGCTGGGTGCGGCGCTGGCGTTGAACTCGATGTTTTTTCTGGTGGGGGCGGCGTTGATTTTTTCCTTGCCCGAGACTCGAAACACGCAGTTAACCTGACCGCCGGTTCTCGTGACCGGTCATGCTAAAATTCCCCGCAATGAAGCTCACCGGGCTGGTTCTCGCTTTCGCTCTCTGCGCCGCGGCGCAAAATCGGTTTGAATTTTGGCCGGGGGCTACTTACGATCCGGCGATTCCGACTGAGAAAGCCGTTCTGGGGCATGACGCTGGGGATCGGATCTCGGCGCCGGAAGAAATCATTCGCTACATGGAGGCGCTGGCGGCCGCGTCACAGGGGCGCATGAAAGTTTTCGATTACGGGAAGACGTGGGAAGGGCGGCGGCTGATTTACGCCGTGCTGGGATCGCCCGCGAACATGGCGCGGCTGGACGGCATTCAGGCCGGGATGCAGCAACTGGCTGATCCGCGGCGCACGCCCGAGGCCGAGGCGCGCAAGATCATGTCGACGCAACCGGCGGTGGTCTGGCTGGCATACGGAGTGCACGGGAATGAGATTTCGTCGTCGGACGCGGCGCTGCAGACGGCGTACCATATGCTGGCGTCTCGCAACGATGCGCTGGTGGATCAGATTCTGGGCAGCGTGGTGCTGGTGATCGATCCCATGCAGAATCCGGATGGACGCGGCCGCTTTGTGCACAATTTTGAAATCGCGGAAGGCTCTGTGCCGGATGCCAGCCCGCTGGCGGCCGAGCATAACGAGCCGTGGCCGGGCGGTCGCACCAACCATTACTTCTTCGACATGAATCGCGACTGGTTCGCGCTGACCCAGCCGGAAACGCGCGGGCGTATCCAGGCGGCGCGGGCGTGGTATCCGGTGGTGTTTGTGGATCTGCATGAAATGGGATCGGACTCGACATATTATTTCGCGCCGGAAGCCACGCCGTATAACCCGCACATCATGGGATCGCAGCGGGAGAGCCTGGAATGGTTCGGGCGCAACAACGCGAAATGGTTTGACAAGTACGGATTCAGCTATTTCACGCGCGAAGGATATGACGAGTTCTATCCCGGCTATGGCGCAAGCTGGCCGCTGTACTTCGGCAGCATCGCCATGACCTATGAACAAGGGTCCACGCGCGGGCTGGTGGTGCGGCGCGCGGACGGAGTGCTGGTGAATTATCGCGATACGGTGCGGCAGCATTTCGTGGCGTCCATCTCCACGGCCGAGACGGCGGTGCGCAATCGAGAGAAGCTGCTCGCGAATTTCTATAACTACCGGAAGACGGCGATTGAGGAAGGGACGCGGGAGCCGGTGCGCGAATACATACTGCCGCGTGAAGGCGATGTGTCGACGGTGGATAAGCTGGCGAGCAATCTTGTGTTTCAAGGCGTGGAAGTGAAACGGGCGACGGCGCCGTTTCGTAACGCGGGGCGCGAGTATCCGGCCGGATCGTACGTGATTCCCCTGGCCCAGCCTTCTAAGCGCTTGATCCGCACGCTGCTGGATCCACAGGTATCGATGGAGAAGGAATTCCTGCAAGCCGAGGAAAAGCGGCGCGCGGCGCGATTGCGCAGCGAGATGTATGACGTCACTGCGTGGTCCATTCCGCTGCAATACAACATTTCGGCGATGGCGTCGAGCGACGTGTCGCAAGGAAGTTTCGAGGAAGTGAAGCCGGGGCGGACGCCAGGCAAGGTGATTGGAGGGAAGCCTGAAGTGGCGTGGCTGATTCCTTGGGGCACTTCGGCGGCGGGGCGTTTTCTGGCGGCGGCGCTGCGCGCGGGCGTGCGCGTTACCACTACGGACCATTCGTTCAAGCTGGACGGGCGCACGTATCCGAACGGCACGCTGATCGTGAAAGTGAAGGAGCAGCCCGCCGGAGTGGCGGAGACCATCGAGCGGCTGGCGCGTACCAGCGGGTCTGACGTTTACACCACCGATACTGGCTGGGTAGACGAAGGCGCAAACTTCGGGAGCCGCGACACGTTCCTGGTTCCGGACATCAAGATCGCGCTGGCCTGGGACCGGCCTACAGGTGCGAGCGCGGCGGGGGCCACGCGATTTGTGCTGGAGCGCGAGTATGATCAGCCGGTGACGGTGGTGCGCACGCAGCAGTTGACCAACGGCGATCTCTCGCAGTTCAACGTGATTATTCTTCCCGACGCGGGAGGTTTCGGCGGCGACGGGTACGACGCTGTGCTGGGCACAAATGGCGCTCGGCGGCTGAAGGACTGGGTGCAGGCGGGAGGAACCTTGATCGCGCTGGGCGGCGGCGCCGTGTCATATCTGGCGGATCCGAAAACCGGTTTATTGGCGATCACGCAGGAGAATGCTTATCACGATACCAAGCCCGCGCCCGCGAAGCCCGAGACTCCGGCGACGCCGGCGCCCGCGCGCACGCCGGGGAAACTGATCTCGAGCGACGCGGAGTTCGAACAATCCATCCAGCCCGAGACTGAGCTGCCGGATTCGCTGCATGGGGTGTTGCTAAGGGCGAAGGTGAGTCCGGATCATTGGATGACGGCGGGCGTGCCGTCCACCGTGAACGTGCTGGTGAGCGGGCGCGCGATCTTCACGCCCATCAAACTGGACAAGGGCGTCAACGCCGTCTGGTTCGCCGGGCCGACCGATCTGCTGGCCAGCGGGTACATCTGGGAGCAGAATCGGAAACAGCTTGCGTATAAGCCTTTCGTGATAGTGCAGCGGGAAGGGCGCGGGAGTATTGTTGGATTTACGCAGGATCCGAATTATCGCGGGTATATGGACGGATTGAACGTGCTGTTTCTGAATGCGGTGTATCGGGGTCCGGCCAGGGCGCATTAGGGAGGGGAGGAAGGCGTGGTACGCTAGGCAAAGAAAAGGCGAACAATGAACCTGAGCCTGAGCTTTCCCGAGCCTCGGCGCAACGATATTCAAGCGTCGGTTACGCGCTTTCAAGAATGGATGGCGGTGCCGGATTCGCCGGTGCGGGCGGTGCACCGGGAGGCGGCGAGCGCGGGAGAATTTGCCGAGATTCCGGGGACGCTGCACGGCGAACTGAGGGGTCTGCTGGATGCGCGGAGTATTCAGCGGCTGTACGCGCATCAGGCGGAATCGCTGCGGCTGTCGGACGCGGGCAGGAACGTGGTGGTGGTGACGCCGACGGCCAGCGGGAAGACGCTGTGCTACAACCTGCCGGTGTTGAACCGGATGTTTGCCGATCCTACGGCGCGGGCGCTGTATTTGTTTCCGACCAAGGCGCTGGCGGAAGATCAGCTGCACGAATTCGACGGCACGGAGATCCGCGCATTCACGTACGACGGCGACACGCCGCAGGACGCGCGCAAGGCCATTCGAGAGCGCGCCAATATCGTCCTCACGAATCCCGACATGCTGCACAGCGGGATTCTGCCGCACCACACCAAGTGGGCGAAGTGTTTCGAGAATCTGCGCTACATCGTGATCGATGAGCTGCACTACTATCGCGGAGTGTACGGGAGCCACTTGGCGAACGTTCTGCGCCGAATGAAGCGCATCTGCGAGTTCTATGGGTCTGCGCCGCAGTTCATCTGCTGCTCGGCGACCATCGCCAATCCCAAAGAGCTGGCCGAGGCGCTGACCGGGCAGCCGTTCGAGCTGGTGGACCGCAACGGAGCGCCACGCGGGGAAAAGTACGTGGTGTTCTACAATCCGCCGGTGGTCAACAAGCAACTCGGGATCCGGCGCAGCTATCTGCATGAGACGCGGCGTCTGGCGATCGAATTTATCGAGCGGCGCCAGCAGACGCTGGTGTTCGCGAACAGCCGGCTGGCGACGGAAATCCTGCTGAAGTACCTGCGCGACGCGTGCGAGCGCGGTCCGCTGCCGGCGGATACGATCCGCGGCTATCGGGGCGGGTACCTTCCGCGCGAGCGGCGCGAGATTGAACGCAAGCTGCGGGATGGCGAGATCCGCGCGGTGGTGGCGACGAATGCGCTGGAGCTGGGGATCGATATCGGGTCGCTGGATGTGGTGGTGATGGCCGGATATCCGGGGTCCATCGCATCCACGTGGCAACGCTCGGGGCGGGCGGGCAGGCGGCAGACCTCTTCGATGGCGGTGATGGTGGCGTCCAGCGCACCGCTGGATCAGTACGTGGTGGAGCATCCCGAGTATTTCTTTGGACGCAGCCCGGAGCATGCGCACATCAACGCGGACAATCTCGAGATCCTGCTCAATCATCTGAAGTGCGCGGCGTTCGAGCTGCCGGTTCGCGAGGGCGAGAAGTTCGGAGCACACGATCCGTCCGAGCTGTGCCGCTTTCTGGCTGAGGATCTGAAGCTGCTGCATTATTCGGCGGGCTGCTGGCACTGGACTTCGGACACATACCCGGCGGACGCGGTGAGCCTGCGCGCGGTGACCAGCGACAATTTCGTGGTGGTGGACATCACCAGCGAGCCGAAGGTGATCGCCGAGGTTTCGTTCCCGGCGGCGCTCACGGAACTGCACGAGAAGGCCATCTATCTGCATGAGGCGCGACAGTATCAGGTGGAACGGTTCGATTACGACGGCCGCAAGGCTTACGTCCGGCGCGTGGAATGCGATTATTACACCGACGCCATTGACTATACGCGGGTGAAGCAGATCGATGAGTTCGATTCCGCGCCGCAGAACGGCGCCGCCGCGGGACACGGGGAAGTCCGGGTGAACCGGCAGGTGGTGGGATTCAAGAAAATCAAGTTTTACACCATGGAGAACGTGGGCGCGGGCAAGCTTTCGATGCCCGAGCAGGAGCTGCACACCACGTCGTTCTGGCTGCACTTTCCACGTCCGTTTCTGGATGGGATGGAAGAACTTTCGGCCGAGGAAAAGCAGAACGGGCTGACCGGGCTGGGGAATGTACTGCAGACCGTGGCGGCGCTGCTGCTGATGTGCGATCCGAGGGATCTGGGGATCGCGCTGACAGAGGATATTTCGAGAGGGACGGGGAACTTCGAGCCGGATCTGTTTCTGTACGACAATTATCCGGGCGGGATCGGGCAGAGCGCTCCGCTATTTGGCTTGCGGCAGCGATTGCTGGACGGGGCCCGGGATGTGCTGGATGCGTGTGGATGCGAGGCGGGTTGTCCGGCGTGCGTTGGGGCACAAGGGGAAACGGGGTCGCGGGCGAAAGTAGCGGCGGGGAGGATTTTGGAGGAGTTGCGGGCAGGCCAGGAGGCCCGCCCTACAATGTCTTGCGGATGAATTCGTAGCGCTCCAGCGTGGCGGCGACTTCGGCGGTGGGGGAGAAGCGGACTACTTTGCCGACGCAGCGGAGGCTCACTTCGACCTTGGCTTCCGGTGGAGTGGGCAAGGTGATCACGTACTCGACGTTTTCGCCCAAGGTAAGCGCGGTGTTGGCCTGGAAGAGCACGCCGCCGGAGCTGAGGTTGCGGGTCTCGCCGGGATGGACGCCGCGCAGAACCTTCTTGCTCAATACCTCCATCGGTAACTTCAGATCGAATCGTTGCGCTCTGCGTTGTTCTACCAAGGGTTCACCGGTTGCCTATAAGACTTTATCCCTATGTGGGCACAACGTCAATAGCGTCCAGTTCCAGTACGCTCACGGGGCTGTGTCACAATATTTGCTGAAACATGGATGAGATTACGATCCAACAGCAACTGGAGAAAATGCGTTCCGATTGGGACCAGCGGGCGCGCGACAACGCGCGGTACTACGTGGCTACGGGCACGAAAGAATGGACCGACGAGGATTTTTTCGCCTCGGGCGAGCGCACCGTAGCCGAGGAAATCCTCACCGACATGGGCAATATCTGCCAGGGCAAGGCTCCGGGGGAAATGCGGGTGCTGGAGATCGGCTGCGGCGCGGGGCGGGTGACGCGGGCGCTGGCGAAGCTGTTCGGCGAGGTCCACGCGGTGGACGTCAGCGGCGAAATGGTGAAGCTGGCGAGCGCGGCGCTGGCGGCCTTTCCGAAGGCGCATGTGTACCAGAATAACGGCACGGACTTGACGGTAGTGCCTGAGTTGTCCTTCGACTTCGCGTTCTCGTCCATCGTTTTTCAGCACATTCCGAGCCGGGAAGTCATCGAGAATTACGTCCGCGAAGTGAACCGGCTGCTGCGGCCGGGAGCGCTCTTCAAGTTTCAGGTTCAGGGCGACAGTTCCCTGGTGACGCGGCCCGATGACACGTGGCTGGGGGTTCCATTTTCAGAGCGCGAGGCCATGGAGATGGCCCGGAGGTGCGGATTTGACCCGCGCTACCGGCATGGGGCGGGCGAGCAGTACTTCTGGCTGTGGTTTTTCAAACGCTGATTGCAAGAATCAATCTAGAAGTGTAATCCGGGGCTGCTCCGCGGTTGGCCCGGCCCAATGATCAGAGTTGGCTGGGAGATCTGCCGGGGAGCCTGGGAGGGCCCGCGTTTACGGCTGCGACGCTGGGGAGTGGCAGCGACGCGGGCTTCGAGAGCGGCGATCGCGCAGTCCAGGCGTTTCTTTTCCTCACGAAGCTGGCGTATGGCGTTGTAGATATCCATGTTGGGTATCAGGAATTATAGTGGCACCCGGGCTGGAAATCCAGTGGATTTTAAGCCCGCCCTACTTCGTGAGGAAGGGCCAGTGCGGGATCAAGTGGAAGTGAAACCACGTGGTGAGGGCGTAGACGATGGCGGCGATCACCAGTACGACAGCCAAGGCGATCAGGAGCACGCGCGTCCATGGGAACTTCTGGCCTTCGCGTTTCAGGACCAAGAGGTAACCGAAGAAAACGCCGACGAAGTATAGCAACACCATGGGGACGGCGAACAGCATGAGGTTGAAAACGTCGGGTGTGGGCGTGACGATGGCCGCGATGATGACGATGGCGAGGATCGCGTAACGCGAATGGCGGATCAGGAAGCGCGGGGAGGCCACGCGCAGCAGGGTGAGCAGGAAGATGAGCACCGGCAGCTCGAAGACGATGCCGACGCCGAGCGTCACGTTGACGAACAGATCGAAGTATTCCGTGATGGTGACCATCGGCTTGACATTGTTGCCCATGCCGATGCCGAGCAGGAATTCCAATCCGTAGCGGAAGGCCAGGAAATACGCGAACAGGCCGCCTCCGATGAACAGGCCGGCGGTTATCAGAATGAACGGGGCGGCCCAGCGCCGCTCCCGTCGGTAAAGACCGGGGGCGATGAACGCCCACACCTGGTAAACGATCCAGGGCGATGCGAGAAAGATGGAGCACAAAAGCGGCAACTTCACCCAGATGATGGAGAAGCCTTCCATGGGCACGGTCATCACCAGTTGCGGCGGGTCCACATGCAGGTGCTTCAGAGCTTCTACCGCGGGATCGCTGATTACGGTCCATAGATAGTTCGCGAACACCAGGCTGGCGACGAATGCCACCGCGAGTCCCATAAGGCAGCGGATGATGCGCATCCGCAGCTCGTCGAGGTGTTCCATGAACGACATGCGGAGCATGCCGTCTTCTTCTTCATCCTCGGCATCGCCGCCGCCCGGTGTCAGCGGAGGGCCCTTGCCCGATCCGGTGAGCGTGGACAGCCCGCGCGTAAGGGCCGTGGTGGCATTCGCGATGCCGGTCTCTAGCGCGGATTGTGGCGGAGAGGCGAGACTTTCCCCGGACGGTGTTTCACCCGAGGGAGGCTTCGCCCCCTGTTTTTCGTCGTCCATGCGATCGTGTCTTAAACTGCTCTAGCTATTTACTGAGTGCTGGTCCGGAGAGGGCTGCGCGCCGGCATCTGAAGACGCGTGCGGCGGCGCGGCGACGGGCGAATCGTGCTGCCCGTTGGTCCGCGGAACCGTTCCGTGAACGGCCGCCTCTTGCGAGACGGGGGTTTCAGCGCCCTGAGGTTCGGATGCGCTTACAGTGGATGGGGTTGCAGGGGTCGAGTCATGGGCATCGACGCCATAGGCGCCAGTGTCCCAATAAGGGGAATCGTACTGGGCAGGAGAATCGTAGTGATTGGGTGGATCAAAATGACCCTGGATATCGCTGGTAAAGCTGCGAGTGACTTCCTTGATGGATTCGTGTTCCTTTTCCAACTCTTGCATGTGGCCTGCGAACGTGGCTTTGAGCTCGCTTTGAGCTCGCCTGAACTCGGTGATCGCCTTTCCGATCGTCCGGCCCAACTCCGGCAACTTCTTGGGGCCGAAGAGAACCAAGGCGACCAGGAAGATAACGATCATCTCCTGTACACCTACGGGACCCATTCATTACCTCCAGACTTTTCCATCATAGCAGGGGAAGTGGGGAGCGGGGCGATCAGGGCTTAGCGCAGAACGAGGCAGGGTGCTCCTCTATTTTCAAGCGCCCGATCAAAAGTAACGATCATCGCGTTCGTTTGCGTTACGATAGCGGGGAGATAAGCATCCGCCCAGATCTTCGGCGAGACGGCTCCCGAAGCAGTGAGTCTCCGGAACTCCGGCTCAAGCGCTGGTGGCTCCGGAACAACAGCTACCC
>JALYHQ010000021.1 GCA_030776455.1 Acidobacteriota bacterium | reverse complement strand
CATAGATGACTGCTATGCGGGTGGTTGAAGATCAGCCGCCGCGCGGAGCAGGACTAAGGGCGGAATCAACGCGAGGAAGTAGGGCTTGGTCAACAGCGCGAAGCCGGTGGCGATTCCGAGAAGAACGGCGTAGCGCGTGCGCTGCCGCGGATCCCGGGTGCGGAAGGCGAGGAATACGCATAGAGTCCCGGCGACTACGGCGAGAGCGTCGTTGCCGATTCGGCAGACGGTGAGCATCAGCTCGGGCATCGCGGCGATCAGTGCGGTAATGGCGAGGGCGGCTCGGGCATCGTTGAGCACTTCGCGAGCCGTGTAGAAGGCCAGCGGGATGACGAGGGCGGTGAATACGCGGAGCCACCAGACGCGGCTAATGAGCGAGGTAGTCGAGAGGATGCGATACGGGACGGCGAGTATCACGTAGTAGAGGGGCGGCTGCTGCGCTTCGTAAAGCGGGATGAACTCGGCGGAGGTTTCTCGCGCCCATTGCGGGGGAGCGAGCGGAGGCGTTGTTCGCGATCGGCGCGAGCGGCATCGGGGAGTTGCCACCAGGCGTCATGCGTGACGTTTTGGCGCACGTCGCGCTGCATCCAGGGCATGGGAGCGAGGCGCATCGATTCCTCGATTTCGCGCGAAGTGTTGGTGTGGCGCGGGTCGGGGAGCGTGCCGGTGGTGGCGAAGTGTTGGATGAAAGCGAAGTGGGAGAATTCGTCGTAGCCTTCCCAGAGCGGAATGGTGGAGCAGTAAAAGAGGGCGCGCAGGATGAAGCAGAGCCACAGGATGGCCAGGGTCCAGCGGGGCGGCATCCTTTCGAGGATAGCGGGACGCGGAACGTAGAATGGTGAACATGAGAATGTTGATTGCGGTTATTGCGATGGGGCTGGCGGCTCAAGCTCAGAACCTGGGGTTTTCGCCGGAGCGGATGGAGCGGGTTCGGCGCGAGATGAAGGCCGACGTCGAGAGCAAGCGCATCCCGGGAGCAGTGCTGTTGATTGAGCGGAATGGGCGGGTGGCTTCGGTGGACGCGGTGGGATTTCAGGAACGGCGCGCGGGAGTGGCCATGAAGACAGACGCCATTTTCCGCATCGCGTCGATGTCAAAGCCCATTACCACGGTGGCAGCGATGATTCTGGCGGAGGAAGGCAAGCTGGATATCGCGGCTCCGGTGGCGCAGTATTTGCCCGAGTTCAAGGACGTGACGGTGGGTGTAGAGCGCGCTGCTCCGAAGCGGGCGATGACGGTGCAGGATTTGATGCGCCATACGTCCGGGCTGACGTACGGGATCTTCGGGAAATCGCCCGTGGACGCGCTGTACATGAAGAGCAACATGTTCGCGAGCAAATCGCTGACGGAGATGGTGGCTAATATCGCGAGCCTGCCGTTGTTGCATCAACCGGGCGAGGTGTGGGAGTACAGCGTGTCGACGGATGTGCTGGGTCGCGTGGTGGAAGTGGTGAGCGGAACTACGCTGGACCGGTTCGTGGCGGAGCGCATTACAGGTCCGCTGAAGATGGTGGATACGGGATTCTATGTGAATGCATCGCAGGCCGCGCGGCTGGCCAAGCCGGACGCCGCGATGATGATGCCCCCGGGAGATGTCACCCAGAAGCCCGCGATTCTTTCCGGCGGCGGAGGAATGCTATCGACGGCCGCAGACTACGGGCGCTTCTGCCAGATGCTGCTGAATGGGGGCGACCTGGACGGAGTGCGGATTCTTTCGCCGCATACGGTGGCGCTGATGACGTCAGATCAGCTTGCGCCCGCGACGGAGCGGCACTCGCCGGTGGCCATGCTGCTGGACGCCTTTGGGCCGACGCCGGAAATGGGGACCAGCTTTGGGCTTGGTTTTGCGGTGCGGACGGCGGCGGGGCGGAATCCGGTGCCGGGATCGGTAGGGGATTATTCTTGGGCGGGGATCACGGGAACTTATTTCTGGGTGGATCCGAAGGAGAAGCTGGTGGTGGTGTTGATGATCCAGGTGCCTCAGGCTACGGATGTGCCGTATTGGAGGCGCGTGCGGACGCTGGTGTATCAGGCACTGGTGGAGTAGGGACAGGGCAGGACCCTGCGTTACTTGACCATTTGCATGGCTTCGGGATTGGGGCCTACTACGATGTTACGGATTAGCGTGAGGCCGCGGGCGTCTACCTGTGAAATGGTATTACTGTTTCGGTTGGTCACGAAAACGTGGCGGCCGGTGGGGCTCACCATCACGGTGCGTGCGCCGTCGCCAGTGGGAATACGCTTGATGATTTTGTAATCGGCGGTATTAATGGCGGTGACTCCGCCGGCTACTGCATCGGAATTTGCGACAAAGGCGCGGGTGCCGGTGATGTTGAATTCGATGCCCCAGGCGTTCACCACATTGCTAATCACGGTGGCCACCGTATTGGTGAGCGTATCGATGACGGTGACGTTGTCGCTGAATACGCTGGTGACCCAGACCTGGCTGCCGTCGGGCGTGACGGCGACGCCGGACGGGAAATTGCCGGTGTTCACGCTGCCAATGACTTGCTGCGCGGCGACATCCACAATCACCAGGTGGCCGCCGAGGCGTACCCAACTGGTGACGTACAGGCGCGAGTCGTCGGGAGAAAATGCGAGCGCGTAGGGTCGCGTGCCACCGGGCAGTTTGATGGTCGCGACCACCGCATTATTCTGGATCAAAGAGATGGAGTCCTCACCCAGATTCGCCACCGCCATGTAGCGATGGTCAAGTGTGCCCGCAATTCCGGCAGGTTGCGCGCCCACACGGATGTGACCAGTCACGGTGGACTGGCGATTTACGCTTTTCGGATTGTCGGTGCCGCCGGCGTCGACGATGGTGACGTCGCCGTCCGAAAGATCGGTGAACTCGAGCGGGTCGGGTTCGAAAGGCGGAGGTTCGGGGATACCGTCGAAGGGATCCTCATCTGGGTAATCGGGCATGGGGAGCGGAGGATCGGGCAAGGGGAACTCATCGGACGGATCAGGCCAAAGGTCGGGACACATCTGGTGCTCATCAGGGTCGGGGTCGAGAGTGCCGCCGCCAAATCGCCGAATGCCGCCGGAAGGCTGGGGACCGGGGATAATCACGTTGGATGTGAACAATTTGTAGCCCATGCCGAACCGGTTGAATTGGACGCGGATGAGCTGGGCCGAGGTCAGGGTTGAGTTGATGATGGTGTAGAACGGGTAAGGGTCGTGAAAGAAGGAAAACCCGGGAGGCGTCATGTTGAGCATGTCGTCGCAGCCCGTGGTGAGCAAGACGATGCCCAGGACGGGGGCGGCCAGTGCGAGCGAAAGGTGTTTGCCGTTCATGAGATCCTCCTATTGAAAAACCACAGTCTTTCCGGTGAAGTTTGTGGCGGCGGCGACGCCCACGTCGAGTCCGGACGCGTTGAAGGTGGTCGCGCCGGCCAGCGGCATGGGTCCAATGTAAATAATGCCGCGCGAAAACAGCGGCCTAGAGCGAGTGGCTGGCACATTCGCGAGGATGTAACTGGGAACGGTAAAGCTGGTGGATCCGGCGGGAGCGAGGCAGAAGAACAGCGAAGTTGAGTTGGTAGGCAGATCCACGTTGCCGCCGATGATGGCGACGGGCAGGCTGGCCGATCCACCGGTCCAATTAATATTGAGCGGCTGGGTGCGAGGGACATTGGTGGTTTGATCGCGATTGGTCCAGGTGAGTAAGGGCGGGCTCGGAATGGTTACCTGGATGGGGCCCACGTCCGCACCGCCGGGCGCGGTGAATCCGAAAGAGACGCCGGGCGTGAGGACTCGTGAATCCTTCAGGTTGGTGGCGGTGGGAATGAGCTTGCCGATTTGCCAGAACATAAGCAGGGGGTTGGGCGGGGCCAGAATGGTCCTGGCGGCGCCGGTGTAGCTGGAACCCGCATCCAGATATCTTCCGGTGGTGGCGGTGAGCGGCATGGTGTCATCGCCCATAAGATTGCCGTTCGCGGTGTAGGCGGTGCAGGAGCCCGCAGGCGGCAGCGCATAAAGCGGGTTGAACGCGAAAGTACCGCCGGTTTCCTGACGCAGGTTCACCACCGCATAATCCGTGGTGATGTCGCCGGGCGTTTTCGTACCAACATCCTCATGCAAGGAGAAGCGCGACAACAGGACCGCCCCGAAGTGGCCGCCGTTGACGATCTCTTTGGTGAGTGCGCTGTTGGGTTCAGAGCAGGGGGAGCCATCGGGAGTGATCGCGATGGTGACGGTGTTGCCCGAGATGGTTCCTTCGGTGCGGACAGTGACTGGGACGAAGCAGCCGCTGGGGGCATCGGCGGGAACAGTGAAGACGATCTGATCCAGTCCGGCGCAGCATGGCGAACGGCCGTTGTAAAGCAGCGACGCGGATTTTCCACCGACAAAGACTTCGGTCTTGGTGGGCAAATTGCCGGCGACGGGCGGGCCGTTGTCGGGGAACGTGGCGGGACCCAGGCCGATGCCGTACAGAGTGACCACCTGGTTGGGCTTCGCGGGCGCCTTGGGCGAATTGAAAGGCTGACTATCCTGCGCGATGAAATTCGTGACGGCCGCTGGTCCCAGGCCGGCTCCGGTGAAAGTGAACGCTCCGAAGCTGCTGTTGACCACGCGGACGGGAGCGAAGTTGCCCTGTACTTGTCCGTTGGTGACTTGAATGGAAACCATGCCGAGCGGAGCATTGGACGGCATGATGGCATTAATCTGATTGGCGCTCACGAACAAAGGGATAGCGTTTACGGACGTGTTGCCTTGAATTACTTTGATGGAAACGCCGCCCAGCGTGCTCGAAAGCGGGAACGCGAGGGGTGGGCTGGAGTCGGGGCCGAGCGTTCTGCCGAACATGGTAAAGATGGCGCCGCGAGGGATGGAGCCGCTGGGGAGACCGGCCGCCATGAAGCTGGCGGCGTTTACCACCGCGCGCGGGCTGATTAGCGGTTGGGCGAAAATTGCGGGTGCGCAGAGCAGAGCGAGAAGCGATTGGCGCATGGAATTACCTCGGTTTTAGACACGCGGAATCCCATGGGTTACAGAATAACCGAATTGTGCGGCGGGTCAAGGGGATTAGGTGGTGGATGGGGAAGCGGGCCCGGGGGGACCCGCGCGGACCTTGGGGTCCGCCCCACATACCAGAAGGCGAGGAGGCCGATTAGGACTGCGGCGGCGCCGCCGTAGAAGCGCATGGGCTGGATGTGCAGGGTATCGAGCCAGATGCGGAAGGCGCCATACACTACGCCGAAAAGGCCGAAGAAGAAGCCGACCGGCCGCGGGCGGCGGTCGAGAATCCGGAACGCGGTTGCGAGCACGATCAGGAAGAGAAACTCGATGAGGCCGAGATCGTAACGCGGGCCTTCGGGGAACCGGACGGCGATCCAACTGGTGGAGGGGAGGCCCCGGTGATCGTGGGCCAGCGCGCAGCCGAGGCGGCCGATCATCCAAGCGAACGGGAGACCATA
>JALYHQ010000020.1 GCA_030776455.1 Acidobacteriota bacterium | reverse complement strand
GTTCTATAGCGGTCCCATTGCCGAGGCGATCTTGAGAACGTCGCGCAAACTGGGCGGGACCATGGAAGCCGCCGATCTCCGCGAATTTGAGAGCGAATGGGTGCAGCCGATTTCGATCGACTATCGCGGATGGAAAGTGTACCAGCTTCCGCCCAACAGCCAGGGCGTGGGGATGCTGGAGATGCTGAACATCCTGGAGAACTATCCGCTAGGCGACTACGCGCAGAACAGCGCGGATGCGCTGCACTTGAAGATAGAGGCCTGGAAGCTGACGGTGGCCGACGCTAAGCGCTATATCGCCGATCCGCGGCAGGCGCAAATACCGCTGGCGGACCTGCTATCGAAGGGTTACGCCAGGGAGCGGGCGAAGCTGATCGACGCCGGGAAAGCGAACTGCGATGTCTCGCCGGGAGAGCCGGACAAGCACGGGAACACCACTTACCTGAGCGTGGTGGACCGCGACGGCAACGTGGTTTCGTGGATCCAGAGCATTTCCGATATTTTTGGGTCGGGAATCGCAGTCGACGGGATGGGATTCATTCTGCATGACCGCGGCGGCGCGTTTTCTTACGATCCAAAACATCCGAACGCGCTGGCGCCGCGCAAACGGCCTTTCCACACCATCATCCCGGGCTTCATGGAACGCGGGGACCAGCATATCGGCTTCGGGATCATGCGCGGAATGAACCAGACGCAGGCGCAAGCGCAGTTCGTGACGAATATTGTCGATCACAAGATGAATATCCAGTGGGCCCTGGAAGCGCCCCGATTCACCAAGCTGACCATGGGCGGCTGCGATCTGAGGATGGAATCGCGAGTGCCGGAAACGGTGCGCGCGGAACTGGAAAAGCGCGGGCACCAGTTGATCGTAGTGGGCGAGTATTCCGGCTGGATGGGCGGTGGGCAGGCGGTGCTGCACAATTCGTCGGCGAAGACGAATTACGGCGCGTCTTCGCCGCGCAAGGACGGAGCCGCGGTGCCGGAGCCCGATCCGTATTTTGTGGGGCGCTGATTTACAGCGCGAGCTTCCCCTGGTAGACCATGTCCTTGAGCTTGAACTTGCGCTTCAATTCCATGGGACCCATCTTGGTGGCGAACTCCACCTCTTTGTCGTCGAGGGAAAAGGGCTCGTCGCGGCGGAACACGAACAGCAGAGTGGTGCCGTCCTTGGCCAACTCCACTTTTTGGGGGGCGAGGCCGGATCGGCCTTTGGCGCCGAGCGTGGTGGCGATTCGAACCGACTCGAGGCGGTCCGGATCCTCGTCTTCCGAGCGCGAGCGACGGGGCAAGCCGGCCACCGCGATGATGTAGGAAGACGATTCTTCCGTGAGCTCGGCATCGAGCCGTTTGGCCATCGCTTGGCGCACGGGAAGCGCGCTTTCCCAGCGGACTGTAGCGCGAACGTCGGGCATTCGAATGGGGCCGCCGGTATTGTCATCGCGGCTGGGTCCCCGGCCGCCACCCATTCCGCCGCCGCTCCCGTTGCCGGTTCCAAGCGGACCGCCGCCGCCCATGGGGCCGTTGATGCCCCCACCGGCACGGCCCATCCCGCCGATGCCGCCGCCACCACCGCCGCCCATCCCGCCGCTGCGTCCGGAACGCTGGCCACGCTCACCGCGGTCCATTTCCATGCGCGCCGTGGCGTCCTGCGCCCAGGGCGAATTGCTGAGCATGCGGACCACTTCTTCGGGAGTCCATTCCGTGTACGGCCTAGACCAGAAGTCCGCGGCCAGGGCGAGCAGCGGGCTCAGGGCCAGCGCGGATAGCATTTTTGCGCGGGATATTTTCATGGAAGTCCTCCAGGCTTAAGTATGGCTGGTGGGGCAGGCGGTTTCGCCTGCCAGAGGCCGATTGCTAATCGGCCGCAGGATACTATCCCGCCCCACGGTGGCATTAACTACTGTGGACGTACGCCCGCGGCCATCGGGTTTGTTAAGAATTGTAAGGCTATTTAAGACGCTGCTGCAGAATGCGTACGAGATTCTCGGCGCGGGCGGCGCGGGCGGACTCGCGGCTGGCGTCTTCCCGTAATTTCTTGTTCTCCTGAGTGAGCCGGCGAAGCTCCGCTGCGTCTGGAGACGGATCGGCGCGGCTGCCGGTGACCAGACGGGCCGATTCGGCGAGGGGCGCGCCATGCGCCGGATAAACCGTCATGCGAACCTGCAGATCCGGAGAATGGCGCACAAAGGCCATGCCGCCGGCCCGGAGCGCGGCTTGATCCAAGGGAACATCGGAATGGTCCTTGCCATCGTCAATGGCCAGCGTGGCGCGCGCGCCTTCGAGGACGGGCGCTTTGCCGTCCCATTGCAGGCTCAGCCGTCCATCGCCTTCGGCAATGCGGAATGCGAAAGCGGGAGGCGGTGAAGGCAGCACGCTCTGGGAGCGGCTTCGGAGCAACACCACGGCGGTAATTATCGCCAGGAAGCCGGGCGCCAGCCAGAGCCAGCGGAATGTGCGCCGCGAGGGAGAGAGAAGTCGCGGCGGGGGCTGCTCCGCGGGTTCCGATCCGTGCGGCGTCAGCAGGGTGAACTCGCGATAACTGGATTCGGTACGCAGGCTGCCATCCCGCGCGCGCACGAAGAATCCGGCTCGGACTGTCGCCTGCCTTCCGGGACGCAGCACGAGGGCCACTTGCCAGGGGGCGCCGAAGCATCCGCCATACACTTCGAGATCGGCCGCGGCCAGGCTGATGTCGCCGCGCGCATGCAAGACGAACCAGCCCAGTGGCTCCAGGCCGAGCAGGTCGGGATCCGTGCGGAATTCGGCCAGGAGCCGGGCCACTTCATCGGGACGCGCCGGGCAGGGACGCCAGCTCAGAATGCGCAGCGTTTCGTCTTTGCGCGTTCCAAAGAGCACGCCAGTGGGCTGCGGCCCGCTTCCTGCAACCGCCTGGCGGCACACGGCGCGAATCTCGTCCAGCACTTCGATGGGATATTCAATGGCCAGCGGGCTTTCCAGCGGCGCCCAGCGGCCGAAAGGGATCTTCGCGGGTGCCGGGGTCACGCTCGTTTAATCAATCCGCCGGGGCGGCCGATGCTTACAGAGGTGGAATTGTTATCGCCGTTATCTTGCTCGTCCGGCACCTCATGCAGGTGAAAGTAGAACGTGATCAGACCCATGGCGAGCGCTATCAGCAGCATTCCGGAAATCCAGCGAACGGTGCGCCCGGTCCAGGCGCTGGATTGCTCCACTATGCTCGCGGTGAAGCCGACAATGCACCACGCAAACATTGTTACCAGGACAAGCTTGGCGTACCATGGCAGCAAATCGAGATGACCTTGGCCGCCCACCTGGCTCCAAAGCGAGAGAACGGCGTCGATGGCAAGAAGAAACTCGAAGGTGTATGCCAGCCGCAGCCAGACTGGCGGCGTGGGAGGCATGGGCGGAGGCGTCACCGCATCCCGAATTACAACCGGCTCTGGAATCGGAGGGGGAGTGGCAACCTCGACTGGCGGTACTTCCACTAACTGCGGCTCTGCTAATTCTTCGTTCACTGCCATACTCAACCTATCACGTTCTTTTCTTTAGATTATCACTTGAGTATCCACAACCTGGGCGTTCTTGCTGGGCAGCGGCAAGCTGTGGATTCCGATCGCCATCAGGGCCGAGCACAGCGCCAGGGCGGCGCTCCCATAAAATGCCGCCGACCAGCTTCCGAAGCGTTCGAATAGCAGTGCCGCGATACCGCCCGCGACGATGGAAGCGACTCCCTTGGACGTATACATCAGGCTGTAATTCGAGGTGCAGTTTTTCGCTCCGAAATAATCCGCCACCGCGGACGGAAACAAGACGTATACTTCTCCCCACGTAAAGTAAACGCAGAACAGCGTGACGATGAACCACGTGCCCGACCATGCGCCCAGCGTCAGCACGCTCAGCAGGCACCCGGCCTGCAGCGTGAACGCGATGAACATGGTTTTCTCGCGGCCCAGGTGATCGGATACCCAGCCCCAGAACACGCGGCCCGCCCCATTGCCTACGCGGCCGAGCGACTGCGCCACGGTGAGCGCCGTGAGTCCAATATTCAGAGTGGCGGCCACTGGTGCGGCTTGTGCCGTCACCATCAACCCGCCGATTCCCATCATGGTCGCCATCAAATAGAGGATGTAGAAGTGCGGTGTGCGCAACATTTCGAGCGTGTTGAATTGCTCCGATGCATGCGACACGCGCAGGCGGCTGGTTTTAGGAGCGGGTGGAACAGTCATGTGAGGCGGAGGGTTGCGCATGAGCTGCGCGGCGCAGAAGATAAGAATGCCCTGGAACACGCCCGTGTACAAGAACGCCGTGCGGTAGCCGTCGGCGCGGATGATTTGCGAGATGATCGGGATAAACAGCGCCGAACCGGAACCGAATCCGCCCGCGATGATCCCCGCTGCCAGCCCGCGCTTGTCGGGGAACCATTTCAGCCCGGTGGCCATGGAGCCGCTATAAACGAAGGCCGCGCCCACGCCCGCAATGGCGTAGAGCGTATAAAGCTCGGGCAGGGTTCGTGCGTAGGCCAGACCGCTCCAGCCGATGGTGCACAGGACGGCCGCGATGGAGATGAAAATCCGCGGGCCCAGGCGGTCAATCAGCCAGCCTTCCAGCGGCATCACCCAGGTCTCAAAGACGATGAACAGTGTGAAGGCCCATTGGATGGCGGAGAGCTTCCAGCCGGTGGATTGCTGGAGCGGAGTGACGAAGAGCGTCCAGGCGTACTGAAGATTGGCGATCATGATCATCCCCAGCAGGGATGCGCCGAGCTGGATCCAGCGGTTGGTCATGAGTGGCGCGCAACTCGCGTGATTTGGTCAAGCAGCCGGGCGCAGCCGTAGACGGCCCGCGTGCACGGCATAGGGACTCCCACGCGCTCGCCTAGCTCGACTACCGCGCCCACGATGGCTTCGAGCTCCAGTGGCCGGCCCAGCTCTAGATCCTGGAGCATCGAGGTCTTATGGTCGCCCACCTTCGCCGCGCCGGCGATTCGCTGCTCGATGGAGACGGGGAGTTCCATACCCAGCGCCGTGGCTACCGCTTCGGCTTCGGTCATGATGGAGCGCACGAGGTTCGAAATTTCGGGGTCGGCGGTCATCTGCGCCAGCGTCGCCCGCGTTAGCGCGCTGATGGGATTGAATGCCACATTGCCCAGAATCTTGACCCAGATCTCCTGGCGGATGTGACTCGTCACGCGGCAGCGAAAACCCGCGCGATTCAATGCATCGCCGATCTCCCGGCCGCGGTCTGAGCGCGTGCCGTCGGGTTCGCCGAGCGATATGCGGTTGCCTTCCGTGTGGCGAATCAAACCTGGCTCCGGAACATCGGTTGAAAAATAGACGATGGAACCCAGCACCCGTTCCGGCTCGATGGCGCGCGCGATCACGCAGCCGGGATCCACGCGCTCCAGACCGTCGAAATACCACCAGGGCACGCCGTTCTGTGTGCTCACCACCACCGTGTCGCCGCTTAGCAGAGGCTTCAACTTGGGCGCGAGCTCGGTCAGCCCGTGCGCCTTTACGCCCAGGATCACGACATCCACTGGACCGGCAGCCTCGAGTTTCCCGATGATTTTCGGCTGCGCATGAAATTCGCCATCCGGACTCTGCACACGTACTCCGCGCGCCAGCATTGCTTCAAGGTGCGCCCCGCGCGCGAACAGCGTGACGTCCTCGCCCGCCGCTGCCATGCGCGCTCCGATGTAAGCGCCGATGGCGCCCGCGCCCGCGATCAGGTACCGCATTGGAGCGTCGCGGCCATCGAGTTCCGCTGGATTTTTCCGGTGGCGGTGCGCGGAATGGTGTCCACTACGAATAGCTTCTTGGGACACTTGAAGTCGGCCAGGCGCGCGCGGCAATGCGCCAGGATCTCCGCTTCCGCGGTCGGCTCGCGCAACACTACCGCGGCCGCCACTTCCTCGCCCCAGGTGGGATGCGCAAAGCCGAAGGCCACCGCTTCAGCCACCGCCGGATGCGTTAACAGCACTTCGTCGATTTCTCGTGGCGCGATTTTTTCGCCGCCCCGGTTGATCAGTTCCTTGATTCTGCCGGTGAGCGTCAAGTAGCCAGCGGCGTCGAGAAATCCCTGGTCGCCGGTACGGAACCATCCATTCGTGAATGAAGCCGCGTTCGCCTCGGGATTATTCTCGTACCCTTTCACGACGTTCGGCCCTTGAATCACCACTTCGCCGCGCTCTCCGGTTTCCAGGTGAGTGCCCTTCGCATCCATGATGCTGATGCCGACGCCGGTACCGGGCCCCACCGATCCCGGCTTGCGCTCGCCCGGAGGCAAAGGATTCGAACACATTTGGTGCGCTGCTTCGGTCATGCCGTAGGCCTCGAGCACCGGCGCGCCGAACGCGCTCTCCAGCTTGCCCATCATGTCCGGCGGGAGCGCCGCGCTGCAAGACCGTATGAAGCGCAGCCCCTCCGCTCCGGGCGGACGCTCTTTTCCCGCGCGAGCCACCAATAACTGATGGATGGTGGGCACCGCCGAGTACCAGGTTGCGTGCACGTCGCGCGCCGTCCGCCAGAATGACAGTGGATTGAATTTCGCCGGCGTAACCGCCGTTCCCCCCGAGAGGAACGTCGCCAGTGTGGACGCCGTGAGGCCGTGCACGTGGAACAGTGGCATCACGCACAGCGAGACGTCATCGGGAGTGAGAGCGTACGTTCTTACGATGTTCCTTGCAGAAATCGCGAGGTTCGAGTGCAGGATGGGCACGCGCTTCGGACGTCCGGTGCTGCCGCTGGTATGCAGAATGAGGGCGATGTCTTCAGCCGCCGGCGCGCGCGGCGACCGGCTGGCCGCAGCCGGGGCGTCCAGCATGCGAACCACTCCAGAGGCATCCATTTCCAGCGTGAATACGGGGATCTTCCCTTCGGCCGCGCGCCGCGCTTCCGCGGCGCCATCGGGCGGGCAGAGCATTACGCGCGCGTTGGTATCTTCGATGTAGAAACAAAATTCATCGTAGCGATAGCCGGGATTGAGGGGCGCGGCGGTACCTGCAATGGAAGCCGCCAGAAAACTGACGATAGCCGGGAGTCCGCTCGGCATTACGGTTGCCACCCGGTCGCCGGGCTGGATGCCCGCAGCCGCCAGCGCTTCCGCCAGCGCCAGCACCTGATCGCACAGCGATCCATACGTGACTCGAATACCAGACTCCGGTAGAATCACCGCCGTGTGACCGCTGGGCGCAGCCTGGATAAGCTCCAACAACGTGGTTTGGGAAGCCATAAAACGCTGTGCGATTATAACAAAGGCGCCTCATGGACATTCGCACGCTTCCGCACACTTCGCTCGCGGTATCCCGCGTGTGTTTCGGCACCATGACGTTCGGTGCGCAGACGGATGAAGCGACGTCCATCCGCATGATCGATTTTTGCGTCGACCGCGGTATTAACTTCGTGGACACGGCCAACGTGTACAACAAAGGCGCGTCGGAGGAGATCGTGGGGAAGGCCTTGAAGGGCCGCCGCGATAAGGTTGTGCTGGCGAGCAAGGTCCGCGGCAAGATGGGCGATGGTCCGGACATGAACGGACTATCGCGCGCGGCCATCCGGCGTGCCATCGACGACAGTCTCAAGCGCCTGGCAACGGATTATCTGGATCTGTACTATCTGCATCTGCCGGACTACGCGACGCCCATCGACGAATCGCTGGCCGCCATGCAGGAGCTGGTGACCGAAGGCAAAGTCCGGCAAGTGGCGAACTCGAATTACAGCGGCTGGCAAGTTGCGGAGATGCTCTGGATCGCCAAGGATAAGGGCTATCAGCCGTCGGTAGTCACGCAGCCGATGTATAATCTGCTGGCGCGCGGCATCGAACAGGAATACCTGCCCATGTGCCAGCGCTTCGGCGTGTCGACGGTGGTGTACAACCCACTGGCCGGCGGCTTGCTGACTGGCAAGCAGAAGCGCGATTCTCCCATCGCAGGCACGCGTTTCGACAAGAACCAGATGTACCTGGATCGCTACTGGCACGGCCAGACTTTTGACGCGGTGGAAAAGCTGCAAGGGATCGCCGAACGCGCGGGCCGTAGCTTGCTGAGCCTTGCGCTGAACTGGGTGTACCGGCACACATCCGCCGATTGCGTGATCCTGGGAGCGTCGAAGCTGGAGCACCTGGAGCAGAACGTGGCTGCGCTGGACGATGGTCCGCTAAGCCGCGAGACGCTGGATGCGTGCGATCAAGTGTGGGCCGAGCTGCGCGGCCCGACGCCGAAGTACAACCGGTAGGGCGGGCCGTTACTGTCGTTTTTCAGCCGCCGTCATGTGCTGCACCTTGCTGTGGTTTTTGCCGTATCCGAAGTAGATTACCATCCCGATCGCCAGCCAGACCACCAGCCGGATCCACGTCTGCAACGGCAGCGCCTGCATCAGATACAGGCAGATAACTATTCCCATGATGGGCACAAACGGGACCAGCGGGCACTTGAACGGACGATGGAGTTCCGGCCGGCGCACGCGCAGCACCCACACGCCCGCGCTTACGATAACGAACGCAAGCAGCGTCCCGATGCTAACCAGATTTCCCAGATCGCTGATGGGAATCACCGCCGCAAAGATCGCTACGAAAATTCCGACGACGATTGACGAAATCCAAGGCGTCCGAAACTTGGGATGAACGCGACCGGCCCACTCCGGCAGCAGCCCGTCACACGACATCGAGAAAAATACGCGGCTTTGTCCCAGCAGCATCACCAGCATCACGGTGCTGAGTCCCATAATCGAGCCGATGAGCACCACCCACTCGCCCCACTCCACGCCCGTCGCCGCCATCCCCAGCGCTACCGGCGCGGCCACATTGAGTTCCTTGTAATTCTTGACGCCGGTGAGCAGGCCGGAAGTCAGGATGTACAGCACGGTGCAGATTGCCAGCGAGCCCAGAATTCCAGCGGGCATGTCCTTCTTGGGGTTCTTGGCTTCTTGCGCGGCGGTGGACACCGCGTCAAAACCGATGTATGCGAAAAACACCACTGCGGCCCCTCGAACAATCCCGGACCATCCGTATACCCCTTCGCCCTCGCTGGGCGGAATGAACGGCGTCCAGTTGGCCTTGGCTTCACTGAAGTGCTGCATTACGTAAACCCCGGCGATGGCGATGAAGATGAGTACGGTCCCAATCTTCACGAACACGATTCCCGTATTCAAGTTCGCCGATTCCTTGATGCCGATGATCAGAACCGTAGTGACCGCCGCGATCGCGATGAATGCGATCAAATTGAACACGGCAGTGGCATGCGGCAGCGCGGCGGTATCCACTCCCATGGGCAGCGAAACCTGCGGCACCCAGATGTCCTTGTATTTCACCAGCACCGTGCCCGGCGTGTCGATTAGTGTCGGCGGCAGCGGAATCCCAAGCTTCTGAAGCAGCAAGACGACGTTGGCGCTCCAGCCGGATGCCACTGTCGCGGCTCCGAACGCATACTCGAGAATCAGATCCCACCCGATAATCCAGGCGAAGATCTCGCCTAGCGTGGCATAGCCGTACGTGTAGGCGGAGCCGGCGATGGGAATCAAAGATGCGAACTCCGCATAGCAAAGTCCCGCGAAGGCGCAGCCCGTGCCGGCCAGGATGAATGAGAGCACCACGGCGGGTCCGGCGTACTTGGCGGCGGCTGCTCCCGTGAGCACGAAAATGCCGGCTCCGATAATCGCCCCGATACCCAGCGAAACCAGGTTCACCGCCCCCAGCGCGCGCTTCAAACTGTGTTCGCCGCTCGCCTCGGCTTCGGCGCAAAGCAGGTCAATGGGCTTTCTTGCTAATAGGTCAGCCATGTTGATCCATCAACACTACCCGATGCGGACGCCGGCGCGCAACCAGGCTTATGGAAGATGGGTTCGCTCTACTGCATCTTGTCGAGCGACATCCAGCCGTCTTCGCTGGCCGCGGAGCAAGAGGCTCCCTTATTGCAGATATCGAATGCCATCACCGGATGAAGCTCCCAAACGGTGTTCCTCCAGCACTTGGACGTGGACGGAATGGGAATAATTTCCAGGGCGCAATTGGCCGATTTTAGATTGTGCTCATTGTCTATCATCAACTGCCCCGTCACTCTCACCTGGTCCCCCCAATGCTTCTGCAGGTTGGCCAGGGTCCACCCCGTATGCTTCTGGGACTGCCGCACATACGGCGTCATCTCCACGATAATGGCATTTTCATCCACTTGCCTTTGAAGCGCTTTCGGAACGGACGATTGTCCCTTCATGCCCGCCGCTGCGGCCGCGTCGAAACCGATCAGAACGTGGAAATCACCATCCTGCTGGTTCGGCAGCTGGCAGTTTGAGCTCTCTCCCGGGTTCGCTTTTGAGAAATACAGAAATGCCACGACGGACTTGACCCCACCTTCACCCAGTTCTCTTAGTTCGGCCGCGAACTCCCCATGATTATGGGTGCTCAGTTGGGCCGGCGTTCGCGCATTTAAGTCACTGATAGCGTTTTCGTCGAGGTTTATGGGATTCTTCAAGTCGGCCGGAACCTGATCCTTCATGTAGTTGAGATATGGATCATAGCTCGGCTTCGTGGAAAGGCTGCAGCCGGTGGGGAACTTGTCGTGGCAATCCTGGATATTCTTGACGCTCGGGGTGCAGGAAGCCGCTTGCAGTGTTGGCGGATCCACCGTGTTGGAGGGCGCCGTGGCGCCGTTGTTGAGGTGAGACATAAAAACCAACGCCGGCACAGCTGCCGCCGACAATGCCAGCCCGGGATTCTTCAGACCTCTGTCATTTGTCGCCATATGACTCTCCGGCTATCAGCGCTCGATCGGCCTTACGGGCTCCACCGGCTGTACGGCCGCCACTGGTGGAGCGTCTTGGCGCGGCTGCTCCGGCACATGTTGGGTGACCGGCTGCGGGGGATTCATGGGCGGGTTTGTGAGCACGATTTCCGCTTTGCCCTCTCCCTTTGCATTGATGGTGCTCGTCGCTACTACTTGAATTCGCGTTTCCGCCGCAATTGGGAAACTGGCGTCGGCGGGGGGGGTGTAGACTCCCGTGGAAGCGTCGATTGATCCGATTGAGGGGGTTATGCTCCACTCCACGGTTTTCGTTTGCGTGCGCGAGACATCCGCATGGAACTGAGTAGCGGCCCTTTGTTCGCCTTTCTTGTAGGTCACGGTTGCGGGGGTCACCTTTACGTCCGGGGGCCGGTCCTCGACTCCCTGCGCATTGCTGAACTGAATCCCCTTGCTTACGGTGTACGCGCCCGCGCTGATGCCTAACAGAGCCAATACGCCATTCGGCACTTCGGGAAACTTCGGTGGGCTGTTGCCCGCCACAATCACAAAAAAGCTGAATGCCACCGTGAACGTGAAGATAAGCAATTGAAGCCGCGACATGCTCGCGTCGCCGGTTGGCTCACTGATCAGCCTGGTAAGATCAATCTTGCCCTGAACGATCATCCAAACGATAGCCAGGCCTAAGATGATAAGGAAACTCGCAAGGGAAATTCCCATGATTTCGGAGATACCCATTTATCCCTCCCTCTTTTTCCGGTCAGAGTGCGACGCGGTTCCGACATTCATTGAATACGCCTTCCGCGCAAGATAAACAGCGTGGCTGCCGCCAACCAATTGCAGCCATTCCGGCGGAACGTCCGGCATGGCGCTAACATGTGGATTCGACAGAACCGAGGTAATGTACCGGGCCGCCGCCGCCACCGTAACCATCAGCAGTTGAATACGCTCCGGACTGTAATACTGAGAGCCGTCGCCTCGTTGGCCCCAAAAGAGTCCTTTGGCGTTGATGCGCCCGTCCAGGATTTGCAGGCCAATAACGGCAGCCAGGCTGCCAACGAGCAATCGATAAGCCCAATCCAGGGTGTCCCCTGGCGACATGCGGGTGCTCCTTTTCGTAGAGAAACGAAGCAAGTATAGTGCGTCTCCGCTCAGAATGCAACATTAAAGAAGGCTGGATTTAGGACTTATCCCGAGAACAACACCCGCCACGTAGTCACCACCAGCGCGTGCGTCACCATGCCCGCGCGCACGCTGCCTGACCGCATCAGCGCGATCCCGTAAAACACTCCCGCCGCGGCTGCCACCAGCGCGAACCGCCAGTTTGGGAATCCGCGAAACCACAAATGGGCCGCACCAAACAAGAGCGAGGCGGCCGCCAGGCCCGCGATATTGCCGAACTTTCGCGCCAGCTCGCGCTGCAGGAATGCGCGGAAGAAAAACTCCTCCCCTAGCGCCACCACCCACAGAATGCCGAGGAACAATCCCGCAGCCTTCACCGGAAATCTCCACCAGACTTCAGCCAGCGGATGCAGCCGCGCAAATCCGGTGAAGTATGCCAGGGCGGCGCCCACCGGAAGGAACATCACATACTGTTCCACGCCCACGCGCCAGTCCCGGCGATCGGGTATGAATCCAAAATGCGCGTCATCCAGACCGCGGATCGACAGCACCGCCATGATCCCGAGGCGGATCCACATCAGCTTCCCGAGAATATCCAGCGGGAGCCGCGGCGCAAGTTTCGGGTACACATGCCCGAAGAAGCCGCTGGCGAAGACCAGTGCCGCAATCGCCAGCAGCAGCAGGTCGGCCGCCAGCGAGCGCTTGCCCTCCGCATACCAGAACGCGATTACGGTGGCCGCAAACGCCAGCTCCGCCAGCGACAGAATGCTGAAGCTATCGGTTCGCAGCGTCGCCAGCAGGTATGGAATCACCGCGCTCACCGCGAGCAGCGTGCAGCGGATCCACACGTTGCCTAGCCGGTCAAACGCTTTGCGGGCGCCTTCAAACCCGGGCGCGAGATAAAACGCGATCTCGACCAGGAACGCCGGCAGCACCGTCAGTGCCAGCGTCCAGGGGATGTGCTCTTGCCGGGAATAAAAGTAAGCCGCGCCCGCCGCGGCCACCCACACGCCCGCCAGCGTCGCCAGGAAAGGCCGCATCGGGCCTATGTTAGCATCCGACCTTGCACGACCAATGGCTGCGCCGCATTATGAGGCACACCAGCCGGCTTACTTCGTGCTGGTGATCGCCGGGGCCGCGCCGTGCGGCGGCTTCACGCCTTTGTCTTTCCAGTCGCGAAGTTCCTGGAAGCCTTGCGCGATCTCCTCGGGACGGATATTGCAGTGCCCGTCGTGCTTCACGTACTGCTGCACAAACATTTCCTGCGAGCCGGCCCGCTCGGCGATAGACGGATACATGTTCGGGATGCGTACCGGAACCAGCGGATCATAGCTGGTGTGGATGGCCAGCATGGGATGTGAAAGCCTGCCGGTGGGGGTATACCAGGTCCGAACATACTCGGCCGCGCGTGGATCCGCGGCGTAGCGCTTCACGCCGTCGTTGAGCGCGTTGTAATCGTCCTGGCTCTCATAGATGACATCGCGATTGTCGAACGGGTTGCCGCCCGCGCGTTCCTGAAGCTCTTTCAGGAAATAAGTCAGGAACGAAAGCGTGCCCGAGAGATCCTTGTTGTTGTGGACCCCCGCGGAGCGCCGCACGGCCGCGGCTTTCTCCGGACTCCCGTCCAGCAGCGCGAGCACCTTCTTCTGAACGTCCAGCGTGTTGCGGAAATCGGCTGGAATGCGATCGGGACCCGGCAGCGCGCCTGGGAAATAGTAATCGAAGACCACACGGCCGTCGAAGGCGCCGCGGGCCAGGAAGTAATTCGTCGCCGCCAGCGGGCCGCACAACGGCATTCCCGCGTCATAGCTGGTGGGGAATCGCTCCATCAGCATCATGGTCAGGAAGCCGCCCATCGAATGGCCGGTGATGATGGTTTCCTTCGGCTTACCGTACTTGGTGGCGAAATAGCGGCGCAGCGCCTCGGTATCCTGCACGCCCTCCTGGATGGCCCAGCCGCCCGCCGCGTAACCGGACTGCGCCACGGCGTAGCCCTGATCCGTGAACACCGACAGCACCGCCGATAACTTGCTTTCCTTGTAGCTCACCATGTCCGCGCTGTAGCCGTGGCAATACATCACCAGTCCGCCGTTCCAGTTCTCGGGAACGTCGATCCGGAACTTGGCTCCGTTCAGATCGCCGATCTCGGTTCTAGCCTCGGTCTTCGGCCCCGCCGCGCACAATGCCGCGAATGCCGCGAATACGCACAAAAATCTCATAGTGAATGCCCCTTCCGCGAATGACTGATCGTCTGTTGAAAAGTATAATGCAATGGGAGGAGCCTTGGGCGAGCACGCAGGCAAGACTGCGCTGGTAACCGGCGCATCGCGGGGAATCGGGGCCGCTACAGCCATCGCTCTGGCGCGGGCGGGCGCGAGCCGCGTCCTGATCCATTACAGCGGCTATCGCGAAGGCGCCGAGCAGACGCTGGCGCTGGTGCAGGGGGCGGGAGCGCAAGCCGAGTTATTGCACGGCGACCTGTCCGCGGACGCCGGAATCCAGGCATTCATCAAAGAGATAGAGAAGTTCGACGCCGGAATCGACATTCTAGTGAACAACGCAGGCTCGCTGGTGGAGCGCGCGCGCCTGCTCGAATTCACTCCGGATCTGTACGATCGCGTGATGGATTTGAACGTGAAGAGCGTCTGGTTCATCACGCAGGCGGTGGTCAAGGGCATGCTGAAACGGAAGCGCGGCGTCATCGTCAACGTAAGCTCCATCGCCGCCCGCAACGGCGGAGGTCCTGGCGCGACCATTTACTCGGCCGCCAAGGCCGCGGTATCCACCATGACTAAGGGCCTTGCGAAGGAGCTGGCGCCGCAGGGCATTCGCGTGAACTCCGTGAGTCCGGGCACGGTGGACAATCACTTCCACGAGGCGTTCTCAACAAAGCAGATTCTGGATAACGTGGTGGCCGCGACGCCGGCCGGCCGGCTCGCGAGTAACGAAGACATCGCGGGGGCGATTTTGTTTCTGTGCTCGGATGCCGCCAGCTATATCCACGGGCAGACGATTGAGATTAATGGTGGGATGTTCATGGTTTGAGTGCATGAGGACGTTTGGAGTTTTGACGCTGGCGCTGATCCTTCCAGGAGCTGCGCTGGCTGGACCGCTTGCACTCATTGTGCTCGGATCGGGCGGGCCGCGGCCGTTCGGGCGCGCCGGCTCCAGCTATATCGTCGCAGTGAATGGAACGCCGCGAATCCTGGTGGATGCCGGGCCGGGGATGTTCCTTCGCGTGGGAGAGTTGAACGTCAATCTAGAGCCGGTGGATACCGTCCTGCTTACCCACTTGCACATCGATCACACCGGGGACCTGCCGGGGTTCTTCAAGGCGAGATCCCTCACCGCCCGGGCTTCGTCCATTCGCTTCACCGTCTTCGGGCCTGAGGGCGGGGGAGTGTTTCCCAGCACCTCCCGGCTGTTGAACCTGCTCTTTGAAAAGGGCGGTGCATGGGAATACCAGAAAACGTTCGGAGCAGACGAAGAGATACGCGGCGTGGATCTGCCGGTGGATCTGGCATCGCCAGAGCGCCGGATTCTCGATAAGGACGGGCGCATAACCGCCATCGCGACGCATCACGGCGATTGCCCGTCGGTGGCGTACCGCGTCGACTTCAAGAACGAGAGCATCGCGTTTTCGGGAGATATGGACGCGTCGGCGCTGCCCAATCTGATTCGTCTCGCGTAAGGGTGCAGCCTGCTGGTGTTCCATTGCGCGGTGCTCGATCCACCCAATTCGCCCGCCGTGCTTTACTCGCTCCATACGGCGCCCAGGAATATCGGACAGGCGGCCAGGGATGCGGGAGTGAAGCGCCTGCTGCTGAGCCATATCGCGCCCGATGTGGAAGCCGCAAGCCGGAGCGTGCTCCAATCGATTCGGGCATCGTATAAGGGGCCAGCGGGCTTCGCCTACGATAAGATGCGAGTGCTTGTGAGTGCGGGGAAGCGTTAGTTTCGGGTGGGGGTCGATCAGGAGAAAGGGTATACGGCAGGTTCGTATTTTACTTCGCCTCAACGATCTTCACACTCTCCGGCTTCGCGAATAGCTTGGCATCGAATGGAACCCGCTCATATTCTCCGTACCAAACGATCTCGCGTGTCTTGGGTTGCTTCGTATCACTGCGACGGGCACCTCCGGATCTCCGCTGGTGAACAGGAACAATTGCCAGTTGCCTGCCTGTACTTTGAACATCATGGTCGGCTTGCTTTGAAGCACCGGGCCTGGAACGGGCGCAGCCGACTTAGGCCGGAAATAGTCAAGCTCATGTCCAAATTCGAGTTGCATCAGCGGTTTCTGCAATCCTCGGACGACTTTACCTCGTCGCCATTGACGAATATCGGCATCCTGCAATTGTAGGTCGGTCCCGGATCGACCATGTGCCGCGCCGTTTTGTGCAAACGGTTAATCATCCAAGAGTCAGGTTCGTTTATGATAATCAGGCCATGAATTCCATGTTCGAGGTCAGGGTTCTCCTCTATCCGGCAGTACCGGGAGCCAGCTCGATACATTCGCTTCGCCTGGGCGGCAAAGCTGTCCTTCGGTATTTCAGGACTCTCGATTTTTACCGTCAGCCTCGTCATCGTCGCCGGGGCGTCCTCCGCGAGCGCAACGCCGCAACACACCAAGACCAGAATTAGGACGGTCGTCATTCGGCATGAGTATAGCGCCCCGGTGAGTTCGCGGCGTTGTTCGTCTGGGAATGTGAAGAAGCCGGCCGGGGGGCCGGCAGTGGGCCAGGGGGCCCGCCCCACATTTACTGCACGGCTATTGTTACACCGGGCTGGCTCGCCGCATCGCCGACAGAAACAACGACGGGTACGGTGTTGGATGGCGTTACACCTGCGGGAACGCGGGCGTTGATCTGCATTAGGCCGGGGAATCCGGGAGCGGGGCCGGCGTAGAGCAGGTCGGCGGCATAGTCTCCAATCTTCAAAGACACGGCTGCACCGCTGGTCCCTTCACCGGTCGCGAACAAGACCACGATGCTACCGCGGGCGGCTGGATTCGATGCCGTATTGAGGGTCAGGTCTTGATTCAAAGCGGCGGCGGGTCCGATGCCACCCGCGAGCGTGAAGATGCCTGGGGCGGCTGCGGCCACATCCACGGCCGCGCCCGCGATGGTGGTCTGTCCAGAATTCACACTAACGCCAACCGTGGAATTCGGCGTCAAGGCGCTCGGCACGCGCGCGTTGATTTGCGTGGCATTCGCGAAAAACACCTGGCTTACATTGCCGTCGAACAGCACCTGCAAGGGTTTCGTGTCGAAGCCCAAGCCGTAGATGGTGACTATCTCGCCGGGTGCCACCGGCCCAATGGCGAGCGTGGCCGCATGCACCACCGTGGCACTGGCCACTTCGCGGGGAGGCGGCGGGCTCAACGCACGGACGCGATTGTTGGCCGAATCGGCGATCCACACCGAGCCGGTGAGATCCGTCGCAACGCCGGCGGGCGAGTTCAACTGCGCGGCGGGGGCCGCGTCGCCATCGCCGGAAAAGCCTGGCGTGCCCGTGCCCGCGATGGCTGCCGTGGTTCCGGTGGCCGCTGAGTAGCGGATTACGCGATGCGCGCCGGTCTCGGCCACGATCAAGTCGCCGTTCTCGGCCACCGCGATGCCGCGGGGTGAGCGCAAGCCATCCATCACCACGGTCAGCGTTCCGCTGGCCGAGATCCTCGTAATCCGGCTGCTCTCGGCGATGAACACGTTGCCCGTGCGATCCACGGTTAGTCCCGACGGCCGCACCACTTCGGTCAGCGTGGTTACGAATCCGCCGGCAGTCATGCGCAGCACGCGGTCATTGCCGGTGTCGGCGATGTACAGCGTGCCCTGACCGTCCACGGCCACCGCTTCCGGATCGTTCAAGCCGTCAAGGGCCGTGGACAGATTCCCCGAGGCGCTCACCCGGCGCACGCGATTGTTGCGCGCATCCGCGATATAGACATTGCGCTGCGCGTCCACGGCGATGCCGCGCGGGCCGTTGAGCTGTCCCGCTAGCGCCAGACCGCCGTCGCCTTTCGAACCCGGTTCGCCGGCGCCAGCGAGCGTGGTCATCATGCCGTCGGCCGAGATCTTGCGGACGCGCTGGTTGGCGGCGTCGGCGATGTACAGGTTTCCACCGTCGTCCAGCGCCAGTCCCTCGGGGTCGTGCAAGCGCGCCAGCGCCGCCGGGCCACCGTCGCCGCCGTAGTATCGCGCCGCCCCGTTGCCGGCCACGATGTTCAACTGCCCGTTCGAGGCAATGCGCTCCACCAGAGCGCCGGCCGTGAAGTAGAGGTTTCCCGCCGCGTCCACCGCGAGGTCCAGCGCGGGAGCGTTCAAAATCATCCGGGATGGTGTTCCCAGATAGCCGGCACCCGCAAGATACACAGTTCCCGCCGCGCTCACCGCCACGCCGGTGGGCGCGGTCAGGCTGTAGGCGGTGCCGATCTTCGCGCCAGACACCTTGCGGATGCGATTATTGCCGCTGTCGGCGATGAGCAGGGCTCCGCTCGGGTCGAAGGCCAGTCCCGCGGGCGAGTTCAGATCCGCAAGTGTTGCCGGCCCGCCGTCCCCCGCGGCGCCGGCGCGGCCGGTGCCGGCGAAGACCGTGAGTGCGCCCCCAGGGGTCACTCGAAGCACCTGGTTCGCTCCGAAATCCGAGATATACAGATTGCCGTCCCGATCCAGCGTTAGGTTGCGGGGCGCGATCAGCTTTGCAGTTGGGCTGCCGCCCGCCACGGTGGAAATGGTTCCGTCCAGGGCGATTTTTCGCACGCGCGCATTGCCCAGGTCGGCGACATACACATTGCCCGACTGATCCACCGCCAGCCCGTACGGGTGATTGAGCTGGGCTTTCGCGGCCAAGCCCCCGTCGCCTCCGAAGCCGGCTGCTCCCGTCCCGGCCAGCGTCTGGATGATGCCTCCAGGCGCGATTTTGCGAACTCGATTGTCGTCCGCGTCGGCTACATAGAGATTCCCGTGAGCGTCCAACGCGATGCCCTCGGCCTGACTGAGGATGGCGGCTGTGGCCTGGCCGCCGTCGCCGACGAAATCAGTGCCGGCAATGGTCCGGATGAGGTACGGGCCGGCGGAAGCATCGGCGGCGATGGAATAGAGGAGGCAGATCGGAACACAGAGCAGCATCATTACCCCTACTGGAGTAGGTGCGTATTCGGCGAAAACTTCTCAGGTTCCCTCCGATAAGAACAGCGTGCGCGGCCTCTGCCTGATTACGATCTGTCTGTTGGGTACCGGACAGCTAGGGGCGCAGGCCGGCTTGCATTTGAAGACGAATCCGAAGTGGGAAGCGGGGATCCATATTGGCGATCCGCCGAAGCGAAGGGGGCTCGGAAGATTCCATCTCCTTATCCAGTACCCGGCTACGCCGACCAGCGATCAATTAAGGCTGCTGGCAGGGTCTGGGGTAACGTTGCTTTCCTATATCCCGGACAACGGTTTCGCGGCCGCCGCGGACGATGCCGCCGCGCTGAAGGGACTGGGTTTTCAGTGGGCTGGCAGGCTCAGGCCCGCCGACAAGATCAGCCCGGCTTATGGGCAGAGTCAAACCGGAGTGGTGGAATTCTTTCCCGACGTTGATCCCAACGATGCGCGATCCATCGTATTGGAGGTTCGGTTGAGGATACAGGACCATCCGGATCTCTTGCCCAATCATCTCTTGGTCGCGCTGACGCTGAGCCAGGCTCGGGCACTCGCGGCTTGGGATGAGGTGGCCTACATCTTTCCGGCTTCCGGCGATTTGGCTCAAGGGATGCCGGTAGCTGCCTGCGCGGGCGCGCTGACATCCCAGGGATACGTGGGGCAGTCCGTGGCCAAGATCGGCGACGGCTGGGACGGACCGGGGCTGGGCTCGGCCAATCTCAATTATGGATTCGTACACTTGACCGAGAAGCTGCCGGCCGATGCCGCGCGTTCGGAATTTGCCCGCGCCCTGGCCGAGTGGTCGAAGGTCGCCGCGGTGAACTTTACGCTGACCGACCAGACCGCCGGCAACCGCACGCTGGCCGTACTGTTTGCTTCCGGCGCTCACGGCGACGGCTACCCGTTCGACGGACGCGGCGGCATACTGGCCCACACGTTCTATCCTTTTCCGGTGAATCCCGAGTCGATCGCGGGCGACCTGCATTTCGATGCCGACGAAAGCTGGCGGATCGGCGCGGACACCGATTTTTTCAGCGTGGCGCTGCATGAGATCGGGCACGCGCTCGGCCTGGGGCACTCGGACCAGCCTGGGGCGGTAATGTATCCGTATTACCGACGCCACACTGCGCTGAGTCCGGAGGACATCGGCGCGATTCTGGAATTATATGCCCCGCGCGACGGCACAGCTGCGCCGCTGGCGCTCACCGTGAGCGATCCAGTCAGTCCGACCGCTGCGTCATCCATCGATCTCAGCGGGATTGTCACGGGTGGGCATCCCTCCGTGGTGGTGGGATGGATCACCGATCATGGCTATTCCGGAACTGCGCAAGGGTCGCCGAACTGGGTGGCCAGCAGCGTCCCATTGTTCGCCGGAGCGAATTCGATCACGGTTACCGCGCGGGATGCGCAGGGGTCCCAGGCATCCCACTCCGTTACCGTGATTCGTCAGACCGCGGCGGCTGCATCGTTGCAGATCACTTCGCCTTCGAGCACCGGGATATTCGCCACTTCCTCGGCCACGCCGACGCTCGGCGGAACCGCGTCGGGCATGGTGCATGTTTCATGGAGTAACTCACGCGGCGGGGCGGGGCAGGCCTCTGGAACCAGCAACTGGTCGGCCGGACCAGTGACCCTGAGTGCGGGATGGAACGTAATCACAATCACAGCCTGGGCGGCGAGCGGCGCTTCGCTCAGCGCCACCATTCAGATCAGCTATTCGCCGCCTTCCAATGGTCCCGATACCACGCCGCCCTCCATCACCATCTTGAATCCACCAACCACCAGCGTGTACACCACCACATCCGCCATCGCCTTCAGCGGTACGGCGCATGATGATACGGCCGTCGCGCGGGTGACGTGGTCGAACTCCAATGGCGGCACGGGAACCGCGAATGGGTCCGAGAATTGGAACACCGGGCCGATCGCGCTGCTAGTAGGGACCAATACCATCACCATCCGGGCGGTGGATGCCGCGGGCAACACAGCGTGGCGCGCCGTGACGGTTACGCGGCGCTGAACGATCAGCGGCCCAGCAGCAACTTCTCCAGCTTCGAGCCGGAGATCAGGATGGTCTCCTCGCGCTCTGGGCTGGTGGATATGCAGCCCACCTCGACGCCGGTCTGGTCGCTCAAGAACTTCAGGTAGTCGCAAGCTTTCGACGGGAGGTCCGCATAGCGCGACAGGCCGCGCGTGTTGGCTTTCCAGCCAGGCAGCATCTGGTACTCGGGTTCCACCGCTTCGAGCGCGCGGTAAGTGGCCGGCATCTCGGCGGCATTCTTATAGCGCGTGCAGACCGGAATCTCGTCCATTTGGTCCAGCACGTCCAGCTTGGTGATGATGAGGCTGTCGAAGCCGTTGATCATGGACGTGTAGCGCAGCAGCGGCACATCGAACCATCCGCATCGCCGGGGGCGTCCGGTGACCGCGCCGTATTCATTTCCGGCCTTGCGAATGCGTTCGCCGGCCTCGCCTGGGGCTTCGGTTGGGAAAGGACCGCTGCCTACGCGCGTGATATAGGCCTTGGAAACTCCCACCACGCCATCGATCTTGCCAGGCGGCACGCCCGCGCCGGTACAAGCGCCTCCCGCCGTGGCGCTGGATGACGTGACGAACGGATAAGTTCCATGATCCACATCCAGCATGCTGCCTTGCGCGCCTTCGAACAGCACGCGCTGACCGGCTTGCATGGCGTCATGCAGAAGCTGGGACGTGTCGCAAACCATTGGCCGTATACGCTCGGCGAATTCCCGATACTGCTCGCGAATCCGCCCGTAATCGATGTTCTCCTCGATGTGAAAAGTCGCGGCCAGCATGCGTTTGTCCTCGGCCAGCGCGTCATAGAGCACGGGAAACGCGCTCGCATCGTACAGGTCGGCGATACGGATGCCGCGCCGGCCGATCTTGTCCTCATAACAGGGACCGATGCCGCGTGATGTGGTCCCAATCGGCACGCGATTCTGGCGGCCCTCGGAGATAATCTCAACCATGCGATGGAACGGGAACAGCACATGCGCCCGGTTGCTGATGGCCAGCTGCTTTTCGACGGCGATGCCCGCGGCTTCCAGCGTGATCATCTCCTCAATCAGCGCCGCCGGATCCACCACCACGCCGTTACCGATCACGGCCCGGACGCCCGGCCGCAGAATGCCGCTGGGAATCAGCTTCAAGACGAACTTGCGGCCGTCGATGTAAACGGTGTGGCCGGCGTTGTGCCCGCCCTGATAGCGCGCCACCACGGAGAAGTGCTCCGAGAACAGGTCCACGATCTTGCCCTTGCCCTCATCGCCCCACTGCGCGCCTAATACGATCAGATTGCTCATGTTGTTGGGACCAAAAGTATCTATTGTACCGTGACGGCTCGCCCGCGGCGTGAAACCGTTGCCTCCGGGGAGCATCTACCACGTTGGGAGTGTTCCAAATGAAAACACTAGTGTTATCCGCGTTGCTCCTCGGTCTGGCAGCCACTCTTCCCGCCGCCGACAAGAACAAGAACAAAGACCCCGGCTCACCTCGCAGCCAGGACCGTCTGGTGAAGGAAGTGCGCCACGAGCTCGTGATGCTTCCCTATTACAGCGTCTTCGACGATCTGGCTTACAAAGTAGACGGCGCGCATGTCACTCTTTTCGGGGCGGTAACGCGCCCGACGCTGAGGTCCGACGCGGAACGCGCGGTAGCGCATATCGAAGGAGTGGAGGGCGTCACGAACAACATCGAAGTGCTGCCGCTTTCGCCCATGGATGACGATATCCGCCGTCAGGTCTACCGCGCCATCTACTCCCAGCCGGGTCTCGATATGTACAGCCTGCGCGCGGTGCCCACGATTCACATCATCGTGAAGGGCGGCCACGTCACGCTCACGGGAGCGGTGGCTAATCAAGGCGATAAAGATCGCGCCAACATCGCCGCGAATGGAGTGTCGGGCGTGTTCTCGGTCACTAATAATATTCTGGTGGCTCCGTAACTGTCTTGCGTTCTGGGAACGGCCTCGCCAGGAATTCCAGAACCGGCACCAATAGCCGGAAGCGCGTCCGAAGCTCTTTGAAGAGCTCGGGACCCAGCGCCAGTTTTGCGTCCAGCGTCGCGTAGAGAAACCAATCTTTTTTCCGGATAAGATCGGCCGCCGGATGCGCCGGATCGAAACCTTTGGGCATGCGACGCAGCTCGTCGCCTTGTAATTCTCCCAGGCTCTGCTTGAGACGCGTATTTTGAAGGATGCGCCGCAACTCGCGGTGATTCTCGGCGACATGCTTGCGCACCAGCAGCATGGAAGCCGGATCGGGATGATAAACGCCGCCTCCAACCGCCACCTCATCGGCCGAGATACTGAAATAGAACGTACCCGAGCTGCTGTCTTTCCCGCGCCGGGGAAATCGCGCGGCGATGTGGGTCTTGTATGGTGTCTTGTCGGTGCTGAAGCGGGTATCGCGATAGATGCGGAAGATGGCGCGGGCCGGGTCAGTGACATGCTCGGGGGCGATTCGCGCCAGCTCTGCATTCAGAGCCGTCACCAGATCCGTCATGGGCGCGCGAACGTACTGGTCAAACTGCTCTTTCCGCGGCTGAAACCATTCGCGCCGGTTATTGCGCTTCAAGTCGCGCAGAAACTTCAATGCTTCGGGTGGAAAGCCTGAAAATCCGGATGGCACGCGAACGCTCCTCTATAATTCAGGGGAATGCCTGTTCTGGAAGAAACGCTGGCGCATCTCGCCGCCATTCCCCATTTGCGCGTGTCCGAGGGACCGCTGCTGAGCCAGTATACGCGATTCGGGATCGGCGGCCCGGCGAGTATGCTCGCCGAAACCGCGGATGAGAGCGCGTTCATCAAAGCGCTGGCAGTGGCTCGCGCGAGTGGAATGCCGTATGGGGTCATCGGCGGCGGCACCAACCTGATCGCCTCGGATGCGGGGTTTCCCGGTATCGTTTTGCGATTCACGGCGGACAGCGTCGGCGGCGCCGGCGATTGCGTGGTCGCGGATGCCGGAGCCTCGCTGCAGGCGCTGGTGAATCACTCGATCGAGCGCGGCCTGGCCCGCTTGCACACCATGACCGGAATTCCCGGCTGGGTGGGCGCCGCGGTTTACGGAAATGCCGGCGCTTACGGGCATTCCATCTCCGAATCCATCCGGTCGGTTCGATTTTGCGATGGGGCGTCGGTGCGAACTTTCGCCAACCCGGAATGCGAATTTGCGTACCGGGAGAGCGCGTTCAAACGGCATAAGGATTGGGTCATCTTTTCTTGCGAATTGGATCTGGTGCCGGGCGTTCCGGAGGAACTGCGCCGCGAAGCGGACGGAATCCTGGCGGTGCGCAACCAGAAATATCCGCCTACGATGAAGTGCGCCGGGAGCATCTTCAAGAACCTGCTGATGGCGGAGCTGGATTCGGGCGTCCGCGATGTGGTACCCGCGAACGTTGTTCGCGAGGGAAAGGTTCCGTCGGCGTGGTTTCTGGAACAAGTTGGCGCAAAGGGAATGCGCAAGGGCGATATCCGGGTGGCGGACTACCACGCGAATCTCATTTACAACGAGGGATCGGGGACCGCGCGAGAAGTGCGCGAAATTATTGACGAGTTGAAGAACAGAGTGCGGGTAAAGTTTGGATTGGATTTGGAAGAAGAAGTTCAGTACTTGTAACCTTCCCCGTGGGGCAGGCCTCCCGGCCTGCCTGCCGAGACCTTCGAATAACCTCCGAAGCGGGGCCAGGGGGCCCCGCGCGGACCTGGGGGTCCGCCCCACAAAAGGCTACAAATGGGGTTCGAGGGTGTCGGAATCCTGGAACAGCTCCTGCCAGGTTTCGTCGAAGACGGTCCAGTGCTCCGGTGCGGCGTTGGCCGCTTCGGGAACATACAGCGCGCCGTGTCCAGCCAGGCAGACGTATTCAGTTCCGGGCTGCTCCAGGATCAAACTGCTCCACCGTCCGATCGGCGCGGGGCGTTTCAATCGCCGCAAGCAAGTGGGGCAACGCTCGCGATGGTCGATCACCGTAAGCAGCGTAGCTGCGCAGACCATTAGCATGAAGATCCACAAGTGGAATAGCGAATACGGACCCAGCGGCGTCAGCCACTGCAGCGTGGCGAGACGTACCGCGCAGATAGCCAGCGCAAGCATAAAAACGCGCCCAGCTAGCGATAGCCAATAGCGTCTTCGTTCCAGACCCTTGTGCGCGAGAAACAGGACGGCCAGCACCGCGGCCAGGGCGGCGATGCCGAAACCGAATCCCAACTCCTGGAGGCGCGTGTCATACTGCACGGGCCGAAGCTCGAGAGTGTCGGCGATCCAGCGGAGGCCCAGAGCGCGGCCGGCGGCCCGCACCTCTGCTTGCGCCGCGGCGGCGGTGACGCCGGGTTTGAGCAGCGCCACTACTCCGTCCGCCTTTTGAGTTCCAACCAGCGGCACGTAGCAGCGCGCCGTTCCGATCTCAGGCCACGAATGCGGCGGCAGCACGCCGATCACCGTGCGTGCACGGTCCGCGCAACGCGCGGTGCGTCCCAATATCGCGGGATCGGAGCGGAATCGAGAACGCCAGTCCTCGTAGGAAAGCATTGCTACCGCAACGGTGTCGCCCTGGCGGAATGAGCGTCCTAGTCGCGGCCGCAATCCGATGACGTCGAAGAAATCTGGCGCCACCGCGACCGCGCCGACCACACCGGGCACTCGACGCCACAGGCCCATGCGCTCGATGGTGGGTGAATTGGCGATCCGAGCCAGCAGGCGCTGGTCGGCCACGGGCGACGTGCCGCCCAGCACGGTTTCACGTTCAAACCGAACCAGCCGGTCCGCGTTGGCGAATGGTGGAGCCGGCGAGCGCAACGCGCCGGAAAAGAGCAGAATCAGCAGCGCCCCGGCCAGCACTTTGGATTCGAAGCGCAGCGGCTGGATGAGGTCGATAAAATGCCGCCGCTCGGAAGAGCGCAGCCAGAGGGCATCGCGAAAAGAACCGGAGGCGCAGCGCCGCAACTCCGGAGCGAGCGCGCCCGCTTCCGCTTTGTGCCACAACTCCGCCAGCCATTCCCGTTTCCAATCGGCCCGCAATCGCCGCGGCGCCAGCCATGCCGCCAGGCGAATGGTTATGCGCGAGGAAAGCGGGATCATACTTCAAGCTTCCTTGGGAGGCAGGTTAGGGACGATATGTTCGAGCAGCGGGTAACGCCTTACCGCGGCTTCGAGCGCCACTTCGCCCTCTTTAGTTACCGAATAATATTTGCGCGGAGGCCGCTGATCGCGCTGGGCGATGGCCGGTTTTTCCCATTTCGAGCAGACCAGGCGCATTTGCTCAAGCCGCCGCAAAGCCGGATACACCGTGCCGCTGGGCAGCCCCGATATGTCCATCACGTCGAAGCCGTACCGGTAGCCGCCCGCAATGGCCAGCAAAATGGAAGCGGACGAGAACGACATGGTGGAAGTCGTCACGGAAGTAGAATACTACATAGGGGGATGGAAGACAAGCCCCGCCACGCTAAGCTCTTAGCGTGGCTGCGCCTAAGCATGCGCCTCGGGGCGTTCGCGCGGTGCTGGAGGCTCTCCGGCTTCCGGATTCGAGTCTCGAACTATCGGAAGCCGAGTGGCGCGAGGCGCTCGCCTACTGTGACGAGGCACGGCTGACGCTGGCTCTTGGGGCGGTGTGCGGCGACCGAGCGCCGGACTGGGTGCGGCAGCGGCTCGGCGAAAATCTGGCTGCCAACCAGGAGCGGCGCAGTCGCCTGTGGCTGGAATACGAGGAACTCGCACAAGCTTTGCGAGCGGCACGTGTCGACTTCGTGGTGCTAAAAGGATTCACGCACTGTCCCGATTTCGTGCCCGATCTCAAGCTGCGCGTGCAGTATGATCTTGATCTGTATTGCCTTCCCGAAACCGTCCAGCGTGCGTATGCGGCCGCCTCCGCTCTGGGCTACGAACCGATTCGCGGGTTCGAGCAGTTCCCGCTGGATCACTTGCCGGTAATGATCCGCAAGACTGGCTGGAAGTGGCGCGGGGACTATTTTGACCCGGACTTTCCTCCATCGCTCGAACTGCATTTTCGCTTGTGGAATCCCGGGATCGAGCGTTTCGGACCCGCCGGGCTCGAAGCCTTCTGGAATCGGCGCGTCTCTCGCGAACTCGATGGCCACAGGTTTACCACGCTCAATCGCGCGGATGCGCTGGCATACGCGTGTCTGCACTGGCTGCGGCATCTGTTTCGTGGACACCTGCGCGCGTACCAGATTTTTGAGGTGGCGCGATTTCTTCAGGGGTGTGCCGAAGACGACGAATTCTGGAAGGAATGGCAGCGCACCCACGAGCCTTCTCTGCGCCGATTGGAAGCTATCTGCTTCGCCTGGGCGCGCGAGTGGTCGGGCTGCCGCCTGTCGCCTGCCGCGCTGGAAGAAGTGGAAGCGCTACCGGTGCGTCTTCGCCGGTGGATCGAAGAGTACTCGTATGCGCCGATTGACGCCCTGTGGGTTCCCAACAAGGATGAGCTGTGGCTGCATTTGAGTCTGTTGGAATCGCCGCGGGACCGCGCGGCGGTGCTGCTGCGGCGTCTGGCTCCCATGCGGCTGTCGGGTCCGGTGGAGGCGGTACATGTGCCCGCCGATCGCAAGACGTGGACGCAGCGCATCCAGGCCCGGCTGCGCTACGGAGCGTTCCTCGCGAGGCGCGTTCTCTGGCACGCGCGTACGCTGCCGCCGCTGTTTATCGCCGGACTGCGCTGGTGGCGAAGCCCGCGCTGATTTCCTCCAGCGCTGCGATCATCTGGTTCTGATAGCGGCGCAGCGTGAAACGCTCGCTCCAGTGGATCCGGGCGGCTCGTCCCATCGCGTCTTTCACTCCTGTATCCGAGAGCAATGCGGAGCATCCGGCTGCCAGCGCTTCCGGTGTTGGATCCACCAGCATCCCGGTGATTCCGGACTGAACCACTTCCGGAATCCCGCCGGCGCGATAGGCAACCACCGGAATCCCGGCTGCGCCCGCTTCGAGGATCACGCGCGTGGCCGCCTCCGCGGAAGAGGATGGGACCGCTAGAACGTCCAGGCCGGCCATCACCACGCCGGCGTCTTCACGCCAGCCCAGAAATTCAACCGGCAAGCCGCGAGCCGCATCGCGCACGGCTAGTTCATAGCTGGTATCGCCGAACAAGGCCGCGCCGCAGACTACAAACTTGCAATTGGGATGTTCGCGCAGCAGCAGGCGGGCGGCGGAGAGGAACGCGAGGGTGCCTTTTTCCGGTGCGATGCGTCCGACGAATCCGATTCCCCGGCGCGCCGTCTCCCGCGTGGACGCAACGGGACCTGGGGCGACTCCGTTATAGACTACGCGCATTCTCGCGCCCGGCGTCCACGGGCTGAACGCGCGGGCCACGAAATGGCTGCACGCGATCACGGGTACGCGACGCCAGGCTAAGCTCCATCCCGCAACCCGCGCTTGCCAGGGCGACGAAAGCACGCTGTGCGCGTGGAAGATCAGCGGCAGCCTGCCCACGGACAGGGCCGCCGCGGGCAACAACCTGGGGCCGTTCACGTACAACAAATCCATGCGCGCGCTTTCCATAATCCGTTTCACGCGCGCCGCCTGGCGCGGGACGTCGGTGGAGAACCGCATCAGGTCGCGCGGCAATTTCGTGCCCGCCTGGTAAGGGCCGCAAGGAATCGGGTGGGTTTTCACCCCCAGGGCTCGCAGCCTCACTGGAAGTTCTCCTTCGCCGGGAACCGCGGCTTCGGCATACCAGCCGCGCTCGAGGATCGCGGGAATGAGATCCAGCAAGCCGCGCTGAGCGCCGCCCAGGTCAGCGAACTGATCGAGAAAGAGGATCTTCATCGCGCACCGCCAGCGCCAGAACCCAGAAATATACCGGAAGCACGCGCCAGTAGGTAAGCAAATCCCCGGAAAGCATCTGTACGGTCTCGCCCGCCCAGAAGCAGAACATCCAGGCGCCGAAAAAAGGAGATTGCGTGGCCGAGTGCGCGGAACGCCAGCAAGCGCGCAGCACGGCGGCGTGGAAGAACAACAACGCCGCCAAGCCAAGCATTCCCGTCTCCACCAACAGGCTGAGATACATATTGTCCGCTACGGCCGTCTTGCCGATGAAATCCGAGTACGGCAGCGTCTTATACCCAACACCGAAGAGCGCGTGCCAGGGATGCTCCATCAGAAATGCCGCCAGCGTTCGCCACGTATCCAGCCGGCCCGACAGCACCGCGTTCGTGGCGGCGAATGCATATTCGCCCGAGACCGCGATGCGCGTCCAGTACAGTCTGGTAAATTCGGGAAACAAAATCCAGGCAGCCGCCGCGCCCACGGCCATCGAGAGCAGCAGGACGGTGAACAGCCGGGTCAATCGCACGCGCCGGCGATTGAGCGCGGCCAAGGCGCACAACGCCACCACCAGACTCACCAGCGAGCCGCGCGAGTACGAAAAGATGAGCGCCGCGGAGAACACAGCGCCGCCGCCCAGTAGAATGGACCGCCGCAGAGGACGCTGCCACGCGGGCCGGAACAGCGCCACCGCCACCATCACCAGAAAAAAAGCGCAGAAATTTCCCAGCGTGCTGGCTTCATAGAACATTCCCTGGGCGCGACGGAAGACCCCGGTCTCCAGCCAGACGAACTGCGGGCCGTAGCCCGCGGGCGCGGGGAGCTGATAGTAAAAGTCGACGCACGCGATCAGCGCGGAAGCCAGCGCGATCCAGAACAAGCCGCGAGCGGCGCGGAGAGGTTCGCGCGGCGCAAATCGTCCGGGTCCGCAGGCCGTGTAATAGAAAACATACAGCGCCGCTCCGAACAGCAGCACGCGCGCCAGGCTGGCTGCGGCGATTTCCGGTCCGGAGTAGAGCAGAGCCGCCGGAATACTCGCCAGCAGCGCGGCGAATAAAAGCAGCGCGGCCAGCGAGACCGAATCCAGCCTGAGCCGCCATTCGCCGGCTCGCGCCAGTCCCGCGACCAGTCCGATGGCGGCGAACAAGAGCGCTACATGCGGGCCCGAATCGCCCAGCGCGATGGGGAGCGGTGGCAGCAGCAACGCGGTGCAGAAGAACAGCGCGATCCAGCGGGCGCGTCCGGCCAGCGTCCAACAGGCGATCAGGGCCAGCCCGAAAGGCAGCACCAGGATCGCCTTGACGGTGAGATCCGGCACGAGCGCAACAGCGGCGGCATAGAGGCCAGCCAAGCCCGCGATCCACAGCCCCCGGCGCGAATCGCGAGGCGCAACCTCAATCATCGCGTCCCGCTGACATGCGGAAGGCCGGGCGAACGCCGCGTCGAAAGCCGAAGGCCGCGGTCAGATAGACCCAGCAGAACACCACCGCGAGCAGCAGCGCGGCTCCCACGTGCAGCGGAACATTCGGAAAGCTGGGCCGCTGCGGAACAATGCCGGGATCCACGATCTGGAGGCGCTCGCCGCGGTAGCCGGCGCCGCCGCGAATATCGCGAAAACGGGTGGCGGCCGTTTCGTAGGCCGTGGTGGCGCTTTTCAGCCGCGCTTCCAGCTCATCGCGTTTGCCGGTGCGGATGCCAAGCAGGTCCTGTTTGCGAATTAGTTCGCGGTCCAGCTCGGCGATCTGGCCTTCTAGAAGTGCGATGCGCGCGCGCACTGCCGCGAGTTCCCGCCGGACGAATTCCGCCTCGACGGCATCGTGCGTGCCCGCCGGACTCTTCGCTCGGGCCACATATTCGGCTTCGCTCGAGCGCGATTCCAATAGATCCTTACGGGCCGAGGCGCGCAGATCGCTGACGGACTCCACTTCCTGGCGCAGCGGATCCACGTCCTCCTTCAGGCCGCGGTCCCAGGCGGCATGCGCTTCCGCGAGTTGAGCGCGGGCGGATTCCAGCTGAGTTTCGGCGTCGCGCAGCATGTCCTGGTCCGACTGCTGCGCCATGGAACGATTGAGATTCACGGTCTCTTCGGCCAGATAATGAACCAGCGCCTGGGCCTGTTTTGGATCGGCGAGCGTGGCGTGAATCTCCAGAATCTTGGTATCGCGCAGCTTGCTCACTTTCAGAACCCTGCGCTTCACGGCCTCGATGGGCGCGCCGCCAAACGAATCGCGCAGATGCACCTGATCGAGGGCTCGCGCGAAGAGAGTGTCACTTGACGCGAAGTGTTCGTAGGTCTTGAGGGATTCCAGATAAACGGGACTGACGGCGGTCGAAGTGCGCGGATCGAGGCCGGCCGGAGGCTCAATCATGATGCTGGCGACGGCGGTATAGCGCACGGGAAGCAGCAGGCTCACGATCAGCGCCAGCACGACGGCCACCGAGCAGGCCACCAGCCAGAATCTCCAGCGTGACCGCATCCAGGCGGCGTATTCGTACAGATCGAAGGGATCGGACATGGCGACTGCCGCGGGACTATTGAGTTAGTGTCAGTATATGCGAATTCTGCTGCTGCTGGTGGCAGCCTTGGTTCCGCTGGCCATCGCGCCTCATCTGCTGTTCTACTTTGACGTCACTCCCAAAGTGGTGCTGCTGTTGTGCGGGGCCGGGGCGGCTTTACTGCTGGGACCGGGACGCAACGGCTGGAAATCGCTGCTCGCCCGGCCGGCCGGACGCTGGTTTTGCGGTCTGCTGGCGGCTCAGGTGCTCTCGCTAGCGATATCGAGCGCCTTCTCGGTGGCGCGGGATCTGTCGCTGCACGGCGGCACATGGCGGCGTTTCGGACTGCTTTCCCAGGTTGCGCTGTTCGCTTTCGCGCTGATCTCGGCGGCCTGGCTAAGCGTGGACCCTGACCGCTTAGCTCCGCTGCTGCGGGCGATCGCCATCAGCGGGGCCATTGCCGGGATCTATGGCATCCTCCAATATTTCGGCTTCGATCCGTTGCTGGACCGCGCAGCCTACGTAACCGGTGAGGGCGAGTGGGCCATCGTGCGTCCGCCGGGCACGCTCGGTCACGCCGGATATTTCGCGACATGGCTGCTGTATCCCATTTTCGCCGGCGTGTGGCTTGCGGCGCGCGATTCCAAACCAGCGTGGCGCTGGCTCGGGATGATCGCGGCCGTACTGGCGGTGGTTGCGATCACTCTGAGTGGGACGCGATCGGCGCTGCTTGGCTTGGTGGTGGGAGTGACGGTGTTAGCCGCCGGGAGTGGCGCGAAGGTCCGCAGGTATACAGTCGGCTGCGCGATGGTGCTGGCGCTTGCGGTCGCCGCGCTGTATGTTTCGCCCGCCGGCCTGCCCTTGCGTGCGCGCGTCCGCTGGTGGCAAGAGGATCCCGCAGGCGGGGCCCGCCTGATGCTATGGCGCGATTCCATACGCATGGGCGCAGCGCGGCCCGTGGCCGGCTTTGGACCGGAAACGTTCGCGGGCGAGTTTCCACGCTTCGAATCCATCTCTCTGGCCAGCGGCTGGCCCGATTTCTATCACGAATCGCCGCACAATATGTTTCTGGATTCTTGGACCGCGCAAGGATTGCCCGGAGTGGCCGTCCTGATGATGCTGGTGGCACTGGGGCTGGTTGCCGCGTGGAGAAGCCGCGTCCCCGAGTTAACTGCAGGCCTCATCGCCGTTCTCGCCGCTCAACAATTCCTGGCCTTTACCGTGGTCACGGCTTTGTTGTTTTACTTGTGGGTCGCGATCGCGGTAAGTCTGGATGCCCCGCGCGGCGCTGAACCCAATGTCATTCGATTCCGAATCGGCTGGATTGTCGCATGTGTGGCCCTCGCGGCCGTGCTCGTAATGTTGGCAATGCATTTGTCTTTGCCGGCCTGGTACATGGCGCGCGCGCAGGCGGATCTCGACCGGGGCGAGTTGAAGGCCGCGCTGGCGGATTCCGATCAAGCCCGGGTGTGGGCGCGCGGCGGCTGGAGCGCGGACCTGTACTGGTCACGCCGCTTGCTCCAGTTTTCGCAGGCATCCACCAACACCATCGACAAATTGCAAGCTGCCGGCGAGGCCTTCCAAGCAGCCGTACGCGCCACCGCGGGCGCTGAGGAGCCGCAGAACGCGTGGTACAACCTGGCAGCCTTCTACGCCGCGCGCAATGACGCCGGTTCGGCTGAAACCGCATTGCGATCGGCCATCCAGCATGCCCCCTGCTGGTTCAAGCCCCACTGGACCCTGGCGAAACTATTGCAAGCCACAGCCCGCTTGCCGGAAGCGTCCGCTGAAGCCGACACCGCAGTCACTCTAGATGGCGGCAAACACCCCGGGGTCCTGGAAACCCAGCTCCACCTCCACCCTCGCTGACCTCGACGCCACCTCGACCCTCGCTAAAAACCCCAATCAGAGCCGCGACCATAAGGGAGCGTCAGTGTGTCCAATACCACGAGAGGAACGCGCCGCCGTGTGGGGCAGGTTAGCAAGAGTTAGCAACCTTCGGCCGATTAGTAATCGGCCTCCCGCAGGCGAAACCGCCTGCCCCACAAGCTGGACCCTGCGGTTCTCAAGAGCGGTCCCGGCCCCCAATGCTATAATCATTTTCATCGCATTTCACTCAGGCAAGGGTCCAGATTTATGGGATCGGAATTCACTCGCAGGACATTTTTCGGCACGGTAGCGGCAACTGGCGCCGCTCTCACCGCTCATACTGAGGAGCTCGAAAGCACCCGACCCGCGGCCGCCGGCAGCCCCGCAAAGCGCAGCCGCGATGCATATAACATCCGCGTGGACGCCGCCCGCTTTCAACGCGATCAGCCCATTCCTGCTCACCGCACCAACGGCGACGAGTCGCTCTATGCCAGCAAGGTGGGAAGCTACACCAAAGGCTTGCCCCACGATGGCTCCGGCCAAGTGGACCTGAAAGCCTTCGATGCTTTTACCCAGGCGCTTTCCAATGGCAGTCAGGCTGAACTGGATCAGGTGCCCATGGGCGCTTCCACGCCTTCGCAACAGCGGAAGTTTGTGAATCCCTGTTGCGGAATCGACTTCAACCTGCAGGGCGCCGATTCGCACCACATGTCGGTGGGACCCGCCCCGGCCTTCGCTAGCGCCGAAACCGCCGGCGAGATGGTGGAACTCTATTGGGCGGCCCTGGCCCGCGATGTCCCGTTCACGCAATACGCAGTCAGCGGCCTCACGCAGGCGGCGGCCGACGATATTTCGCAGCTCTCCGATTTTCGCGGACCCAAGGCGAACGGCAAAGTCACCACGGCTACTTTGTTCCGAGGATTCACCGCCGGCGATGCCGTGGGCCCGTACATTTCCCAGTTCCTGCTGAAGCCGGTCCCGTTCGGCGCCGAGTATGTGGAACATCGCATGCACACGCTGCTGCCCGGGTATGACTATCTGATGAATTATCAGGACTGGCTGAACGCTCAGAACGGCAACAAGCCCACCCAGAGCGCCCGGTTTGACAGTACCCGCCGCTTCATCCGCAACGGGCGAGATCTGGCGCAGTGGGTTCACGTGGACGTCCTGTATCAGGCGTACTTCAACGCCATGCTGATCCTGCTGCAGCCGCCCGATCCCAGCGATGCGCTGATCGGCGGCGGCATTGGAGCGCCGCTCAATCCCGGGAATCCGTATTTGAAATCGCTCACGCAGGAAGGCTTCGGCACTTTCGGCGCTCCGGGTATCGCGGCTGCCGTGGCGGATATCGCCACCAACGCGCTGAAGGCCGTCTGGTATCAAAAATGGTTCGTGCATCGCCGGCTGCGTCCGGAAGCGTATGGGGGCGCGGTCCATCTTACGCTCACGAAATCACAGAGCTATCCAGTTCACTCCGATCTCACAAATTCATCGGTGCTCGGCCGGTTGCACGGTATCACGCAGTCGTATCTGCTGCCGGCAGCATTCCCTGAAGGCTCGCCCCTGCATCCTTCCTACGGCGCCGGCCACGCGACGGTAGCGGGCGCGTGCGTCACCATGCTCAAGGCGCTGTTCGATGAAAGCTACCCGGTTACGAATCCGGTGGTTGCCTCCGACGATGGAACCACGCTGGTTCCCTACACCGGATCCGATGCCGGCGCACTGACCGTCGGCGGCGAGTTGAACAAGCTGGCTTCCAATGTCGCCATCGGCCGTAATATCGCCGGCGTGCACTGGCGCTCCGACTACACCGAATCTCTCCAGCTCGGCGAGACCGTCGCGATCGGCGTGCTGCGCGACCAGAAGCTCACTTACGGCGAGGCCTTCGACGGGTATCAGTTCACGCGCTTCGACGGAACAAAGATCACCGTCTGAGCCGCAACCAAAAATCATCCACCACCCGGCATCACCATCTGACCCGCGACCCAAAAATCATCCGCCACCTTCTGAGCCGCGACCAAAGGAAGCGGTCGGCCCGCTGATGCGCGTGTCCATAACAAGAGAGGAACGTGGGGGCAGGATAGTATCCTGCGGCCGATTAGCAATCGGCATCTAGCAGGCGAAACCGCCTGCCCCACCAGACCTGTCTAGCCTTGGTGACAGCCCATGCAGTTGAACTTGCGCCCGTGGCAGACAGCGCAGGTCTGATAATTCAGTCCCGCGGTCTTGCTGCTGTGTTTATCCAAAAAATCCGCCGCATGCGAGATCGGCCGCAGCTTGGCATCCGCCGAGTGACAGAACGCGCAGCTGTCCGGCGGGTCGATCTTCGAGTGGCACACCAGGCAATCCGCCATTTGCGGCATGTTGGCCTTGCTCACCCGGACCGAGTCTTCCAACCCTCGGTGACACGCCGCGCACGGATTGGTTCCATTCAAGTGCCGCCGAATATCGCCCGGAATGCCGAGGTACGTGCCCTTGTCGATGGCCGCGGCGAGAATCGGCGCGATGTTGCCGATCGCGAGGTGTTTCTTATGGCTGAACGGCTTCAGTGGAGGTGTTTGCGCCAGCAGACCCGAAGCCGCCAGCGCCAGCGCTAGCGCCCCTTGTACGAAATGCGCCAAATTTTCTTACCGCCGTCGTCGGTGACCAGGATGCTGCCGTCGGCCATCTGGAAAATTCCCACCGGCCGTCCCCATACTTCCTTGGACTCCGGCGCCACCATCCATCCACTAAGAAAATCGCGCACCGGCCCGCTCGGCTTGCCGTTCTGGAAAGGAATGAACGCGACTGAATAGCCCACGCGCTTCTCGCGGTTCCAGGATCCGTGGAACGCCAGGAACGCGCCGCCCTGGTACTCCTTGGGGAACTGCTTGCCCGTATAGAACAGGAAATCCAGCACCGCGACGTGCGATTGCAGCAGGATGTCGCCGGCGATGGTCTTCTTCACCAGATCCTCGCGCTCGCCCTTGCGGCGTGGATCTTCGTTGGGTCCGGCATACGCGTAAGGCCAGCCGTAGAAGGCGCCCTGCTGGATGTGCGTGAAATAGTCCGGCACCAGATCGTCACCCAGCGCATCGCGCTCCTGCACGGCCGCCCAGAGCGTATCGGAGTTCGGGTACCAGTGCAGGCCGATGGGATTGCGCGTGCCGGCGGCGAAGATTTCGTGGCCGCTTCCGTCCGGATTGTACCGGTTGATGGCTGCCCGCTTGGGATCTTCGCCGGCATCGACGTTCGATCCGGATCCTACGCCCACATACAGCTTCTCGCCCTTGCGGTCAAACAGCAGGCTGCGCGTGATATGCGCGGTGCCGAAACCCTTCAAGCTGGCAATTTCCTCGCCGGGCCCGGCGGTCAGGTTCTTGGAGTCGTACTTGTAGCGCTTGATGGAGGTGGGCTCGCCCACGTAGAGATAATCCTTCCAAAGCGCCAGACCGTACGGACGGTCGAGGTGTTCGATCAGCGCCTTGCGCTCTGGTTTCGCGCCGGTGAGAGCGTACACCGTGCCGCTGCCCATATCGGACAGCAGGATCTCGCCGCTGGGACCGGCCAGCATGAACCGGGGGCGATTGAAGCCGCTCGCGTATTCTTCAATCTGGAAGCCCGCGGGGACGTGCAGCACTGCGCCCTCGGGCCGGTCGACTACTTTTGGTCCGTTGGTCGCCGATTTGGTGGCGAATGGCGGCGGAAGCTTCGATTCGAACTGCTGGTCCTGCGCAAGCAGGCCCAGCGTGGCAGCGGCTGCAATCACAACGAGGGTCTTCTTCATAGCTCTCTCCAGTTTAGCGTGGGGCAGGCACTACTGCCTGCCGCCGGCTTGCTCGGGGAGACGGGGAAGGCCGCCAGCAGGCAATCATGCTTGGCCCCACAAAGAATTGGCCGAACTTCCACGCCTTAACCGCCGTATTCACTGGCATGACCGACACTCTCGCCCGGCCAACGGCCGTAGACCATGTTTTCGGCGCCGTTCTCGATCCTCAGACTTACCGCAATCTTGGATACCTGGCGCTTGCCTATCCCCTGGGCCTGTTCTACTTCGTTTTCCTTGCCGTGGGCCTTTCGGTGGGAGCGGGATTGCTGGTCATTGTGATCGGGGCGGCTATTCTGATGGGTGTCTTCGCCGCCGCCACGCAGTTTTTGCGCTTAGAACGAGGGCTTCTTCGGCGATTGCTGGGCGCCGAGATCCCCGCCGCACCGCCTCTGCAAAGTCCTCCGAAGCTGATCGAGAAGATCGTGTTTTATCTGCGCCAGCCGTCTACCTGGCGTGGCCTGGGATGGCTCTTCTTGCGGCTTCCGATGGGTATTGTGTCGCTGGTGATGGTAGTTGGATTGGTTCCCGCGAGCCTCATGCTGCTCACGGTACCGCTGATCTATCAGGTTGTGCCGATGCAAATGTGGGACGGCCCCGTCACCACGCTGGATCAGGCAATGTTCTTTTGTGGGCTTGGCGCGATCCTGACGCTGCTCACCACCCACTTGATCAACGCCTGGGCCGGAGTATACCGTCGCATTGGCGCCCGCCTGCTAATGCCGTAGCGCCATCAGTTCCTGCCTGGCCTTCTCGGAAGCCTCCAAAGGTTGCCCGCTGTAGAACGCCAGGATGTTCGCGCGCAAATCCTCCGGAACGGGACTCTTGTGGTCGGCCAGCTTTTCCAGCAGTTTTGCGTAAGTGTCATCCGCCATGTGGTATTCGCCCGCGCGCGTCGGCTGCCCGGTGTCGAAATTCTGATTGGCCAGCCGAGGCGCTTCGCCATCCATCTGCGCCGCGAGTTCCTTGAAGCGGACTACGGACTTGTCAAAGCTGTCCATAAAAAGCTTCTCGGCCTCGGGTGTGGGCACCTTGAACGCCAGCGCCTTGAAGGGGCCTACTTTCGGTACAATGCGCATAACCACCGCCAGAAACCGCGCTCCGAAGCCGGGCTTTTCATACTGGTGTCCCCACTCCTTCTCATAGCTCGACCGCGAGAGGTTGTACATGAACTGCCGTCGCGTGATGCCAGGCTGGGATGCCTGGATGTCTTTCTTCTTCGCCGCCCAGGCCGCTTTGGACATCTCCGGAATCGTCGTGCTCACCGTTCGACGGTACGTCCCTAGCGCCAGATCCAGACTCTTGAAAATATCCTTCAATTCCACGCCATACGTGTCCGTGAACGCCCGTTCCAGCACAGGCTTTGAAACCTGGAACCCGATGAAATCGTGATAGGCCTTGGAAGCGTACCTGCCCTTCGCCACTTCCACCACGTCGAAGCCAAACTCGGTACGGATGTGCGCCGTGGGATCGTCTTCATAAGTCACTTTGTCGCCAAACTTCGCGCGGTCTTTCGGATACAGCATGGGGACCACGCGATTCACCGCGATGGGATGCCCGTTGTTATCAGCCGCGTAATGCGCCAGAGCGCCCATGGCGAAGGCGTACTCGTTTACATCCTGCGCTTCACGCAGAAGATTGACCACGAAATCGCCGGTGCGGGAGTAATGCACCAGATCGCTGAACAGCTTGCTGCTGAAAGGATAATAGCCCATGTCCTGGATGATGGCCCCGCCGTACGCATACCCGTGCGCTACCACCAATTGGTCGGGAGTGGTGCCGGGGAATCGGGCCAGCAATCGCGGCTGGATGGTTTGGTCCCAGGTGATATCGATAATGGCTTCATGGGTCAGCACCGAATAGGCCTGCGCGCCGGGCGCCATGGACAACAGGGCCAAGGCTATAGTTATCCTCAGTAGGACGTTCATACCTGTCAGAGGTAATTTGACTGGAAAGAGTTACAAACCGTGACCCGCCGGGCCTTCCTGGCAGTCTTGTACACGCTCCCCTTCTGGGGCCGTGAGCGCCTTATCTCGCTGGCAGGAATCCGCTTTCGGACTGTAAGCCAGGGCCGCTCCTCCCGCCGCTACATCCACCTCCACGGGAATGAGAATACCGCCCGGGAAGTACTGCTCGACTTTGTCGGCTGGCATAAAGGGCAAGCCTTTGTGGTGGAATCGGACACTCGCTACGTCCCGATCCTGGGTGGCCGGCTGGATCCGAACCGAATGTTCTCCCGCGCCGGCGCCGAAAAGAATCTCAAAACGCTGAATCCGGATTGGCCTCCCGACACGCTCCAGCACGCCCTGGACGCACTGGATCGCGACCGCAAAGCCTTTCTGAAACGCGTGCTCCCGCCCGCTGGCGGCCTGCTGATCGCGATGCACAATAACGGCCCAGGCTATTCCGTAAATGACGAGACGGCCATCAGCGATCGGGTCGCGCTGAATGATAGCGATCATCCCCACGACTTCTGCCTCGCCACCGATGCATCGGATTTCGAAGTCATGGCGAAGTCTCCGTTCAACGTCGTGCTGCAAGCGACCCCCGGCGGGGAGGACGACGGATCGCTGTCGCGCGAGGCGGCGCGTCGTGGTAAGCGCTACGTCAATATCGAAGCCGCCCTCGGAAACAAGGACAAGCAGGCTGAGATGCTGGACTGGTTGGCAAGAAAATTGCCAGAGAAACGGCGGTAGGGAGTGCCCCGATGTCTGTCAAAACTCTGATATCACTGCTACTCTGCGCGGCCGGCGTGCCGTTGATTGCTCAGCCGAACGTCACCGCTTGGAACATTCTTACCGAGGGTCTGCATGCCGACCGGCCGGAACATCGCCGCCAGGCCGTCACCGCCATCGCGTCCGTGGGGCTCACCCCGGAATCGGTGCACGCTCTGGAAGACGCTCTGCGCAACGACAAGGATGCCGACGTTCGCCAAACGGCCGCCGCGGAACTGGGCATCCTCAAATCGCGCCAGTCCATCCCCGCTCTCAAGGACGCTCTCGACGATCCATCGGAGGAAGTGCAGTTCACCGCCGCGAAATCGCTGTGGGAAATGGACGATCACACCGGCGAAGAGGAACTTGGCCAGGTGCTGACCGGTGAGGCCAAGATGGCCCCCGGCCTGGTCGGTGGCGCCATGAAAGACGCTAAGGCCAAACTGCACAGCCCCAGGACCCTGGCGATGATGGGAGTCAAGGAAGCCAGTGGCGTCTTCCTCGGCCCGGCGAGCATAGGGATTGTGGCGGCCGAAGAGGCCATGAAAGATAAAGGCGCCCCAGGCCGCGTAGTCGCCGCCAGCACCCTGGCCCAGGCTTGCGACGCGCGCGTGATTCAGCTGTTCGAATTCATGCTGGACAATGAGAAGAACTGGGCCGTGAAAGCGGCAGTCGCGCGCGGCATCGGCCGCTGCGGATCCAAGGACGACATCCCCAGGCTGGAGCAGCATCTTTCCGAGTCGCGCCACGCGGTGAAGTTCATGGCCGCCGGGGCTATCGTGAGATTGAGTCTCGAAAAGCCCGTCGTCGCGTCAGCTAATCCTTAGCCGGCGGGTGCTTTTCCAGGTACGCCTTCCGGCTGTCCAGAATGCACTTGCGCGCCTCGCGGGGGCAGCTCCAGCCGAGCGTGGCCGTCACCCGGCCTTCCAACTCCTTATATATGGTGAAGAAGTGCTCGATCGCGCCGCACGTGCGAGAAAATGTGGTCCAGCGTGTGGACCTCATCGTAGCGCGGGTTGCGATTCGGCACCGCGATGATTTTCTGATCCTGCAACTCCTGGTCGATCAGGTTTAGACCCTGCCCCGCACGCGACCCCTGTATAGACCGGTCACATAGGTAATCTATCTATCCGATCACATGGGTAACACTTTGGTCATTTCTCCTTCGCGTCAGCGAGCCGGCCAGGGGGTGTACGACCGGACACATGGGTAACACATCTATCCGATCACATGGGTAACACTTTAGCTCATTTCTCGCCGGCCTCTGGTGGAGGAGCAGCCTGCGTGTTTGGCTTTTCCATCTTAGAAAGGTTTTGTT
>JALYHQ010000019.1 GCA_030776455.1 Acidobacteriota bacterium | reverse complement strand
CCACGGCGTCAATCCCAGCGAGTACCCCGTGCCGGGCCCGAACGTACCATCACCCTTTCCCAGCAACACTAAGAGCGACGCGCCGGTCGGAACCGGAAAACCTAAAGTCAGGCAGGTGACCGCAAGGTCTGGAATGCCATCGCCATTCAAGTCGGCGACTTGAGCAGACGTTGGCTGCGTACAACCCGAAACCGGTAGGGCCGGCTGAAAAGTACCGTCGCCATTGCCTGGCAAAACCACCACTCCGGTGGCGCCTGTGCCGAGTACAACCACATCGGTTTTGTGATCGCCGTTCAAGTCCGCGGTTAAGATCCAACGCGGCGTGAGTTGGCCGAGGCTGAACGGGGTCTGTGGCGTGAAACCGCCCTTCCCGTCATTCAGCAGCGTGATCAGCGTATTGGGACTGGAACTCGCTACCACTAAATCAAGCTTGCCATCGCCGTTAAAGTCCGCCGCTGCAATCCCATTTGGCCCTGTGCCGGTGACATAAGACAGATAACTGTTTTGCCCTTCCGCCACCGCCACAAGAACAAGACACGAGATGGTTAGGATAGTCATAATCAGAGCCGGACCGCAGGGAGCGGACCCCTACTTCACCCAAACATCAAACAGCGTGCGCGTCGTACTCCCCACCAGCAGATCCACGTTCATCACGCTCTTCTGTGGCGCGATGAAGTTGATCTGGAAGATGCCAGCAACCAAACCCGCCGCCGATCCCGCAAAGGTGACCGGCAGTATGGTGTGAGGATTGTTCGGATCATTCCCAAAAAACTCGATCCCGACCGGCACGCCCGGCGCGGCGAATGGAGCAGTGTTGATTTGGCCATCCTGACTCGCCGGATTCGTCCCCCCAATGCCACTAACATAGAGGCTCATGGTCGAGCCGGCCTGTGCCGGGTTTGACATGGCGTTCACTGAGAAATCCTGATTGAAGACGCCCAGAATCTGCACGGCAATGCCGATTACGGCCACCTGCACCGTGTTCGATTTGACGCCGTTATAGACAACCTGCACCGTGGTGGACGACTTGGTAGCCAGTGCAAAGGGCGCGATCAGATCAATTTCCTGAGCGCTCACCGAAAGTAGCGGCACGGCGACACCATCAAACGTAACTTGTACGCCGGCCACCATGTTTGCCAGCACTCCCGAATTGATCATGCCCGGAGTAACCGCCACTGGCCCCATCTTGCTGCCGAGAATATGAATCAGCTCTCCCGCGGCGATCCCTGGAAAATTGGATGCCTTTGCAGGCTGGAGGGTGCTCACAATGGAATCCAGTGAAATCGCGGGCGGCGCGGGATCGATCTGGGCGATGTAACTTTGCTGCGTCCCCGTGACCGTGTTCGCCACGGTCGTGCCTGCCACATACGCTAAGCCGGAAGAGTCGAGGGCGAGGCCGGCGGGCGAATCGAAATGCGTCGAGAACAGCAACTGCGTGAAGTCCGCGCTGAACTTGCTGATGAATCCTTGCCCGATTCCAATTTCGAATGGACTCATCGTCTGCGGCGCACCGCCATTCGGATCCAATTTGCCCGCGATCCAAGGTTCACCCGAACCGTCCACTGCAATCGATGAAGGGAGAAGACAGAGTGGGGCGCCCAGGTACGTCAGACGCTGGATCGAATGTGCGGCGGGATCCAGCTTCAAGACCAGCGCATTCCCCTGCGGCGTAGGAAACGAAGGGCCAATGAAGAAGACCGGGCAACTCGCGCTTGCCTGCGGTTGAAATGCGCCCGGCGATGCAGGCTGCGACAAACCGCCGCTTTCACCCGTGAGGAAAATGTTGCCGGACTGATCGAAGGCGATGGCGTTCACGATGTCGTAACCCAAACCGCCGACATAGGTCGCATAGTCCAGATGCCCGGAGGGACTGAAGCGCGCAAGGAAACCGTCATAGAGTCCACCGCCGAAGCTCGATTGCAAGGCGTCGGAGGTGACGGGAAAATCCGGAGTAAGTGTCGCTCCGCCCACCCAGGCGTTTCCGCTCGCATCCACCGCGACGCTGGTACTGTACGTCGATGGCGAGACCAGCGGAATATCGGGGCCGGGACAACTCCCGCCGAGCAGTGTCGAATAAGAAAGATACTTGCCATCGGCCGAGATCCTTGTCACGAACGCGTCACCCTTGCGGAACGCGGACTGAGTGCAGCGGGAGACGCTCTGGAATGCGCTCGCAGTTATAGGAAAACTGCCTCGTGTCAGCCCGGTGATCACCGCATCGCCTGTGCCATCCACTGCGATGCCGCTGGATCTTGCCGAATCGCTGCCGAAGAGAGTGGAGTAGATCAGTTTCGATCCATCCGGACTGAGCTTTGCGGCAAAAATGTCCTGCGGCACGAACAGCTTCGCCTGGAAAGCGCCCGGAGTGGTGGGGAAATCCGGCGAGGATGTGAATCCGGTAATGTACGCGCTGCCCGTTCCATCCACGGCGATTCCAGTTGCTTCATCGTCTCCGTTTCCACCGAGATAGGTGGAGTACAAAACCTGGCTGCCATCCGGACTCCACTTAGTGACGAACACATTGTTTTTCGTAAACACTCCCAGGAAGACTCTCGAGTCCACCGGTGAGATGAAGAGCGACATTTGCCTGACGGGATAGGGCAACGCTAGTTGCGACCAGTTTTGTCCCGCGTCCGTACTGCGGTATAGGACATTGATGTCGGCCGCGTATACGGTGGCTGGATTCCTTGGATCGACGGCAACGCCGCCAAAGAACGACGAGTTGATACCAGATAACACCACGTTGAGCGTCTTGCCGCCATCTGTGCTTTTTTGAACTCCTGACGAATTGACCAGGTACAGAGTAGAGGGATTACCGGGCGAAATCGCCAGCGCTTGATTCGCTTGAACGCCGGCAGTCGCTCCCGGGGTCCACGTATTTCCCCCATCGGTGGAAATGAACAAGCCATTGAACGTGGCGGCGATCAGCGCGCCGTTTGAACCGAAGACGATTGCATTCACGTCACGGGATGTCCCAATTGTGAGCTGGATCCAGGTCTGGCCAAAGTCGGTACTGCGGAAAATAGCGGACGTATTTTGGATGCTTGCGAACACGGTTCCGGCCTGCGAGGGATGGGCGGCGATTGCCAGGACATTGGCAATCGGGATACCGGTCGTTGCGGCCCGCCAGCTCGCCGCGCCGTCGGTGCTCACAAAGACGCCCTTTGCCGTCCCGGCGTAAACGGTGCTGGCAGAACTCGCACCCACCGCCAGAGCCGAGGCAGCACTCGTAAGTCCGGCGTTGGCGTTTGCGGCCCAGGACGTCCCGCCGTCGGAGCTCTTAAAAACACCCAGCGGCGTCGCAGCATAAACTATCAATGGCGTGGACGGAGCCGCGACCATCGCGTTGACTTGGCGGGCTGGTCCAAGCGATGGAAAGCTCCAGGTCTTACCGGCGTCGGCGGTGACCAGCAGCGGTGCCGTGCCCAGACGGCTCTGGAACGGATTCACCGTGGCGAAGTCAGTGGAATCCGTGGTGCCGGCCACATACAGGTTGCCTTGCGTGTCTCGAGCAAGTCCCACGGCGGTGCTCATGCCGCTGCCGCCGAAGAACTTTTCGAAGATGATTTGCGGATCAATCACCAGCGCGCGCCGGCGATCGTAAGCGCCTGTCACCAACCGAACGTGCTTCGAAGCATCCATTCGATACTCCACATCCACAGTCCTCTTCAGCCCCGCGATCGTCTGCCAGGACACCGGCTTGGGTTGGCGGATCCGGACCTCGCCGGCACGCATCTCGAGGTCCCCGTTACGATCGATCCGAATGTCGTCGAGACCATCGAACGCAAGCACGATTCTTCCCGGATCGCGCCCCGCGCCCACCTCGAAGTCATATTCGAGATGTTCCTGGTTGCCCCGAAACACTATATCGATGCCCGAGTAAACCTCGCGCCATCGAACGCGCCCATAGAGATCGTAGGACGCGCGCACGTCGCGGCCAAGTAGATAGTTAGCCTTCCCCGGCATGCGGTCCAACGCCAAGAGTGACGCCTTAGGACTCGCGCCAATCACCGCCATGCGCACCGCTCGCCCATTCACATTCAGCACCGCCCCATGGGAATTCACCGAGAACGAATAGCCCGAACCGCGAGAAACATACTGCCGATCGCGTGCTTCAAACGCAACCACGAGCGGATTGCGAGCCCAACAGGAAATGGTAAGAATTGACCAAATAAGAAAGCGCAAGATCGTCCTCCAAGCCGGACGCGGGATCGTTAATTCCAGCTTAGCATCAGCCCTCGCGCACGCTTACGTTCCTGTTCCCCGCCTGATTTGCACCAGCCTCCCGTAGTTGTCCCCATGGGCGCCAGATGGCCGAGCCCTCCGGGTTCACCTTCTTGGGGTCAAACCAAGCGGCCAATCTTACGCGCCGAGTGTATTCTTTCCTGCACTCCGCCAACCCAGCCCGCGAAAAAACAATAACTTAGCCGCGCCGAAAGATGGCACAGAAGATGCATTAGTAAAAGCCGTTATGACGCCCCAAACAACAGCGGTACCAAATGCTCTGGAGAGTCTGGTGGTCGCACAGGTCGCACGAATGCATCACGACAGATGCGTCCTCGAAAGCCTGTACCGGCAACTGCCGCCGAAGGACAGCGACTCACCCATCGATATGCGTTTTTTGTACCTGCTCGCGGATCTGGAGGGACAGGCGGAGCGGCTAGAGCGCACTCTCAACATGATGGAGGGAGGCGCCAGTGTTTGATTGGTTATCGAAGGGAGACAACGACGCGATCGCCATGTTGAAAAAAGATCACGAAACTGTCAAGAAGCTCTTCGACCAGTTCGAAGAGGCCCAGAACCGGCAGACCAAAAAGAAGATTGTGAATGATGCGCTGACCGAGTTGAAGGTCCACGCCGCGCTGGAAGAGGAAATTTTTTATCCGGCCGTTCGCAAGCGCGTCGGCAAGGACATCATGAATGAGGCGGACGAGGAGCATCACGTCGCTAAGGTCTTGATCGCCGAAATCGAGGACTTACACGGCCGCGGCGATCATTACGATGCTAAGTTTACCGTGCTGTCTGAGAACGTGCGCCATCACATCAAAGAAGAAGAGAACGAAATGCTTCCGAAAGCCGCGGCCCTGGACCTCGACTTCGAAGATCTCGGCCGCCAAATGCTGCGGCGCAAGGAAGAGCTGCTTTCCAAGGGCTTTCCCCCCACCGGCGAAGAAGCCATGGTGGCAGCCACCCACAGCTCCGGCGATTCGCCGGCCAAGGCGGCCCGCAAGACTGCTAGCAAAGCCAACGGCAAGTCCGACGACAAGAAGCGCGTCTCGCATTAAGATTTACAACCAGCCAGACGGGATTCCAGGCAGGCTACAATGTTTCTGCCGCCATGCGACGGACCCTCAGCCTTGCCGCGCTCGTCTGCGGAGTAGCCTTCGCCGACGATACCGGGCCCGGGAAGACCTTATTCGCGGCCCACTGCTCACCATGCCACGGACAGACTGGCGCCGGAGGGCGGGGCCCTAGCCTCGCAAAACCCAAACTCAAGCATGACGATCTTTTCAAAGTAATCCAGTTCGGCATTTCGGATACCGAAATGCCTGGCGCCTGGCAGCTAACCGATCGTGAGGTATCCCAGGTAGAAGGCTATGTGCGATCGCTGGGCCGCATCGAAGCGGTGGCGCTGCCGGGAAATGCCGAACGCGGCAAGTCGCTCTATGCGGGCAAGGGCGGCTGTCCGGCCTGTCACATCGTGAACGGCGAAGGCCGCGGGTACGGCCCCGAACTGAGCGAGGCAGGTGCGCGGCGCAGTCCCGCGTATTTGCGTGAATCGCTCCTGGACCCGGTTGCCTCTTTCCCCGACAATTTCGCAATGGTGCGCGCCGTCATCCGGGACGGCTCCGAGATTCGCGGCATTCGAGTAAACGAGGATAGCTTCACTATTCAGATCCGCGATAGCCGGAATCGCTTCCATTCGCTCCGAAAGGCGGATCTCACAACGCTCGAGAAGAACACTGCGACCTCTCCCATGCCGAGCTATCGTGCGACGCTCAGCGCGTCGGAAATCGACGACATGGTTGCTTATCTCGCGTCGCTCCGAGCGGAACGATGAAGCCGCTCGTCCTCCTCATCCCGGCGATACTGGGTCTCGCCGCGCAGGTTCCCTTCGAACGTATTCGCGATGCCGCCGCCGAGCCGGGATCCTGGCTCACTTACTCCGGCAATTATCAGGCGCATCGATTCTCGGCGCTCAAAGAGATCACACCCGCCAATGTCGCCGGCCTCAAAGTGAAATGGATTTATCAGATCAAGGGCAGCGGCCGATTTGAAACCTCGCCGATCGTCGCCGACGGCGTCATGTATGTTTCTGAACCGCCGACGGCGGTCAGCGCGCTCGACCTGCGCACCGGCCGCCCGCTCTGGCACTGGGAGCGCGCCCAGTCACGCGATGCGCGTACCATCGGATTCGGACGAGTGAATCGCGGCGTCGCGATTCTCGGCGATACCATATACGTCGGCACGCTCGACGCGCACCTCATCGCGCTCGACGCACACTCCGGCGCGGTCCGCTGGGATACCGAAGTGGCCGATCACAAAACCGGACACTGCATCACGGTTGCGCCGCTCGCGGTCAAAGACAAGATCGCGATCGGCATCAGCGGCGGCGAGGCCGGCATTCGTGGTTTTCTCGACGCCTATGACGCCAAGACAGGCAAGCGCGCATGGCGTTTCTGGACCATTCCCGGCCCCGGTGAACCCGGTCACGAATCCTGGTCCGGCGATGCGTGGAAGACCGGCGGCGGTCCCACTTGGGTCACCGGTTCCTATGACCCGGCACTCAACCTGATTTATTGGGGCACCGGAAATCCCGGTCCCGATTGGAACGGCGACCCGCGCCCCGGGGATAACCTTTATACCTGCTCGCTGCTAGCCCTTGACGCCGACACAGGCAAGCTCAAGTGGCACTTTCAATTTACGCCGCATGATGTTCATGATTGGGATGCTACCGAGATTCCAGTCATCGCCGACATCCCGGTTCGCGGCCGTGAACGCAAGGTGGTTGCCATGGCCAATCGCAACGGATTTTACTACCTTTTGGATCGCGGCACGGGCGAGTTTCTGCAAGCGACTCAATATGCCAAACAGACCTGGGCCAAGGACATCGATGATTCCGGCCGCCCCGTTTTGCTCCCCGGCGGCGAGCCGAGCGTTGAAGGTACGCTCGCATGGCCCAGCCTGCAGGGCGCGACGAATTGGTTCAGCCCTTCGTACAATCCGCTGGCGCGATTGTTCTATGTCGCGGTGCGCGAGATGGGGTCGTACTATTACAAGGGCGAAGCCGACTACAAACCCGGAACGTTTTTCGCGGGTGGCGGCGAGCGCACCCTTCCGGACGATCAGCTCTACGGCGCGATCCGCGCGCTGGATGCGTCCACCGGAAAACAGAAGTGGGAGTTCCGCCTGCATTCACCGCCGTGGGCGGGCGTCCTATCGACGGCGGGGGGCCTGGTATTCGGCGGCTCCGATGAGGGCAACTTCTACGCGCTCGATGCACTGACCGGCGCCCCGCTGTGGGATTTTCAAACCGGCGGCTCCATGGCCGCAAATCCAGTCAGCTTCACGATTGATGGACACCAGCATGTCGCAATGGCCGCCGGCCACGCAGTCTTCGTCTTCGGCAGGTAGCACATGCTTTAGCTTGTGCGAATCATGACATACTGCGACGTCAGCCTGCCTGTCCCGCTCGACCAGCCGTTCACCTACAGTCTCCCCCCCACACTCGAACACCGCGTACAGTCCGGCTGCCGCGTAGTAGTCCCCTTCGGCACGCGCAAGCTCATCGGCGTAGTAGTTGACGTCCACAAGGAAGCGCCGGAAGGCGCGGTGAAAGAAGTATTCCGCCTCCTCGACGAGGAACCGGTTCTCGGCCCCGATCTTCTGAAGCTGGGCCGCTGGATTGCGTCGTATTATTGCGCGCCGCTGGGGGAAGTATTGCGCGCGATGACGCCGCTCACGGGCGAGATCCGGCGTACAAAATCCTACACCCTCACAGATGCGGGGCGCGATGCGGCGCGCCAGCTGCTGCTGGGCGCAAGCGACGATGATCCAACCCTGCAACTTCTGCGACTGCTGGAATCGCGCCCACTTTCGGCCGCGTACATTCAGAAGAAGATTCCCACGGCTCCCACGCTGCTCCGCTCACTCCAGAAAAAGGGTTTCGTCGCGATGGAAGACCTCGCCGCCGATCGCGATCCATTGCGCGCATCGGCGGCCCGCCTGCGCGCTTCTTTTCTGGCATCCGCGCCCGAGGATTCCAAGCTGCCCAAGGCCGAGCGGGAGTTGCATGCCTATCTGGAACTGCATCCCGGGACCCACAATCTTCAAGAACTGGAAGCTACTCTCAAGAATGCCGGCACGGCCGCGCGATCCCTGGCGCGCAAGAAGCTGATCACGCTGCAGACCGAATCGCTGCTGGCAGCGGCCCAGCCCGCGACGCCGCCACGCGTTCTGAATCCACATCAGGCGGATGCGTACAGTGCCATCGAGAAGGCGTTGCAAGAGCGCCGGTTCCATGCTTTCCTCCTGCACGGCATCACGGGGTCGGGCAAGACCGAGGTTTATCTAAAGGCCATCGACGCCACGCTCGCGCTGGGGCGCAGCGCACTGCTGCTGGTCCCTGAAATTGCGCTCACGCCCGGAGTCGCGGGACAGTTCTTCGGGCGCTTTGGCGACAGCGTGGCCATTCTGCACTCTGCTTTTCAAGATACCGAGCGAGCCGAGCAATGGCGTCGCATTCGCTCCGGCGCGGCGCGCGTAGTTGTAGGGACGCGCTCCGGCGTGTTCGCACCGGTCCGCGATCTGGGGCTGGTGGTAATCGATGAAGAACACGACCATAGCTACAAACAGCAGGACACGCCGCGCTACAACGGCCGCGACGTCGCCGTGGTGCGCGCGCAGCAGGCGGGCGCGATCGTAGTCCTCGGCTCCGCCACGCCAAGTCTCGAAACACGCTATAACGTCGATCGCGGCAAGTACACCTTGCTGGAGCTGCCGGAGCGCATCGAGCAGCGCCCAATTCCAGACGTCGAAGTGATCGACATGCGCCAGGAATTCCTGGAAACGCGCAAGCAAGCCACGTTCTCGCGGCGATTGATCGACGCTGTCACGAAGCGGCTCGAAAGCGGCGAGCAGACCATGCTCTTGCTTAACCGCCGCGGATTCTCCAGTTTCGTCGCGTGCCGCGCTTGCGGGCATCGCGTGGAGTGCATCAACTGCTCGGTGACGCTGACCTACCATCGCCGCGACCGGCGGTTGCTCTGCCACTACTGCAATTACGCTCAGAAAGTTCCCAAGGTCTGCCCCAAATGCGGCAGCGACCATTTGCAGTTTCTCGGCGTGGGATCGGAGCGGCTGGAGGAGGAGCTGCATCAAGCGTTTCCCGCCGCGCGTATCGCGCGCATGGACCGCGACACGGTGAGCGGCAAGCGGCGTTTTGAAACCATCCTGCAGAGTTTCCGCGAGGGCGACTACGACATTCTGGTGGGTACTCAGATGATCGCCAAGGGACACGACATTCATAACGTCACGCTGGTGGGCGTGGTGAACGCGGATATCGGACTAGGTCTCCCGGATTTCCGCGCAGCGGAACGAACGTTTCAACTGCTCACGCAAGCAGCTGGACGCGCCGGCCGCGGCAATCTGCCGGGCATCGTTCTGATACAGACCATTGAGCAGGAGCACTACGCGATTCGCTACGCATCGCGCCAGGACTATCAAGGGTTTTACGAAAAGGAACTTCAGTTCCGGCGGTCGCTGCGCTATCCGCCCTTCAGCGCGTTGGCCAATATCATGGTGCACAGTGAAAGGCAGGAAGAAGCGCTGCGCATGAGCACGGAGCTGGGGCGCTTTCTGGATCCTTCACCGGAAGGGATCAAAGTGCTGGGCCCCGCTGAAGCGCCGGTTCCGCGACTTAAGAACGAGTTTCGCTACCAGTTGCTGATTAAGGCGGTGGACCGCAAGCGGCTGAATGAGACATTACAAGGGCTGCGGCGGTATGCGCTGGAGCAAAAATGGCGATCCACTGCTCTCATCATTGACGTTGACCCGTTGACTTTGCTTTAATCCCACCATGCCGGAACCCGAAGTCCGGGCAGTTGCGAAGAACTTGCTGGAGGCCATGCGCTTCTTCGGAAACGCACGTCCGGCCGGCGAGGTGCTGGACTTGCCTGGGCTCTCGGTGATCTATTCGGGACTGGATTATGCGGCATTCAACGCGGCGCTGCTGGCGGAGCCGGTGGGCGGAGACGGCAACCTCTTGCGGCATCGCGTCGAAGTACCGGCGGGACACTTTCGGACGCGCAAGATCCGCTGGACGTGGTGGGTCTGCGATCATTTTCTCGAAGCGCCGCTGCGCCGCGAAGCAGGAAATGTATTCGCCCGGTTCGGACTGCGGCCTTTGACATCGGCGCCGGGTATGTACGCGGACAGACTGCGTGCGCCGGTGCGGAGGCTGCCCGCGCTGGATGTGCGCACGGTGGGGGATCAGCCGGCGCGCGATGCATTCGCTCACATTACGTCGGCGGCGTTCGAGATTCCGTTTCCGGTGTGCCACGCGGTGTATGCGTCCGAGCGCGCGTGGAACGGGAGCTTTCGCGGATACATTGGATACAGCGCGGGCGAGCCGGTGGCGTCGGCCGCAGTGGTGGTGGCGGCGGATGCGGTGGGGCTGTATTCAGTTGCCACCTTACCGGGGTGGCGAAATCGGGGATACGGGGAAGTGATCGTGCGGGCGGTGCTCGAGCTGGTCAAGGCGAAGACTGGAATTGAGACGACGGTGCTGCAGTCGACGTCATCGGGGTACAGTCTCTACTCGAGGATGGGGTATCGGAAAGTGACGAATTTCAATGTTTATATCGCGGAGTAGTGATCCACGCGGCGACTTTTTCGATGTCGGGGGAAAGGGGGCGGTCCGCGCTCCACGGAGGGCTGATGGCTGCCAGATCCTGGCGAATCTTTTCGATTGAAGGGCTGGACCGAAGGGGGCGGAGACAGTCGAGGGCGCGGGCGGCGGTTAGCATCTCGATGGCTAGCACCCGTCGTGTGTTGCACATTATTTGTTTGAACTTCAGCGCCGAGGTCATGCCCATGCTGACGAAGTCTTCCTTGTTGCCGCTGGTGGTGATGGATCCTGTAGACGCGGGGTGAGAGAGCACGCGGTTTTCGGCCACCAGGGCGGCGGCGGTTACTTGCACCATCATGAATCCGGATTCCAGGCCGGCGTGGTTGGCGAGGAATGGAGGCAGCCCTTCGTTGAGCGCCGGATTCACCAGGCGGTCAATGCGGCGCTCGGAGATTCCGGCGAGTACGGTCATCGCGACCGCCAGCGAATCGAGCTGCAGAGCGAGCGGCTCGCCATGGAAGTTGCCGCCCGAAAAGATTTCTTCGCCGATGACGAGGGGGTTATCGGTGACCGAATTCAACTCGATCTCAAACACGCGGCGGGCGGTCTCGTGGACGTCGCGAACAGCGCCGTGCACTTGCGGCGCGCATCGCAATGAATAGGCGTCCTGCACGCGGAGGCAGGTGATGTGAGACTGGCGGATCTCGCTGCCCTCGAGCATGGCCGCGAGATTCGCGGCGCTCTTCATTTGACCGGGATGGGGGCGCACGGCGTGCAGGCGCGGATCGAAGGCGCGTGGGGTGCCGCGCAAACCGTCCAGCGTCATGGCGCAGATGAGGTCGGCTGCATCGGCCAGCACTTCGGCATCGCACAACTCCAGGCAGCCGACAGCTAGCATCGCCTGTGTTCCGTTCAGGAGCGACAGGCCTTCCTTGGAAAGCAGTGTGGTGGGTTCGATGCCCGCGCGGCGCAGGGCTTCCGCGGAGGCATGAACAGCGCCGTCATGCTCGGCTTCCCCCTCGCCGATAAGCACCAGCGCGATGTGGGCCAGCGGTGCGAGATCGCCACTGGCGCCCACGCTGCCTTGCGACGGGACCACGGGTGTCACTCCGCGATTCAGCAGATCGCATAACCGCTGCGCGACCAGGGGACGGATGCCCGAATATCCTTTGGCGAGCACGTTGGCGCGGATCAGCATCATGGCGCGCACCTCGGCGCCGCTCAACGGAGGGCCTACTCCGCAGGCATGCGAGCGCACGACGTTGCGCTGAAGCTGCTCCAGGTCGCCGGGGGCTATTCGAACGTCCGCTAGCAAGCCGACTCCTGTATTCACGCCATAGACGGCTGCGTCGCCATCGGCAAGGCGCTCCACCACGGCTCGGGAATGCTCCATGCGCTGAATGGCAGCATGCGCGATTTCGACGGTTTCGTTTTGTCGTGCTACCCGCTGGACTTCTTCCAGGGTCAACCGGGACCCGTCGATGGTGACCATATCTACCGTTGTAGCAGGTGAGGGGCTTAGTGGGGCTGTTTTCGATGGAAGAGTTAGAAGTGAGGTGGTTTTCGATGGGGATCGTTGATTTTCGAGGCAGAGGATGATATCGTGGAATTCGACGGTGGGTGTAGGATTGGGGTAGTTTTCGATCGAGATGAAGCGTTTTCGACTTAAGACGGGGTTGGTGGCGATCTTTCAGGAAAAGACTGTCCCAGCCGGCGCCAAACTGGCCGGCTGGGCGGCGCTGGCGCATGCGCTGGCTATCGCCGCGCCGGTTCGGCGGCCAAGCTGTGTCTCCGGGCAATACGTTGGCGGCAGCCGCAGGGAAGACGGGGACTGGAACGTTTTTGACAAACGGTATTGGCCCGGCGACCGCTTTGCCGATCATTTGCTGTTTGCCCTGCGCCACGAAGACATCGATCTGCTGATCCTGAAGCGGGTGTTCGCGGCCGTGCCCAAGGGGGAGATAGAGGCCCTGGTCCGGGAGGCGGGCACGGGTAATCTGGCGCGGCGCGCCTGGTATCTGTACGAAATCCTGCTGGGGCGCAAGCTGGCGGTGAAGGACGCACCACGGGTGGCGGCGATCGATCTTCTGGATCCCAAAGCGTATTTCACGGGGAAGCCGCGGCTTTCCAAGCGCCATCGGGTGCGGGACAACCTGTTGGGCAATGGCGAGTACTGTCCGACTGTGCGGCGCAGCGACGCGCTGGAAAATTTCGTGCGGCTCGATCTGGCTGCGAAGGCCCGGGAAACCGTGGGCCGCACAGGCGCGCATTTGCTGTCGCGCGCGGCCAGTTTCCTGCTGCTGGCCGATAGCCAGGCCAGCTTCGAGATTGAGGGCGAACGGCCGCCGCGCAATCGCCTGGAACGCTGGGGCCGCGCGGTATTGCAGGCCGGGAAGAACCGGCTTTCGATGGATGAAATCATTCGTCTGCATGGCGTCCTGATTGAGGACACGCGTTTTGTTCGCGCCGGCCTGCGCACCGAGGGCGTGTTCCTGGGCGAGCGGGATCATGAAGGCAATCCGCTCCCGGAATTCATCGGGGCGCGTCCGGCGGACCTGAACGGTCTGATGACCGGGCTGCTGGGGGCGAACGACCGCATGCGCCGCGACGGGATCAATCCGGTGGTGCAGGCAGCCGCCACCGCTTTTGGCTTCGTTTATGCGCATCCCTTCGAGGATGGCAACGGGCGCCTGCACCGATGCCTGATCCATCATGTTCTGGCCGAGCGGAAGTTTACGCCGGCAGGCATGGTGTTTCCGGTTTCCTCCGTGATGCTGGATCGCATCGACGATTACCGTGCCACGCTGGAGGCCGATTCCGGTCCGCTGATGCCTTTCATTGAGTGGCGTCCCACACGGAACCTGAATGTGGAGGTCCGCAATGAAACAGCAGATCTGTACCGCTATTTCGATTGCACGGGCGCGGCCGAGTTTCTCTTCGCCTGTGTTGCGCGGACCGTGGAGCACGATTTACCTCGCGAGATCGACTATCTGCGCCGGCATGACAAAGCCATCCGGCGCATTATGGACGCGGTGGAGATGCCGGACCGGGTGGCCGAAAACCTGGTGATGTACATCCGTCAAAACCAGGGGACGCTGTCAAAGAAGCGCCGCACCGGCGAGTTCAAGAAACTGCGGGGCGATGAAGTGACCACGATCGAAGGCATTGTCGGCGATGCATTCGAGGGCTTCGAGAGCGATGGCGCGTCGCGTTGAGCGGGTGAAGTGCATACGGACACACTTCGGCTGTAGCACGGATTGATTGGAGTCTCGCTGCTGGTCTATCGAATTACCCTCCCCCAGGGGAGCCTAGGAGCTCCTGAGCGACGCGGTGGCTTGGTTCCGATAGTCGATTAACCAAACTCTAATTCCAGTCTAGCTTGGGGTGTCAAGACATCGAGGAATGGGATTGTTGAGGGGTGGGCGGTAAGTCGATGGAAGGAAGGGAGAAAGAAATTCTTTGGGGGTGGGTGATTGTATGTGGGCGCTGTCGCCGGGCGGGGTATAATCCCCGCCCAGGCGCGTAGGAGGCGCCGCGACAGCCATGAAGAAGTATATCGGTTGCGACATGCATAAGAAATATTCGGTGTTTGTCAC
>JALYHQ010000018.1 GCA_030776455.1 Acidobacteriota bacterium | reverse complement strand
CTGTACGACAAGAACAGCGCCCCCGCCGCGGGTGCCGCTCCCGCCGCGGCCCGGCCGGCAACTCCGGCGGCTCCGCGCCCGGCAACCACCACGCCTCCGAAGCCCAAACAGTAACGTGGCGTTCGGCGAGGTCAAGCCGACTTGATCTCAGTCCACAATCGATCCCTTAATCTCTGCGTATCCGGCGGCGTGGCCCTGGCCCACTCCCCCCGCGCGATCACCTCCGCCGGCGGATACAGCACCGTATTATCGCGGAACGCCGGCGGGAAGATCTTGCGGGCGGCGGCGTTCGTGGTGGTGGTGCGAGCGGCCAGCGCGTTAGCGGCGGCGATCTCCGGGCGAAGCAAGAAATTAATGAACTTGTGCGCCAGTTCCGCGCGCCGGCTCTCGCGCAGGATCACCGCGCAATCCGGGTAGACGGCGTAGCCTTCCGACGGATACACGAACGCGATGTTCGGGCTTGCGTCGATGGCTTGTTGAGCCGTGGTGTTCCACATATGCGCGGCCAGCACGTCGCCGCTCACCAGCTGATCCCGTACTTCGGCATTCAGATAGGCTCGCAGCAGCGGCTTCTGCGCTATCGCCAGACGCTGCGCGGCGCGCAGCTGGCCGGTATCTGTCGCGTTGACGGATTCGCCCAGACGCTTGAGGCAAGCGGCCATCACATCGAACGGGTCGTCCAGCATGGTCATTCGCCGCGCCAGGCGCTGGCTCCACAAATCCGACCACGCAGTGGGAGGCGGCGCGAGACTCTTGTTATAGGCGATACCCGCCGCGATCACCATGTAGGGAACCGACCATTCCAGGCGTGGATCCCAATCGGGCTGCTGGAAGCGCGGCTCCAAATGATCGAGATTCGATAGCAGTGAGCGGTCCACTGGCGCCAGCAGATTCTGCGTGCGCAGCGGACCCACGATGTAGTCGGTGGGAAAGACGATATCCCAGCCCGAGTTCCCGCCGAAGACCCGCGCCAGCATTTCCTCATTGCTCTCATAAATGCCGTAGCGGACGCGGACATCATATTCGGCTTCGAACTTCGGCACGGTTCGCGGATCGATGTAATCGGACCAGTTGAATACGTTCAGCCTCGGGCGGCGGTCGCGCGAGCACCCGGCCAGAGCGGCGCTTCCAACCAGGAACGTCCGGCGATTCATGCTTTCCTCGCCCGCTCGGAGATGAGGATCAATGCGCCGAGTCCGAAAACGATCAGCGCGGAGATTGCGTTCACCACCGGATTCACGCCGCGCCGGGCAATGGCGTAGATCACCATAGGAAGCGTTTCGGAATCCACCCCGGCTACCAGACTGGTGATGACGTAATCGTCGAAGGACACCGTGAAGGCGAGCAACGCCGCGGCGATGACGCCTGGAAAAATAACGGGCAGCGTGGCGTAGCGGAACGCCTGCCATTCATTCGCGCCGAGATCGAGCGCGGCTTCCTCGAGCTGCGGATTCAAGGTGCGCAGCCGCGCCATTACAACCACCACGACATAGGCGATGGAAAAGGCAATGTGCGCCAGGATGACGGTATGCATCCCCAGCCGGATCTGCAGGAACCGGAAGATCCACTGAAAGAAGGCCAGCAGTGAAATACCGGTAACGATTTCAGGCGTGACCAGCGAGAGATACAGTGAGCCGGACAGGATCGGCGACTGGCGTTTCCAGAGGCCATACGCGCACAGCGTGCCGATCACCGTGGAAACCACGGTGGCGATCACGGCGATCAGCAAGCTGTTCCAGGCAGCCTCGCCAAGCTGAGGATCGTGGAACGCAGCGGCATACCAGCGCAGCGAAAATCCCTCCCACACCGTGAAGCGCCCGGAATTGAAACTGAACGCCGCCAGGATCAGCAGCGGCACGTGCAGAAATGCGTAGGTAGCGACCGCGGCGACAGGCAGGAACCAGCGTGTTTTCATAACATCGCCTCGCGGTCGCGGCGCAGCACGGCCAGCAGCAGGATCATCACCAGCGCCATCAAGGCCAGCGAGATGGCCGATCCGAACGGCCAGTCGCGGGCAGTGGTGAACTGGTTCTGAATCAGGTTCCCCACCATCACGGTTTTCCCGCCGCCCAGCAGATCGGGCGTCAGATATGCGCCGAGGCACGGGATAAAAACCAGAATCGCACCGGCGCGAATGCCCGGCGCGCTGAGCGGAACGATGACGCGCCAGAACGCTAGAAACGGCCGCGCGCCAAGATCGGCCGCGGCTTCGAGCAGCCCGTGATCGATGCGCTCGAGCGTCGCAAACAGCGGCAGCACCATGAACGGCAAGTATCCGTACACCAGGCCGAGGATCACCGCGCCGTCGTTATAGAGCAGCGGCAACGGGTCATGAATCAGGCCGAGTTTTTGCAGCCCGGTGTTGATGAGGCCGGTGTCGCGCAGCAGGAACATCCAGGCGTAGGTACGCACCAGGAAGCTGGTCCAAAAAGGCAGGATGACTAGGCTGAGATACAAATTCTTGCGCTTGCCCGCGCGCGCGAGAAACAGTGCGAGCGGGAAGGCGCAGATCAGGCACAGCGCGGTGGACGCGCCCGCGATCCAGAAGGAGCGCACGAGAATGCTCAGGTACAAGCGATCGGCGAGCCGAGTCCAGCTTTCCAGCGTCCAAGGCGTGGTGATGCCTCCGTATACGCCGCGCGTGAGCAGGCTGTAGGCCAGGACGATGGCCATCGGCGCGAGTAACAGAACGATAGTGACTGCCCAGGAAGGGGCGAGGAACCACGCGCGCAATCGATTCATTCGAACCTCAGCTCATCCGCCGGCTGCCACCACACGCGGACCTGATCGCCGGTAGTGAAGCGCTGGTCGAGCCGCGAGATTTCGGCGAGCACGGTTTCGCCCGTGTTGAGCCGTGCTTCCACCTGAATATGATTGCCCAGGAAACTCGTGCGAGTGACGGTGGCATTCGGCGCGCCGCCCGCATCTATTCGCGTGACTTCAGGCCGAACGCCCACGTCGCCAATCCAATTCACCGACCCGAGAAAGGTCGCGACGAACCGGGTCTTCGGACGCAGATAAATCTCCTCTGGAGTGCCCACCTGTTCGAGCCGTCCCGCGTTCATGACGCCAATGCGATCTGAGAGTGAGAGCGCTTCTTCCTGGTCATGAGTGACGAAGAGAAAAGCGATGCCCACTTCGCGCTGGAGCGATTTCAGCTCCGCGCGTACCTGCTTGCGAAGGTTAGGGTCGAGCGCGGAAAGCGGCTCATCGAGCAGAAGCACGGCAGGGGCCAGTACCAGCGACCGAGCCAGCGCCACGCGCTGCCGCTCACCGCCGGAGATTTCGGAAGGATAGCGCGCTTCCTTCCCCGTGAGCCGCACGGTAGCCAGCGCCGCGCTCACCTTCTCGACGATCTGACTGTCGCCATGCCGGCGAAGTCCGAACTCGACGTTCTGGGTAACCGTGAGATGCGGAAACAGCGCGTAGTTCTGGAACACCGTGCTGACGTTGCGCTGGTACGGTTTCAACTGCTGAATTGGTCCGCCGTTAAGCCGGATCTCACCGGCGGTCGGCTCCTCAAAGCCGGCAATCATGCGCAGCGTGGTGGTCTTCCCGCAGCCGGAAGGCCCCAGCAGCGAGAAAAACTCGCCATGATCGAGCGCGAGCGTAACCGAGTCCACCGCAAGGTGGTCAGGAAAGCGTTTCGACACGCCGCGAAGTTCGAGCACAGGAGCCATTCGTTGTGGGGCGGGGCCCCTGCCCCGCAGCCGGCCCCCGGGCCGGCTCGCTGGTGGTTTGATCACAACTACTACAGCGGGTCCAGGGGGGCCCGCGCGGGACAGGGGTCCCGCCCCACATTACGCCGGAAGATTACATGCGAGCCAGGCGTCGAAGCCACCGATAACGTTGATTACTTCCTGGAAACCCGCGCGCTCAAGTACACTGCACGCAATCGCGCTGCGGTAGCCGCCTTTGCAGTACACCGCCACCGGATGAGCGCGATCCAGATCCGTCAGTTCCTTAGTCAGCCGATTAAGCGGCTTCAATTGCGCACCGGCGACATGCCCCGACTCCCATTCAGCGGGACGGCGGACATCCACCACCTGGAGCGAACTCGGATCCCGAGCCAGTTGCTCCACCGAAATCTGCGAAGTCTGGCGCGCGGGCAGACCATCGCCGATCCAAGCGGGCAGCCCGCCCGCAAGGTAGCCGGTAACGCGCTCGATGCCCACGCGCGCGAGCCGCAACCGGGATTCTTCCACGCGCTCGTCGTCTTCAGCGATAAGAACAATGTCCTTATCCAGGCCCAGAAGCACGCCGGCCCACGAAGCGTACTGGCCGGACAGTCCGATGTGAAGAGAACCCGGGATGTGGGCCGCGCAGAACTCAGGAGCAGGCCGTGTATCCAGAATAATGGCGCCGTGTTTTTGCGCGGCTTCCACTTCACGCGGCTGAAGCGCCGGGAGCTCGGGCAGCTCCTGCAAGGGACCCGCACCGGCGCGATTGATCTCAACGTCGAGAGCGAAATATCCGGGGCGCTCCGGGAGCTCGGCCGTCAGGAGGCGCACGAATTCTTCGCGAGTCTTCGGACGGAGAGCGTAGTTCGAAATCTTTTCCTTGCCCAGGGTGGAACTGCGCTCCTGGCTCATCTGACGGCCGCACAGCGATCCGGCGCCGTGAGCCGGATAGACCGCCACCGCATCGGGAAGCTTGAGCAGCTTCTCATGCAGGCTGTCATAAAGCATGCCGGCGAGCTGCTGCGGCGTGAGGTTCTCGGACAGATCGGGGCGTCCCACATCGCCGATGAAGAGCGTATCGCCGGTGAGGACGGAAATTGGCTCGGGTCCGTGGTCAAGATCGTGGACTACTACCGAAATACTCTCGATGGTGTGGCCGGGCGTTTCGAGAAATTTGAGACGGCAATTGCCGACTGTGAGCTCGTCGCCATCATGCACCGCAACGTGATGGAACTTCGCGCCGGCTTTCGCGCCCACGTAGATTTGCGCGCCGGTGAGCGCGGCCAGCTCGCGATGTCCCGAGACGAAGTCGGCGTGCAGGTGAGTTTCGATGACGTACTTAATCGCGAAGCCGTGCTTGCGAGCTTCGTCAATGTAGATGCCGACGTCACGCTGGGGATCCACCACGGCGGCGACATCCTCGGAAGCCAGCATGTAGGAAGCGTGCGAGAGACAGCCTAGGTAAAACTGCTCGAAATACATCGCGGGCCTCCTGAGGAGTATCGCACTTTACTTCGCGGAGTTGAAGCGCTTCTCTACTTCGGCCCAGTTGACCACGCTCCACCATGCGCCAATATATTCGGGCCGGCGGTTCTGATACTTCAAGTAATAGGCGTGCTCCCAGACATCCAGACCCATCACGGGCTGGTGACCGTCCATCACCGGGCTGTCCTGGTTGGCGCTCGAGTTGATTTCGAGCTTGCCGCCGGACTTAATGAGCCAGGCCCAGCCGGATCCGAAGCGCGTAGTGGCGGCCGCGTTGAATTTCTCCTTGAACGCATCAAACGTGCCGAACGTGCTGTTGATAGCGGATGCCAGATTGCCGGTGGGCGGCCCGCCGGCCTTAGGTCCCATGATTTCCCAGAACATGGTGTGGTTGATGGCGCCGCCCGCGTTATTGCGCACGGCGGTGCGGATGTTTTCGGGAACTATGGCGCACTGGTTGGCCAGCAGCTCTTCCAGCGTCTTGCTTTGGAGATCCGGGTGCGGCTCCAGAGCTTTATTTAGATTCGTGACGTAAGCGGCATGGTGTTTGTCGTGGTGGATCTCCATGGTCTGCTTGTCGATGTACGGCTCGAGCGCGTCGTACGCGTAGGGCAGGGGTGGCACGGAAAAAGGCATTTTAGTTGGGTCTCCTTGTGTAGTGAATTTCCGGAATCTGGTGAGGCAGGCGGTTCGCCTGCCAGGGGCGTCCGACCGCTTCCTGCGGTCGCGGCTCTGTAGGGGTGTGGTTGATGTGGGTAGGATGCGCCGATGTGACAGGTGCTCATTCAGGCGGCTTTCTCGAAGGCATCCGCCAGGCGGAACATGCCGGTTTCATCGAAGTGCTTGGCCAGGATTTGCATGCCGACGGGGAGGCCCTCCGCGGTAGCGCCGCACGGGACGGACATGCAAGGGATGCCCGCGAGGTCGCCGGTGACGGTGTAGATGTCGGAGAGATACATTTCCATCGGGTCGTCGGCCTTCTCGCCCAGCTTGAACGCGGGAAATGGCGACACCGGCGCTACAATTGCATCCACCTCTTCGAAGGCGCGCTCGAAATCGCGGGCGATGAGAGCCCGGACTTTCTGGGCTTTCAGATAATACGCGTCATAATAGCCGTGGCTCAAGACGTAGGTGCCCAGCATGATGCGGCGTTTGCATTCCGCGCCGAAGCCCTCGCCTCGAGTGGCGCGGTACATGTCGCTCAAGGTGCCGCCCTGCGCGCGCGTGGTGTATCGCACGCCGTCATAGCGCGCGAGGTTGGAGCTGGCTTCCGCGGTGGCGATGATGTAATACGCGGCGATGGCGTATTTGGTGGAGGGCAGGCTGATATCGCGAAACTCGCAGCCTAGCTGCTTCAAGCGATCAATGGCGCCTGCGATCAGATTGGCGGTTTCACCCGCGAGGTTTTCGAAATATTCGCGCGGCAGGCCGATCTTGAGCCCTCGCACGTTGCCGTCCAACTGCGCGACATAGTCGGGAACGGGCGCCGATGCGGACGTGGCGTCGCACTCATCGCGGCCGGCGACGGTCTGCAGCAGCAGCGCGGCGTCGCGGACTGTGCGGGCGATTGGACCGATGTGATCGAGGGACGACGCGAAAGCTACCAGGCCATAGCGCGAGACGCGGCCATATGTCGGCGTGACGCCCACCACTCCACAGAACGACGCCGGTTGGCGAATGGAGCCGCCCGTATCGGACCCCAGCGATGCGACCGCGGTGCCTTGCGCGACCACGGCGGCCGAACCGCCGCTCGATCCCCCGGGCACGCGATCCAACGCTGCGGGATTGCGCACCGGACCATATGCCGAGTTTTCATTGGACGAGCCCATGGCGAACTCGTCGCAGTTCGTCTTTCCGAGAATGACGCCGCCCGCAGCTTCGATGCGTGCGACGGCTGTTGCATCGTACGGCGGGATGTAATGCTCGAGAAGTTTGGAGCCGCACGTGGTGGTGACGCCCTTGGTGACAATGACGTCTTTGATGGCGAGCGGAATGCCGGCCAGCGGACCCGGCTCTTCGCCGGCCGCGAGTTTGCGGTCGACGCGCTCGGCGGCGGCCAGCGCGCGCTCAGTCGAGAGCCGCAGGTACGCGTTGGTCTTGGGGTTCTCCGATTCGGCGAAGGCCAAAGCGGACTGCGCCAGCTCGGTGGCGCTGAATTCACGGTTGCGGAGTCCTTGTTTGACGCGATCGAAAGTGAACGATGCGATGTTCATCGTTCAATCACCAAGGGGACCTTGTAATAACCAGCGCCGCCGAGCGGCGCATTGGCGAGCGCGGCTTCATTTCCGAGCGTCGGGCGCTCCCGATCCTCACGCAAAGTTGCGGATTCGCCGGCAGCGTAGAGCACTTGCGTCATCGGCTCGACGCCGCTAGTTTCCAGCTCATTCAGGGTTTCGATGTGCGTCAGGATATCGTCCAAGTCATGCGCGAGGCGCAGCACTTCGGGATCGGTGAGCTTGAGGTTGGCGAGATCGGCCACGTAGCGGACCTCGGTCTCGGTGATCTTCACGCGGACGCCTTTTTCCTCGACTGCTTGTATACGTTGCGCATTCCAGAATCTAGAATGCGGTCGGCGTCATCGGCGCTGAACGAGTCGATGCGGGCGGCCACATGAGGGGGACGCCGCGGCGTGGCGATGCGAAATTCTATGTCCTCGATGAGCGTGTCGCCGATCACTGTGCGCAGCTTATTAAGGATGTCGAAGCGCAGACCAAAGAGCTGCTTCTGCCGGAGCGCGTCTTCCACTTCAACCACCAGCCGGCCTCGAACCAGCGCCGTGGCCGTGGCATGGGTCGCAAGCCGCTTGCCGACGGCGGCCGGCCACGCAGCCCGAGCCAGGTCTTCGCCGGCGATCCGGCCGGAGAGCTTCAGTTTTGCGAGAGATTTGCCGGCGCGCTCCATGGAGGCTTGCAGAGACGATTCTAGCATTGCACGCGTGGAAGGCGGTGTGCTTTTTAAAAACCCTTGGAACCAAAGGATTTGCGGCGCGCGCGACGGCATTTGTGACGCAAATTTCGTGAGGGCTGCGTCACGGGAGTTGAGGATCGAGTGCATTGCGAGTCCAGTCTAGCGCTGGGGTCAAGGGGCTGGTGGTGAGATACTCAGGGAAGGTATGTAGTTTCAGGGTGATAGGGATTTTTTGGGGCTGTGACTGAAAAAGCTTCTCAGCCCTTGGTCCTTACCGGTTACTCCCTCCGCCGAAGCCGCACGCTATGAGTAGCGCCTGCCGCACTTTATCCCATCGCGTCTCCGACAAACTGCACAAGACTGGACTAATTCGATCCCGTTGCGCCAGGGACACGTGATCGAAATTCAGCGCGCGCGGGCAGGCATCCCGTCATCTGCTGTTAAAACTATACCAGCGGATCTCGCCGCGCATCACGCAATGTCCTCCCAGCCCCCTGCGTCCCAGGCAAGCGACTCTTCGTCCGCCGAGAACTCGTCTCGCGACGGGGGTACGGACCGGTAAACGGACGCGTCATCGCCCTGGGGCGAGGCAATCAATCGCAGCAGACGCCACGCGCTCTTCGAGCGTTAACGATGCGACCAGCGGAAGAATGTCATCAGCCGTTAGACCCTTAGGCGTCGCTTGCATTCTAGCAGGACACTCCGCGACGCCGAACCCGACCGACCCGGACCCTGTTCGCCGGCCTCGCCATGATGTCGAAACTGCCGTGGAATCTTGAAGCGATACCGCATGCGGTACCGTCGCAATTCACGGTCCGGCCACTATCGAAGGCAGAGGGTGGCGGGTATCTGGTGGAGTATCAGGACATCCCTGGATGCATGTCCGACGGCGAAACGATTGAAGAGGCGATCGCGAATGGCCGTGAAGCTCTTCGCGATTGCATTGAGGTATTCAAGGAATCGGGCCGCACGATACCAAAACCCAGCGTCAAGGCCGCTCAATGGCGTCAGCGCCTGCCTCGCACACTCTAGTCAAAGCTGACGAAGCAGGCCGAAAACGAAGGCGTCAGTATCAATAGTCTAGTGACGGCAATCATCGCCGAGGCTGTCGGAGCAAAGCAGGCGCGACAATGAGCCGGTGGCTGGCGCAAGAGAAGAAGGCATCTGCTCATGTTATCCTTGCGGCATGGTACGTCGCGAGATCGAAATCGACGAAGATACCAACCGCCTTCTTAAGGAACTTGCCTCGGAGTACAAAGGCGATTTGAGCTTGGCGCTGGCGGATCTGGTGCACGCCCGCGAAGGACTGGAAGAATTCGCCGAACGAAGCGAAGCGGCCCTCGATAATACCCTGCGCGCCCTGCGCGACAGATCCGAAGCGGATTTCCGGGAAGGCCGGACGGCGACCTGGGAAGACGTCAAGGCTCGCAACGGGTTGTGAAAATTCTGTTCGCTGCGGCGGCGGCCGAAGCCTTCGACGAACTCCCCCCAATCCACGAAAAGAAAAGTAGCCAGCTCGCTTGAACTACTGGAACAACATCCCCGAATGTCCCCGGTACGCAGGCGCGGACTAATGCGTGGATACCGATATTTTGCCGCCGGCAGACATTTGCTTTACTACAGCGTGAATTCGCAGGAAGTTCGAATCACTGCGATGATTCCAGGTGCGATGCGCCAGGCATAGGGACTCCCAAAAGCGCACTCGGATAGGTTCTTGCCGCGCACTTGGCACAAATCGCCCTTGGAGGCGCGCCCGTCAAGAAAGCGGACTCCCGACTTGGTGGCGCAGCACCGCAAGTTGCGGTAGCCTCGTCACATGACTTCGTCCGAAGCAGTGGCCCTGAGCCGGAGGGCTCGGTTCCGGAGTAACCGGACCGCGGCGTTTACCGAATCGGTGATTCGGGAAATGACGCGCCTGGCTGTCGAGCACAAGGCCGTGAACCTGGCGCAGGGGTTTCCCGACTTCGGCGCACCGCAAGTGCTGAAGGATGCGGCCAAGGCGGCGATTGACGGCGACGTGAACCAGTACGCCATCACCTGGGGCGCGAAGGCGTTTCGGGAGGCCATCGCGGCCAAATACCAGAAGTGGTACGGCCTGGATTACGATCCGGAGCGCGAGATCACGGTAGTCTGCGGGGCCACCGAGGGCATGATCGCCTCCATGCTGGCGCTTTCGAATCCCGACGACGAGTTCATCGTGTTCGAGCCGTACTACGAGAATTACGGACCCGACACGCTGCTGTGCGAAGCCAGGCGCAAGCTGGTGAAGTTGCACCCGCCGGACTGGACCTTCGATCCGAAGGATCTGCGGGCTGCGTTTTCTAGCCGCACCAAGGGCGTGATCCTGAATTCGCCGCACAATCCCACGGGGAAGGTGTTCGGAATCCGCGAGTTAGAAGCGATCGCCAGCCTCGCCATCGAGTTCGACGCGCTGGTATTCACGGATGAGATTTATGAACACATCACCTATGACGGCGCGCAGCACATCCCGATCGCGAGCCTGCCGGGGATGAAGGATCGCTGCGTGCTGGTGAACAGCATGAGCAAGACTTACTCGGTAACCGGCTGGCGCGTGGGTTGGGTGCTGGCGGCGCCGGACCTCACCGAGTCAATCCGTAAGGTACACGACTTTCTGACGGTAGGGGCGGCCGCTCCGCTGCAACAAGCTGGCATTGTCGCGCTCAACCTGGACGATACGTATTATCAGAAACTTTCACGAGAGTATCAGGGGCGGCGAGACACTTTACTCGAAGAGCTCCGGAAAGCCGGCTTTGGATGCTGGCAGCCCAAAGGCGCGTACTACATCATGGCGGATATTGGTAAGTTCGGATTTTCCAGCGACATCGAGATGGTGGAGCACCTGATCCGCAAGGTGGGCGTGGCGGCGGTGCCGGGGTCGAGCTTTTTTGCGGATCCCCGGGACGGGGCGCAATTTATTCGCTTTTGTTTTTGCAAAAGATATGAGACGCTAAAGGAAGCGGGGACCCGTTTACAGCGGGTCTAGTTGCCCATGTTGGGCGGCGATCTGCCAGGTAGCAATCCGTTGTACCGCCAAACCCCCAGGGTGGAGGAATTTATGCTGCCGAGTTATCTTTTCCCCGAGAGCGTGGCTCGGGCCAGCGGCGAAGGGCCGGCCGTAGAGGCTGGCGTGCTTCGCGGCAAGCTGGCCGTCGCAACGCTTGGGATCACTCGAACATTGGAACAGGAAGGCCTGGAAGTCTCAATCTGGGGCTCTTCCGACCAGCAGGAATGGGGCGACCGGCCGTTGGCGCGCTTTCCCCAGAAGTTCTATTGCGGACTGTACTCGATCCTGCTGAACTTGTCGCCGTATCCGGACATGCGTTATCTGCAGGTGCGCTGGACCATGAGCCGGTGGGACCGCAGAGAGCAGGTTCCGCTGTTCGGCTTCTACGTATTTGCGGAAGAATCGGGCTCGCGGGTACGGGCGGCGGTCGCCTGACAGCTACAGGCGATTAATCAGGCTGGCGACATACGCGCCCCCAAAGCCGTTGTCAATATTGACCACGGCCACGTTGCTGGCGCAGCTGTTGAGCATGCCCAGCAGCGCGGCGACGCCGTGGAAGCTGGCGCCGTAGCCGATGCTCGTCGGCACTGCGATTACCGGCACCGACACCATGCCACCCACCGCGCTGGGCAAGGCTCCCTCCATGCCCGCGCACACTACCACCACGCGCGCTTCGCCCAGCCGGGCGCTGGATGCTATCAGCCGGTGTATGCCCGCCACGCCGACATCATAGATAACGTCCACTTCGTTGCCCATCACTTCGGCGGTAACTTGGGCTTCCTCGGCCACCGGGATGTCGCTGGTGCCGGCGCAGACCACGGCCAGCTTGCCCTTGCCGCGGATGGTGTGGTCGCGGCGCACCCGGACAGCGGTAGAGAGCGGAAAATACTCGGTTTCGGGGAAATGCGCGCGCAACCGCTCAGCCACCTGCTCGGTGGACCGGGTAATGAGCAAGTTGGGGGACTTGTCGAGCAGGCGGAGGGCAATGTCGAGGACCTGACCGGGCGTTTTGCCTTTGCCGAAGATAACCTCGGTCAAGCCGTGCCGGATGGCGCGGTGGTGGTCGAGCTTGGCGAAGCCCAAGTCCTCAAAAGGGAGGTGGCGCATGCGCTCAAGGGCTGAATCGACGCCGGTTGCGCCGCTGCGCACGTCTTCGAGGAGGCCGCGGAGGTGGTCTTCGTCCATTGATTTGAGGGTATCAGGGAAAGCTAACTGGTTGCGAGGCGGGTAAGGTGTTTAGTCGATGGTCTTATTTCCCGGTTGGCCCTAAGGTGATAGGAGGAGTATGTCGCATGGCTGACGGGATGGAAAAACTTCGGGACCGGATGGCGGGGACGGTGGCCAAAACCACCTTTGTGGTGACCTCAATCGCGCTGCTGGCAGTGCTGGTCTGGGTGATCGGGAAGGTCTACCGCATCCAGAAGGAAGTGGCGCAGCTGCAGACGGAAGTGACCAAGTCCCAGCAGTGGCTGCTGACGGAGGTGGCCAAGGTGGAGAAGGTTTCATCGCAGGCGGCCAACTGGAACCGGCGCGGGATGGCGGAAATGCGCGAGGAGCTGGAGAAAGCCAGGCGCGAAGCGGCCCTGCCGGAGAAGCACAATGAAGCGCTGGCCAAAGTGGAACGGCTGCAGCGGGACCTGAAGCAAGCCGAGACGCGCCAGAAGGATCTGGACGAGCAGGTCCGGTCCCAGCTTACAGACGTGAAGCTGGCGGTGAACTCTACCGGAGCGAGGCTGGATAACGTGTCCACGGACGTGGGGAAGGTGAAGAACGACGTCGCCGAGACAAGGTCGAATCTAGGGAAGACCATCACCGATCTGAAGCGCGTGATGGGCGACATGGGAGTGATGAGCGGCCGGGTGGCGACCAATGCGCGGGAACTGGCGTTTCTGAAGGAGCTGGGAGACCGGAACTATACCGAGTTCACGCTGACGCGGTCCAGCGGAGTGCAGAGTCTGGGCGATATTTCGGTGGTATTGAAGAAGGCGGATCAGGCGCGGTCCAGATATACGCTGGAAATCCACGCCGATGACCGGCGGGTGCAGAAAAAGGATCGCACGGTCAATGAGCCGGTGCAGTTCTATGTGGCGCGCAGCCAGAAGCAGCCGTATGAGATTGTGATCAATGAGATCCGGAAGGATCAGGTGAGCGGGTATCTGGCGACGCCGAAGCTGGTGGAAGCGATGGGCACGCGGTAACCGGGACCGCAACGATTGACGACTAAAGTCGCGTTGTCTCTATGGTGCCATGATGCCAGGGCGCCATCCTGACTCTTATAATTGGCCGCAAGGAGAGTAGTTTCTTGTGATAAAATCCTCAGAGCCAATGGCCAAGCCCAAGACATTTGACCACTATATCATTGCACTTGGCCCGGGACTCAATCGCGGCGCTGGAATGTTGCGCAATATCATGCCCCTTTTCGTTCTAGGAATTGCCAAGCTCACCCTGGCATCTGTCTTTCTCTGGTATACAGTTGCACTCCTGTGCGAGCTGGGTAAATTGCACCCCTGGATGGTCTGGGCAGACGTTCTAGGCCTCATCGTGCTCGTGGGATTCTGTGTCGTAGTATTCATCGTCCAGTTCACGGCAGATTGGGGGCGGCCAGTTGCGCCAATACGGGGATATGGCATAAGGCCCTTTCTTCTACTGGTACTGATTCCGATTATTATCGTGGCAGTCACAGGTCAATGGAATCAGAATCCCTGCCTGTTCGATGACTCGGACATACTCAAACTTACCGTGACGCAAACCCGCTACATCTTTAAGAAAGTGTTGGGTGAAGGATGACATATCCACTTCGTGCCAGCGCGGTTCTCTTGGCATTTGGATCGGTCTGGTCATTCGCGGCGAACATGGATCTGAGAAGCCAATTTCCCGCCACCGTTAGCCCTGGGCAGAAGGTCACAATCAACGGCACATTCAATAAAACCAAACCGCCAACAGCCGTTATTCATCTTATTGGCGGTTCTGCATTGGACGACCGTCCGGTGCTCCTTGAGGCTGCCGAGGGAGACAACAGCCTTACTGTATCGCTTCCTGACAAGCTCAAGACTGGTCGATATTACCTGACGCTCTTAGCTCAAGGCGAGAAGTCGGCGGAGACCGTGCCCGGTGAACTGCGCGTTGAGCCTGCAGCCGTAACTTTGGAATCGGCGCATCCCACGACGGCCTATTGGGATTCAAAGGTGAATGGATTTAGTTTCGATCTGATCGGCGACAATTTCTCGGCGGACGTCACCCAGGATGACGTCGAGATCATCGGCCAGGGCTCCATCGTCAAAGGCCGCGACCCGAAAGGGCAGTGTGACACTCCGGGCCAGGAACTTCCCTGCTTGTGGGTGGAAGCGCAGCCAAGTCAGACAATCGCGCGGAAAATGCATATTGTTGGATATCCGCCAAAACGGTATCAACAGTGGTATCAGGGCCCGATGAGCGTGAAGGTTCGGGTCAGCGGGACAGAGTCCGGCGAGAAGAAGTTGGTGCTGGCGCGAATGTCCGAGACCGCGGTCCTGATATGGACCGTCGCGATCTTTGGAATTCTCTGCTTCGTCATTTTCCGGCTGGTGACTGGCGGCGTACGAGACTACGAGGTTCACGGCAAGCATTACAGCCCGCTGCGGTCGTTCCTGCTGGACAAGGAAACCAACTCCTACAGCCTTTCGAAGTTCCAGTTCTTTGCATTCAGCCTGGTGTTTGTCTTCGGCTACCTTTACGTGATGCTGTGCCGCTGGATGGTTCAGTGGCAATTCACGCTGCCGGACGTGCCCAGCAATCTGGCGGGAATGCTGGCCATCAGCGCGGGCACCACGATTGTGGCCATTGGCGCCACTTCATCGCGCGGCAGTAAAGGAGCCGGCCCGGTTCAACCTTCCTCGGCGGACTTTATCAGCGTCGGCGGGCTGGTGGTGCCGGAGCGCTTTCAGTTTTTCGTTTGGACGCTGGTGGCTTGCATCGGATTCATTGCGCTGCTGATCTCGCAGGATCCGGCCACGCTGAATGAGTTCCCAACGTTTCCCAGCGGCCTTCTCTACGTGATGGGAGTGAGCGCGGGGGGTTACCTGGGCGGCAAGGTGACGCGTAAGCCCGGTCCGGTTATTAAGAGCATCGCTTTGGTGAAAAATGAGGCGACCGCCAACAAGCCGAAGGGTGATCCCGTGATCGTCATCCAGGGCGAAAACCTTTCCCTGGGTGCCGACTATTTGATCGACGGCAAGAAGCTGCCGATTGTGACAAAAGATCCGGACCAACCGGCAGGGGACAAGTCCGACAACGATACCTTGAAGCTTGTGACGGGTGTGCAGCAGGATCAGTCCGCGGATCCAAAGTTCTGTTCCGAACTTAAGATCACCATCAAGGACCAGGCTCAAGTCAATCTCATGAAGGGAGATCACACGTTCCGCATCTTGAATCCGGACGGGCAATTCTCGGAGACGCCTTTTACGGCCGATGCGCCGAAGATCGACTCGGTGACAGCGGACGGCGGGGATGCCGTGAATCATGGCGGCGCGGCCGTGGTGCTGTTGGTCGGGGGCTCGGGATTCCGGCCGGGCATGGCGGCGAAATGGACGGCGGTGAATAAGGAACCAGCGGATCTTAGTGCATCCGCGGTGCAGTATGTGGATGATAAGAACGTGAAGGTGACTCTGATTCCGGGCGAGGCGGGAACGGGAGTGTTGATGCTGACGACACCGAAGGGAGTGGCGGTGACTAAGAGCGTGGAGGTGAAGTAGGGGCGAGCCGGCCAGGGGGCCGGCTGCGGGCCGGGGGGCCCGCCGTACGAGCGGCTTCAGAAGGTTAGCTGGTCGCCGACTTTCAGATTGTATTTGCGGGACATGCCGCCGGATAGTTCCAGCACATATTGAGCGGTCTGGTGGCCTCCATAATGGGGGCATTTGCTGGCGTCGGTCTTGCACGGGGGGGCGCTCTCGACGATCTCGACGATCTGCTTGGTGCGATCCATCCAGATTATGTCCAGCGGGATCAGCGTCTGGTACATCCAGTAAGTGAAATTCCCGGGGCGGCGGTGGACGAAGAGCATGCCGCGGTCGGGGGCCAGGGAAGTGCGGAACATCATGCCGCGCATCAGGTCCTGGGCATCCATCATGGTTTCCACTTTGACTATCTGGCCCGAAGGAAGAATTACGTCGCTGGTGCGGTAATCGTCGAGGGCGGCGTGGCCGCCGCAGCCACACAGCAGGATGAGCAGGCAGATGAGAGCGTAGCGCATGCACTAAAATGGGTTACGAATCCATCTTCGCACGAATATGTTCTGGAAACGGCTGCGCCTCACGTTAGACATGATCAAGTTCGAGCACTCGGTGTTCGCGCTGCCGTTCGCGCTGACCGGGGCGATGCTGGCGTTCCGGGAACATCCGGCCGCGGGCCCGGTGATGTGGATCAAGGTGCTCTGGATCGTAGTGGCGATGGTGGCGGCGCGGTCGGCGGCCATGGCCTTCAACCGGATTCTGGACGCGGGGATCGACGGAAAGAATCCGAGGACCAGCACGCGTCATCTGCCTGCGGGTCTGCTGAGCCGGGGGTTCGCCTGGGGCTTCTTTACCGTAGCCTGTCTGGTCTTTCTGCTCGCTGCGCGGGCGCTGAATCCGCTGTGCCTCAATCTGGCGCCGCTGGCGCTGGCGATCGTGTTCGTGTATTCCTACACCAAACGCTTCACGTCGCTGTCGCATCTGGTGCTGGGTTTCGCGCTGGGAATCGCACCCGCGGCGGCGTGGATCGCGGTGACAGGTGGGCTCGACTGGCGAATCCTGTGGCTGACCGCGGCGGTGATGTTCTGGACCGCCGGGTTCGATGTGATCTACTCGTGCCAGGATTACGATTTCGACTGCCGCGAGGGATTGTTCAGCCTGCCGCGGCGGTTTGGGATTGCGGGGGCGCTGCGGCTGTCGAAGCTGTTCCATGTCGCGATGATCGTGTGCCTGGCAAATCTGGTGATCCGGTTTCAGCTGGGCTGGCTGAGCCTGGCGGGGATCGCGGTGGTGATCGCGCTGCTGCTCTATGAGCACAGCCTTGTGAAAGCGGACGATCTGTCGCGCGTCAATGCGGCCTTTTTCACGGTGAATGGTTACGTCAGCGTGTTATTCTTTGTGTTTTGGGCCGCCGATATTTATCTGCTGCCGTTGGGAGCATGAACGTGCAAGTCAGTTTTGAAGACAAGCGTCTGGAACCAGTCTGGGAGAAGGTGCGGGCGGGCGAGCGCCTGAATTTCCAGGACGGGGTGACGCTTTATCGCACGCCCGATTTACTGGGCGTGGGCTACCTCGCCAACGTGGTGCGCGAGCGCAAGCACGGCGACGCGACGTGGTTCAACGTCAACCGGCACATCAATCCCACCGACGTCTGCGTGGCGAGCTGCAAGCTGTGCGCGTTCGGCAAGCGGGCCAAGGATCCGAAGGCGTATACGTGGTCACTCGAGGAAGTGTGGCATCGCGCCGGCGAGGGCTGGAGTGAGGCCGTCACGGAGTTTCACATCGTTGGAGGGCTGCATCCGGAGCTGACCCTGGATTGGTATTGCGAGATGCTGCGCGGGTTGAAAGAGCGCTTTCCGGAAGTGCATCTTAAGGCCTTCACGATGGTGGAAGTAGCGTATCTGGCGCAGAGGGCCAAGCTCTCCTTCCGGCAGACGCTGGAAAAGCTGATGGCGGCGGGCGTGGATTCGCTGCCCGGGGGCGGTGCGGAAGTTTTCAGCGAGCGCGTGCGGCGGATCATTTGCGATCACAAAATCGACGGCAGCCAGTGGATTGAAGTGGCGCGCACGGCGCACCAGCTGGGGCTGAAATCGAATTGCACCATGCTTTATGGGCATATCGAGACGGAAGAAGATCGAGTTGATCATTTGATCAAGCTGCGGGAGTTGCAGGACGATACAGGCGGGTTCCAGACTTTCATTCCGCTGGCGTTTCATCCGGCCAACACCGCGCTCGATCACATCGCCACCACCACCGGATTTCTGGATTTGAAGATGGTAGCGGTGAGCCGGTTGATGCTGGACAATATCGACCACATCAAGGCCTATTGGATCATGATGACGCCGTGGGTGGCGCAGATCGCGCTGCGTTTCGGCGCGGATGATCTGGACGGGACCGTGGTGGAAGAAAAGATTTACCACGACGCGGGGGCCACCACCAGCCAGGGCCTGCGGCGCGGAGAACTGCTGCGGCTGATCCGCATGGCCGGCCGCGAGCCGGTGGAGCGCGATACGCTCTACCGCTCGGTGCAGCGGACCGAGACGGCGTTTACGGTGCTGGTTTAGGGCCGTTACTCGGCGCGCAGGGCCTGGACAGGATCGATACCGATAGCGCGGCGGGCGGGGAGTAACGCTGCTAGAATGGACACCAGCGCCAGCGTTGCAATTACCGAGAGCATGGTGAGCGCGTCACTGGCTTCCACGCCGAACAGCATGGAATGGACAGGTTTCGCGTTGAGGGCGAAGACCGCGAGTGCGGCGCCTGCGGCGAGTCCGATGAAGACGGGGAGTGCGGCTTCAAAGATCACGCTCCTCACGATTCGCAGCGGTCCGGCGCCTAACGCAACTCGCACGCCGATTTCCTTGGTCTGTGACGTGACGGCCAGCATCACCAGGCTGTAAAGCCCGACCGCGGCCAGCACCAGCGCGGTCGCGCCGAACAGCGCCAGCACTTCGGCGCTCAGGCGGGGCGTATTGAGAGAGCTCTCGATGGTTTGTTGCAGCGTGGTGACGCCGAAGACGGCGCGGGTTGGGGCGACGCTGTGCACCACTTGCCGAACGGCGGCCATGATCTGGCGCGGATCGCCGGAGGTTCTCACTACATACTCTGGATCGGGCCACGATCCGGCCGCGAGACACATGTATGCGTACGGATAAGCGGGTGCATCCAGGCCGTCTTCTTTCGCGTCGGCGATCACGCCGACGATCTCGGAATCGGGCGAGCCGCCAAATCCCAGATGACGGCCGATCACCGGCGCGCCATTCCCATACTTTTCGACGAAGCGATGGTTTACGATCGCCTTGGCGGGCTTGTTGAAGTCGGTTTGCAACTCGGGACATGGACCGCCCTGCAGGAACGGCATACGGAGAGTCTTCAGGTAGGCCCCGCCTATTGTGCGCTCGCCCAGTTGCATCTTGCCGCCGCCGGAATCGCCGCTGGAACCTTCCATCACGGCTTCGAATCGCAGCGTTCCGCCGGTGGCGGGGAGAAAATTGGTCATGCCGGCGGCCTGCACGCCGGGCACCCGTTCGAGCTCGGCCAGGAGGCGCTGTTGCATCCCGCCGAGGGCGGCGCGGTTCTCCCGCCACTCCGCGCCGACGTGAAACGAGATGACGCGGCTGGTGTCGAATCCGGGATCGACGCGGCTGAGCTTCGTATAGCTGCGAATCAGCAGTCCGCTTCCCAGCAGCAGCACCAGAGTGACCGCGAACTGGCATGCGACCAGCCCGCGCTGCAGCATCCGGCGGCCGCGGCCTTGCGACCGGGCAGCGTGATACAGACGACCGCTCAGGTCGGTGCGCAGAGTCTGAAGCGCCGGCGCCAGGCCGACCAGCGCGGTAGCAAGCAGGCTGGCGGCCATAGTGAACAGGAGCGCTCGCCAATCCAGGCGCACTTCCTCGACGCGCGGAAGATTCAGGAAGACGGCGCGGATGGCTTGCACGCCCCAAATGGAGAAGGCCAGACCGAGGGACGCGCCGCACACGATGAGCAGCGCTACCTCGCGCATCACGACGCCGACCAACTGGCCGCGTCCCGCGCCGAGCGAGCCGCGGATCGCCAGTTCCCGTTCGCGCCGGTGCAGCTGGCCCAGCATCAAGCCGCCCGCGTTGGCGCAAGCGATCAGCAGCAGCAAGACCACGGCCCCGAACATTAACGATAAGGAAGCTTTCGATCCACCGGCGCGGGCCTCCTTCAAATCGCCCACGGATGCGGACCAGCCTTTATCAGTGGCGGGGAACTGGCGTCCCAGCTCGGACTGGACGCGCGAGAGTTCAGCTTGCGCCTGGCCGGCGGTGAGGCCGGGTTTCAGGCGGCCCAGGCCGCTAAGAAACCGCGCATCGCGAGCCTGCAGCACGAAGGGAGGAAGCTGGGCAGGCATCCAGAGATCGATGGCGGGCGCCGCGAATCCCTCGGGCATCACACCGACGATGGTGTATCCCTCACCTGCCAGGATCAGCCGCTTGCCCAACGTGCCGGGATCGAGCCGATATCGTCGCTGCCAAAGGTGGTAACTGATGACTGCGGCGCGAGGACCGCCGAATTTTTCTTCGGAGAGATCGAAGACGCGGCCTGCCGCGGGCGTGGTTCCGTAAACCGCGAAGAAGCGCGGCGCAACGCGGCGGCCGGAGAGACGTTCGGGCTCGACGCCGCTGGTATCGGTGACATTCTCGGCGTAGGATCCCGAGATGGATTCGAAGCTTTGGCCCAGGCGCGCCCAGTCTTCCAGGCGCACCGGCGCGATCAGGCTGGTGTTCTGGTTCTTGGCTGGGTTCGCCTCAAACAGCGTCACCAGGCGATCGGGATTGGGATAAGGCAGCGCCTTCCAGAGCACCGTGTCGATCAGCGAAAAGAGCGTGGTGGTGGCGCCGATTCCGAGCGCGAGGATCAAGATGGCGGCCGCGGCGAACGCGGGGCGGCGGGTGAGCGATCGGAAGGCGGATCTCCAGCGCGTCATGGTTCGTATTGGACGCAGGCGGGGAGCGGGTGGTTAGGGACTCACCTCGCGGATCATGGCGCCGAGCGCAAGAAAATCCTCGAGATCCGAGGGCTTGCGGAAGTAGCGCGCGGCGCCGAGAGAGGCGGCGCGTTCGCGGTCCTTGGGGGCGTTGGATGAAGTCACGAAGATGACGGGGATCCGGCTACCCAGAGGGTGCGCGCGGAACCAGGAGAAAATTTCGTAGCCGTCGCCCGTGGGCAGATTCAAATCCAGCAGCAGAATATCGGGTACGGGGGCGTCTGAGGATCCCATGCGTTCGATGTAGCTCCTGGCGGCGGGTCCGTCGGATGCCACCAGCAGATTATGGTCGATGTTATGCTCGCGCAACGCCTCGCGCACCAACCCGACATCTCCGGGATTGTCTTCCACCAGAAGAATTTGGATCGGTCTATTCATCGGGCGCTGCCGGTAGCGACAGGAAAAACGTGGAACCGGCGCCTTCCCGGGATTCAGCCCACATGCGGCCCTGGTACCGCTCCACGATGCGTTTACAGATTGCCAGGCCGAGGCCCGTGCCGGGGTATTCGTCGTCCCGGTGCAGCCGTTTGAAAAGCCCGAAGATGCGCTCCGCCTGATTCTGATCGAAACCGATTCCGTTGTCCTTGACGCTCACCACCCAGTGGCCATCCTGACGCTCGGCGCCGACGTGAATGCGCGGCGGTTCTTCCGGCTTGCGGTATTTCACGGCATTCGAGAGCAGATTCTGAAACACGTGCGTGATCTGCCGTTCATCGCCCACGGCGACGGGCAGAGGATCGAAGGTCACTTCGGCCTGGTTCTCTTGCAGCCGCGTATCCACCATGACGATGGCTTGCCGGAGGGCCGCTTCCAGATTGGCCCGGTCCGGCGTCACTCCTTCGCCGGTATGCGTGACGCGCGAGTAGGTGAGCAGGTCCTGGATCAGGGACTCCATGCGCTTCACGCCGGTGCGAACGTACTCGGCGCATTCTTTTAATTCGGGAGTAATCTCCGTCCCCAGCCGTCGAAGCAGAAGCTGGGTATACACATTCACCATGCGGAGCGGCTCCTGCAGGTCATGACTGGCCACATAGGCAAACTCTTCCAGCTCCCGGTTCGCTTTGCGGAGCGCCTCCTCGGCACGCTTTTGCTCGTCGATATCGGTGTTAGTTCCGAACCAGCGAACCACCGTTCCCGAGCTATCGCGAACCGGGACCACACGGGTCAGAAACGGGCGCAGGATCTGGTCCGACCCAAGAATGGGAAATACCATTTCGAAAGGCCGGGCCGTCGCGATGCAATCCTTCCAGCTCTCCAACACCTGGGGCAAGATTTCGGGATCATGCACCTTCTGCCAGCCCCAGCCTTCCATCTCGTCGGGCGTGGTTCCGGTGTAGTCATACCAGCGCTGGTTATACCAGAAGATGTAGCCGTCCGCATGCGCCATCCAGGCGAGATTAGGAATGGTGTCGGCCAGCGCGCGGAACTGCCGTTCACTCTCCTGCAATTCGGTCTGCGCTCGCGCGCGTTCGATGTAGGCCCAGGAACGCTCGACAACCGTTTCCACCAGCTCCACGTCGTCCGGCGTCCAGTCGCGGGGTTCAGCCTGATGCACCGCCATCATGGCGATCAGCCGGCCGTCCTTGACTAGCGGACAGCACACCGTCGCCTGCACCCCGAGCGCCAGGAAGCTTTGGGCGGCATCGGAGAGCCCGAACTCCCGCGCCGCGTCCCGAATGATCAGCGTCTTGCCGGCGCACATCTGCTCCACCACGCGAGGCCCGAAGGACGAAAGCCGGTACTTACCGACCAGGCTGGGATAACCATCCGCGGCATAGTCGTGCTGCAGGGTGAACGTTTCAGAATCGGGCTCGACATCGGCGTAGGCGCAATGCGCTGCATGCATATGCTCGCCCAACATCCGCGCAATCACGGCCATCACTTCCGCTGGACCGGTAAGAGTACGGGTGGCCTCACCCAGCTCGCCCAGGAATCGCAGGCGCTCGCTGCTGGTTCTCAGCGCCCGCTCGGCGCGCTTGCGTTCGGTAATGTCCTGGACCAGAGCCACGAAGCCGCGCGTGACGCCGTCGGGAGCGATGTCGGGCGCGTAGGAAACACTGACGTAGCGAGGCGCCCCCTGCAGATCCCAGAGCTGCGATTCAAAATCCACGCGTTCCCCGCGGAGCGCGCGGGCAATGAAGGGCTGGGCAATGGTATAGTGCGGTTCGCCGGTAACCGTTTTGATGGTTCTTCCGATGACTTCTTGCGGCTGAATTCCGAACCACTCGAAATAGGTCTGGTTGACTCGCCGGTAGATTTGCTCCCGGTCGATATAGGAGATGAGCACCGGCACGTGGTCGGTAACCAGCTGAAGCTCGGCATCCCGGCGGCGGACCTCATACTGCCGCGCGCGGGCACGCAATGCGGTACGCGCGGCGCTCACGATGGTATCGGAGCGCAGGGGACGCTCCAGCAGCGTGAGATCGCCCAGGGGCTCCAGCTGGGCCAGACGCTCACGGCTGGCCTGGGTAGGCTCGCCGCCAACGGTAAGCACTACCAGCGGCAGGTCCGACCACGGGCCCTGCTGCCGCAGCACCGCCGAGAGATCGTCGATCGCCTTTGCGTCCAGAGCTTCCTCGGCGACGAAGGCCGCGCCGACACCCCGCTGCACTTCACGGCATAGTTCGTCCATACTCAGGCAAACCTGAGACGTCAGGTGAGCGTGGTGGAAGAGATCATGCAGCAGCGGCGCATCCCGCCCAATCGGCGCATGCAGAAGGATCAGCGAATCTCGCTCCAGGCTAGGCCCTGGACCCATCGTCGGCTCCTTCGAGGAGTGGACCCCGCTTGCCCACGTACGACGGCACACCGGTGAGTATTCCCTCAAACTGAGCCAGAGGCGCTCCGACGCGAATGGTATCGGGGCCCAGCTGCAGCTCGCGAATGGTGCGTTCATGCCGTCCGCTGCGCTTCTTCACTACCGAAATCGCCTGGCGCACGCAGCCTGCGCTTTCGAAGTACCGGAGCAGCACTATGGTATCGGCCAGGTAGCTGACATCCACTGGATTAAACATGCCCTGTCCGAGAATTCCGTACTGGGCCATCACCAGAATGGTCATCACGCCCAGGTTGTTCAGGAAGGCCAAAACCTCATGGAGCTGGATGGTGAGATAGTCTTCTCCGGGCATCGCGGCTAAGAAGCCGTTGAGGCTGTCAATCACCACTACGCCGGCTTTGCGATCCTCCACCTGGGAGCGCAGGTTGGTAACAAAGTGTCCCGGCGACAGCTCCGCCGGATCGATTACCTCGATGAGCAAGCGCCCACTGTCCAATAGCGGTTCGATGCGCAACCCCAGTCCTTCGGCCCGCTCTAAAAGCGTTGGGAGACCCTCGTCGAAAGTGACGAAGTAGGCGTACTCGCCGCGCTCCGCCGCGGCCGCCGCATAGCGCAGCGCGATGGTGCTCTTGCCCGCTCCAGCGGGACCCATGATGAGGGTGCTGGTGCCCCGGTTGAGTCCCCCGCCAAGCAGCGCATCCAGCTCGCTGATCCCGCTGGTTACCAGTTGGGGAGGAAACCGGCGCTTGTGTTCGGTGGCCACCAGCCGGGGATAAACCTCCAACCCCCCGGTACGGATCTTGTAGTCGTGATAGCCCTCGCGGAACTGAACTCCGCGAAGTTTGACCACTTCCATCCGTCGCCGCTTGGTGCCGTATTCACGCGGCAGGTTTTCCAGCCGCACCACACCGTGGACAATGCTTTGAATGTCGCGTTCGTCGACACCGGAAGTATGGTCATCCAGCAGGAGCACCGTGCAGTCGCGGCCGGCAAAATACTGTTTGAGCGCGAGCAGCTGGCGGCGAAAGCGCAGCGGTTCTCGCGCCAGCAGCCGCAACTCGGAGAGGGAGTCGAAGGCCAAGCGCTTGGGCTGTACATCCTCCACCCGTTTCAGGATCGCCTTGAGGGTCTGCGAAAGCTCCACTTCGCCGGGATGCAGAATCGTGTATTGCTCCTCCACCCGCAGAGTGTCTTCAAAGGGCAGTAATTCAAAGATATCGATTCCCTCGAGGTTCCAGCCATGCGAGTGGGCTACCTGACGCAACTCCCGCTCGGACTCGGAAAGAGTGATATAAAGCACGGCCTCGCCCCTCGAGACCCCTTCCAGCAGGAACTGAATGCCGAGGGTAGTCTTGCCGGTTCCGGGGTCGCCGTCAATCAGGTATAAGTGGCCTGGAGGAAGTCCCGGAGTGAGTATCTGGTCAAGCCCCGGAATACCTGTGGAAATGGTTTCCTTATGGGTCTCGGTTGTAAGATTGGGCATGTGTTAGTTTTTCACTCCCTGGCTTCGCCCTGGAGCGAAGTAGTTGATAAACAACAACATCTTTGACCACTGGCGCCGGTGCGCCGCGCCGGTATGCAGTCGAAACGGGACCAGGGCCCTGGCATCTCAGTTAGATGCAACGGAGCGGAAAAATGTAACACACCAGGACACGGCACGCCCGGGCCGCGCTGTGGTAGGCTGGCACCACGCCACTGTTATGAACGTTCTGAATGTGCTGCTAGCCGTGGGAGCGATGCTGCTGTGGATCATGTCAATGGCCTCGCTGTCCGATCTGCACGGCAGCGACGCAGCGGGCAACGGGCTCGCCGCCGCATTCGGTATGCTGGCATCCATTGCGCTGTGGATCGCGCTGCTCGTCTTGCTGCTTTATTCCGCGGTTCAGGGCGCCTGGCCGGTCTGGACGCGGTGGGCGGCGCTGATATTGTTTCCGGCTTGCGCGGTGGCCAGCTTCCTCGCGATCGGGCTGCTCAACAGCTCTTTCTATAGAGCCAAATGGCCGCTGGTGGTTCCCGGCGTGGCGCCGGTTCTTATGATCGCGTACGCGGTCTGGGCGCTCTATCCCATGCTGCAACGCGCGCTGCCGGCCGTATGGGTCAGCGG